>CAYTRQ010000485.1:0-4212 GCA_964440025.1 uncultured Polyangiaceae bacterium | reverse complement strand
CGCGGGGGGCTACTTTGCCGAAGGAGCGATTTTCAGGTTTGTTCTTCCTAGCCTCCCATGGGTGCCTCGCCCCCTGACCCGGTCGTCTCTCCTCCATCGCCGGTTGAAGGCGCTCCCCCAGTGGACGCAGACGTACCGCCCGCAGAAGGCGCTCCTCCACCGGAGGCGGACGTACCGCCAGTGGAAGAAGAGCTTCCCCCGGACTGCGCCGAGCCGCCACCGTCCTCCTTCATCGCGGCTTGACCGCCACACGCCGCACCAAGCGTCACGCTTGCCAACGCCGCCCACCATTTTCCCGATCGATCCCCCATGGTTCCTTCTTCCGGCGCCCGTCTGCCTACCGTTCGTGATGTCCTCCGAGGGCCGCTCGATTTCGATCCCCCAGAGTCGTCGGTCTGCAACGGGGGGCCCTCCTTGCCAAACCACACTACTGCCCAAATAAGAGACCAGCAGTCTCTTATCAAGCTCTGCTCTGCAAGGCTGCCCGGACACCCCGCAATCCACCGGGATCAGCTCACCTGAGGACCAGGATTACTCGCCGGCTGGAGCCTCGCCCTCCTCTTGGGGTTCGAACTGGATAGGATAGGTCACCCGGACGATCCCGCCCTCGGGCGCGGGGAACGTCAGAGCGCGGAATCGCGCGATAACGTCGCCCGTCTCCGTCGCCGTCTTGCCCTCACTACCGAAGGTATAGTCTATTCAGGCTACGCGCTTAGCCCCATGCCGCGTTCAGAGCAGCGGAACACAGACGCGCCCCTAGGCCGAACATGGACGATCGCCTACCAAACAGTGATTCAGAGATGCTTATCAACCACGTAACCTCTGCCGATACCCGCTCTGGTATCTTTGAAGCCATCTTCGACTACTTTCGAGAACACGCACCAGAATCCGCCAGAGTCCTTGTTACCAAGCATCCAGATCCTAGCGCGGATGTTCACCACTATCATCGCTGTCACCTTGAGGTTGCCCTTACGGACCGCGCGGTTTGCACCGTTCACCACGATCTATTCGATCCTGACCCCTGGGTTCGGCTCGAAAAGTTCATGCCGAGATACCGCGAAGCCCGGCTGGTCATTTGCCTAAACCGAGGACAAAAGGACTTCCTCACCGCGAGAGGCGTGAAGCACACCGCCATTGTTCCTCATGGCTACAACGACAAAGTTCTCCACCCAAAGGCAATGGAGCCTCGTGACTACAACGGCGGGAAGATAACCTTGGGAGTCATTTCCAAGTACTATGAGCGACGCTTCAAGGGAGAAGCATACCTGCATGACCTCGTGAAGCGTCTTTCACCAGAGGATTTTCAGTTCATTCTAGTGGGCGAGCGCCGCCTTCGCACGGCTGAATCTCTATCTCGACTAGGCTTCCGGGTTCGATTGTTCGAACTCCTTCCCTATCGACTTTTCCAAAGCCTGTACGAGTCGATCGACTATCTGTTGATGTGCAGTACGTTCGAAGGTGGGCCAGCAAATCTATCAGAGGCAATGGCAACACACACGCCGATCATTGCAACTCCGGTCGGTTATGCCCCGGACTTTGTCGAAGACGGGCAAACTGGACTCCTGCTGACCGGGAACGTGGAGCAAGACGCTCGCCAACTGAACCGCCTTCGCAACGCAAGAGACCCCCTCACAGCTGCGCTCCGTCGGGGAGCTCCGCTCCTGAGGGCTCGATGTCCCACTTGGAGGGAGGTCGTCTCGCGCCACATTGAACTTTATCGAACCGTGAGGGAAGCGGCATGAAGCATTTCGTTCTCTTATCGGACGATATTCACATCCACGCTAGGAATTTCAAACCCCTCTTCGACTACTTTCAGGCTGAGAGGGCAGAGGTGGTTGTCCACGACAAGCATGGCCACCTCAAAAAGCGATATGGCTTGTACGATGGCTGCCCAGAGATTCGATCCTACATCGACCAACTAGGTCGGCTAGACAATGACGCTCTCCTCAGCGCGCACCATCACTATCATGCGCAACCGATCCCATTGATGGACATCTGTCGGTCTGAGTGCCTCGCGTACATCCTCGCAACGAGCGATCAAATTCATCGAGAAGCAACTCGGTTCGAGACACCGCTTGAATGGACCAATCTAGTTGACCAATGGCTAGTAAACAACGAGCGAGATGCCGTCATTCAGAACATGGCGGCTGTGATGTTCTGGATTGACGAGTGGCAAGGCTTTCTCGACAACACAAGACGCGTCTTTACTGAAGCATTCGTGTTCGGAGGGTCTCCCACGTACATGAGAGCGCTCATGCACATCTGTCGCTGGTACAAGACCCGCGTATTTGTCCTCGAATCTACGTTCACCGGAAACGAATTCTACTTGGAGGAGAGATACAGCCCCCTCGGCAACAAGCCTGACATCCGACTCCCCACAGTTAGAAACTCCTATGCGATTCCGACGGACGAGGGACTCCGCCACCGGGAAACGCTCAAGGCTGTGGAAAAGCTGCTGCTGAGCAAGAACAAGAACGTATCACAGCCCCCGCCGGAGGAGTTCCCACGCTTCAGCGACCCGTCTAGACCTCGACTCCTCTTGGTTGGTCAGGTAGTCAATGACTTCTCAATCATCGATCAGCAGTATGGGTGGCTTTCCACGATCGCCTTCTATCGAGAACTCATCTCCAAGGTTCTTCGCCACACGGACTACAACATCGTTTTCAAGGGTCACCCCTGGGAGGAGAAGAAGGTGCACTTGATGAGGCCAAGAACCATCGAAGCCCTCCGAGAACTGGAGGCGGGGGAAGGAGCTGGGCGCTTTCTCATTCGTAACCATCACAACCTGTCTTCCCTCGGCAAACAGGTCGACCAAGTAGCCATGCTCAACTCTCAGGCCGGCATCGAGCTTGCTTTCTTCTGTGGTCTTAGACCCGCAACGTTCGGGAACCCATTCTATGGTGGTGCAGGCTTTAACGACGAGTACAACTCAATCGATATCTTCGTCGAAGCCCTTCAGAGTCGCCGTAGAGGCCACTTGAGCCTGCCAGAATTTGAAGAACTGCAGCTCTTCTTACTGCAGTACCTACAGTACGATACTGTAACCGTGCGGTCATCCGGCCTCAGCCAAGTGAAGCAGAAGCTGGCGCGGCGCGACGAAATACTTCTCGCGAAGGCATTAAAGGTAGCAAACGCTGGAACGGACAAGCGTCCGGTACGACACGAACCGCCCTCTCCAAAGCCAGATCGGACTGGCCGTTCACGCCAAGAATCCGAACCCGCCTTAAGTCCTCATGTCACCATCGGCAGGAAGCTGAGAAAGCTTGCTCGCAATCCAAAAGGGTTCGTTCGAGATTCCAAGTTGGTGAAGCGTCTTTGGCCATCGTAGCCCGCCACCGACACGCTCTGGCTCCCTCAGAAAATTTGGACTCCTCGGAGCGAGCTCACGGCCGATCGAAACGCTACGCTCCTTGGACGGAGGGCCCAACTGATGAGGTCTGCAATTGGTTGGTCCATACGAAGTACTAACTGAACGACTCGTAGCCGTACTCTTCTGCGAGCGCTTTCAATCTATCCAGATAGGTTGGCGCAACCTCCTGAATCCGCTCAACACTTGCCTTCACACGGCGAGTGGCTTTTTTTCTGGCATTGACATCTTTGGGTATCAAACTCGCCAGCATTCTCGGAGCTTCTGGAATCTCCAGGGTGTCGCAGGCGCTCTCAAAAGAACGTCCTCCTGGCTGAAACTCTTCCAGAAGGATGACCTGCTTCTCTGATCCGTAGGTTTCATTGTACCTGACCCAGTAGTGTACTGCTCGAAGAAGCCTCTTGTTCTCGTCACCAAGCGTGGACTCCAATCCTGTCGGTTCTCCCAGGGTGCTCTCAATCCGGCGAAACAAGGAGTCCAAGTGCGTTGTCGCGGACTCGATTGCTGCAATTGGCTCGCGTACGAGATGAAGCTGATGAACTGAGTTTCTGGCAATTTTGGGGGTCATCATCGACCACTTCCAGCCAATAATCCCGTCATAGAGAACGAACGCGGCTTGGTTCTGTGGAATGAACTTGATACCGCGCTCACTCGGAAACGGCCAATCGTCTCCCATTTCATGCAACACCGAAAGGCCCATGTTCCGCAATGCTGCAGCTACAAATTTTGAGCCGCTTCTCCCACAGCACGAGATGTGAAATTTGAATCTGAGAGGCATGCTGATTCCTTAAGCTAGATCCCGTCTCGAAATGGCTAACGCCGCGAAAACAAGGGGGAAATCGGCG
>CAYTRQ010000484.1:3043-4215 GCA_964440025.1 uncultured Polyangiaceae bacterium | reverse complement strand
CACTGTTGCCGCCGAAATGCGCGTGCAGGTCGCGGCTGTTGTATTCGCCGAAGGCAGGGCCCGGGAACAGTGGGATGGCTGGTGCATGGCGCACGAAGACTCGTTGCAGTTCTTTCGAAATCCGCAGGCGCTGCGTGCGATGGGCGGTTTGTGCGAGTGCTTCGAGCAACTCATCTGCTCTGGGATGGGAAAAGCGTTGCCAGTTGTATTCGGCCGTTTCTCCAATCGGTTGGAGCGTGGCGCTCGCCATCTGGCGTCGGTAGAAGGTGTAGAGGGTGGGCCCTCCCGAGGACCATGCCAGGGACAGATCGAAATCGCCCGTTTGCAGTCGGTTGAACCATGCTCCGAAGTCGTAGGTGCGGAGTTGAGCCGAAACACCAATCTTCTTGAGGTCGCGAACGATGATCTGCCCTGCGATGATCCAATCGGACCAACCGACCACACAATTGACGTCGAGATGAAGAACCTTGCCATTCGGGAACCGACGGTAGCCGTCCGATCCTCGGGTCAAGCCCGCGGCGTCCAGGAGTTCGGCGGCCTTGGCGGGATCGTATTGGGTCCAGTCTCCCTCCTGCTCGAGGACCTCGGGCGCATGGTATTCTGAATAGAGGTTCGAGAGCGCGGTCGCGTCGGCGGCCCGGGTGTACCCTTGCATGGCGATGCGTACGATGCGCTTGCGATCGAGCGCATAAGAAAGCGCTTTGCGAACGGAGACGTCTCCTAATGGTGGACGAGTGTGATTGGGGTAGAGCATGACCGTTCCCTCGATTTCTGGGAACTGATAGCCGCGATACTCGGGATCTTTGCCGACGAAGATCCGCTCGATGGCCGGGAGGAAGACAGCCGCCCAGTCGATCTTGCCTCGGATCAGGGCCAGGCTGGCCTGCTCGTTCCCTGGCAATGCAGGCACCCGCAGCGCCTCCAGATGGGGGCGTCCTGCTTGCCAATAGTGAGGATTTCGACCGATCTCGTAGACCTGTGTTTTGAAGGTGCGGACTTCGGTAAAAGGCCCCGTGCCGACGGGATCCCCGTTTCTGAACCGGATGGGATCGGCGATGTCCTTCCAAATGTGCTGGGGGACGATGGGGGTCTCTCCGACGAAGAAGAGCCCTGGCACGAAGGGACGTTGGAAGAGAAACGTCACTTCATTGCCGCTTGCCGAAACGCTCTCG
>CAYTRQ010000484.1:0-3033 GCA_964440025.1 uncultured Polyangiaceae bacterium | reverse complement strand
ATGCCGCTTTGATCCAGGGCAGGGTGCTGTTTCATGACCTGCCAGGTAAAGACGACGTCTTGTGGTGTCATGGGCTCGCCGTCGCTGAAGTGCACTCCTTCGCGAATGGTCATGACGAGAGCTCGGTTGTTTTTTTCCCAACGGTAGCTCGTTGCGAGCCAAGGCACGTACTCGTGGTGGAGCCGGTTGTAGATGAGGAGCGGCTCGTAGATGCCGGCAACGGTTGGCCAAAGGGCTTGGCTGGGTAAAAAGGGATTGAAGTTTTCTATCCAGGTGGCCGATTGCTCGGGGATCACCACGGCCACTCCGTGCTGGAAGTGCTCTTGCTCTTGTTTGCATGCGGTGGCGAGCAGCAACAGAACTGCGCACAGCACAAGCAGACAGGTGTGAAGAGCCGGTGGGAGCCCGAGGCGCGCCCGGGGGCTGCGCGCGTTGCAGGAGATGCGG
Source organism: uncultured Polyangiaceae bacterium (assembly GCA_964440025.1). Classification (GTDB taxonomy): domain Bacteria; phylum Myxococcota_A; class Polyangia; order Polyangiales; family Polyangiaceae; genus NIC37A-2. Next base: position 2,586 of record CAYTRQ010000484.1, on the reverse strand, counting down.
CAGGGGGCCAGACGACGGCCTCGAGGCCTCAGGGGCACGAGATTCGCTGCTCTTTTCCTCATTTGCCGGGGGTTGGCCTCTACCACATACCGGGGGTCTTCCGTAGGGACCGCAATCGTCGTTTCACGAGAGCCGGCGCAAGCAGGGCATCCTGATCGAGGTCACTTCACGTCGCACGTGACCTGCAGGAGAGCAGGCGCGGCCGAGCCTGCTCCGAATCCTGCCCCCTCGGAAATGGCTCCGGCGCCCTTCTTGCTGTCGCCGTTCTTCCCCATGCGCACGCGGAGGCTCGGCTACAGTACGAGGCCCAGCGCGCCGCTGAGAATTCTTCCCCATGCGCACGCGGAGGCTCGCCCGCCAGGGGGGCGCATCGCTCCTCCCTGAAATGCTTCGTGAGGTGGGGAGCTCCCTCCCTCACAAAAACGCCATCGAGGGAAAAAGCACCATTCCTCGGTGCGCCGACTCAGGCTTCTGAATGAACGTCGCGCCGCCGGGGTGCGCCTCGCCCACGCCGGAGAGAACGGTTGCGAGCAGGGCCGGAACGAGTGCGCGCTCCCTCACGAGCTGGTTGGGCCGCGGCCGGTGCGGAGTCCGGGGCCACGGGGATACTCTTTTTGAGCAGGCGTTCGATGTCTCGCAGAAGACCGCGCTCGTCGGAGTCACAAAAGGAGATGGCCGCGCCGGTAGCTCCTGCGCGGCCGGTGCGCCCGATGCGGTGCACGTAGCATTCCGGAACGTTGGGAAGTTCGAAGTTGATGACATGCGACACGTCGTCGATGTCGATGCCTCGGGCCGCGATGTCGGTGGCTACGAGCACGCGCGCGCGTCCCTGTTTGAAATCGGACAGGGCGCGCGTTCGGGCGTTTTGGGATTTGTTGCCATGAATGACGGCTGCTTCGATACCGGAGCGCGTCAGTTGCGCCGACACCCGATTCGCCCCGCGCTTGGTGCGCGTGAAGACGAGGGTGGAGCCCGACGCAGTGTCTTGAAGAACGCGCTCCAGCAGCGCCGTCTTCTGCTTTTGCGGAACGTGATACACCGACTGCTCGACCGTGGCCGCGGCCTGGGACCGACGCGCCACCGCGACATGCTTGGGCTGCCTCAGAATGCTTTGAGCAAGAGACTCGATGGCAGTGGGCATGGTTGCCGAAAACAGCAACGTCTGTCGTTTTTTGGGGACCGCAGCGACGATCTTGCGCACGTCCGGGAGAAAACCCATGTCGAGCATGGTGTCGGCCTCATCGAGCACCAGCACTTCAAGGGAGGAGAGTTGAACGAGATTCTGCTGCATCAGATCCAGCAGGCGGCCCGGCGTCGCGATGAGAAGATCGGGACGTTTTTTCAGCTCGCGTTCCTGCCCCCGCTGACTCACCCCGCCGAAGATCAATGTGTGACGAAGCGAAGTCGCAGCACCGTAAGCGGCGGCGCGCTCGGCGATCTGCGCCGCGAGCTCCCGCGTGGGGGTGAGAACCAGAGCACGGAGGCGGCCAGTGGCGGGTTGCTCGGAAAGTCTCTGTAAAACGGGCAGGAGAAAGGCTGCCGTCTTGCCGGTGCCGGTTTGGGCACAGCCGATCAGATCGCTGCCGGTCAAAAGATGAGGAATGGTCTGTGTCTGAATCGGTGTGGGCTCGCTGTAGCCCTCCTGGCGAAGGGCTCGCAGGAGAGGAGAACACAGGCCGAGCTTTGCGAAGGCAGAGGCAGTCGTCGACTCCGTCGGGTGACTCGTGGGGGTGTGTTGAGGCTTGGTGGATGGACGGTGGCGCCGCCTCCGGCGCGAGGAGGATTCGGTATTGTTGAAATTCACTTTGTCTGACTCGGTGTTTTGCGGCGGTACGTTTCTTCTCTGACCTGCCGCAAGTGCCGAGGAGAGAAGGCGATCCAACTTGGGTCACCATCGCGCTGAATCTGTACGGGGGATCCGACAATGACCTATGCCAGTTGAGGGATCCCCTTGCCGTCCGCAGCCTTAGGGCTGGGGACGCAGACTGAGCGCGGAGTCACATCTAGCGTGCTCCAGGGGACGATGCAATCTCGGCCTGTCACTCGTTGGACACGCTTCCCTCCCTCTGAGTTCACGACGCGCGAATTGTCGCAATTTGCGAGCTTCATGGAGTGAACGAACTTTGGTCTGCAGACCGGGACTTCAGTCGCTTCGCAGGGTTGAACTTCGCAGGGTTGAACGTGATGAATCGGTTCTTTCTATTTCCTTGATCAAGGTTGTTGTTTTCGGGCATAAGCTAGACGCAGACTTGCGCAGTGCTTCATCTGCCCAAGGTTGAGTCGGTTGGCCGGTCTGTTTTCTCAATCCTGACGCACCGAAGGAAGGAACCGAATATGAACCATACAGCACTCACTAGTGCTCTGTCCCTCGCCATTGTCGCCGCCGTCGGTTGTGGGGGGGACGTGCGGGACGTTCTCGAGAACGAACCGGACGGTTCCCCCGCTTTTCCTGATGGAGCAGGCGCAACGAACAACGGTGATTCCTCTGGCGGTAGGGGGTCCATCGGTGGCACGGGAGCCACGGGCGGCGGTGGATACACGGGCGGCACGGGACCCATCGGCGGCGGTGGATACACGGGTGGCACG
>CAYTRQ010000483.1:0-4222 GCA_964440025.1 uncultured Polyangiaceae bacterium | reverse complement strand
CGAGAGAAAAGTGGTCTCCCTACCGACCACTTTTATGTGGTCGCAGCACTAGATAGTTCGCATCCACAAAAGGATGCGAACCAACAAGCAACAAAGCGTTCGACGGCAAAAAATGGGCAAAAAGCGGAGTCGTCCGCCCTCGCCCCGAACGGGCGGGCGACGAAGTGGGCATTTGTAGACGGGAACTAGATAGATTGATTATTGGTTGAGCAACGAGCGGAACAGCTCCATGCGAGATTCCACGCCTAGCTTTGTCAGTAGATTACGAACATGGTACTTGACCGTATTCGCTGAAATATCGAGTCGAAGGGCGATTTCGCTATTCTGAAGTCCTCTCAGCACAAGATCGAGAGTCTCGCGTTCTCGTTCCGTCAAAGCATGGCGCTGCCCCAGCACATCCACCAATCGAGAGATATCCGCTTCTGAAAGCTCCGTCGGACTCGAGGTCGCGCGCGTGTCAGGCCCCTCACGCAAAAACCGACCTTCCAAGATGGCCAAACGTTCGTGCCAGCGCCGGTTCGCTTGCAGCGCACGGGCAACCGCCTCTCGAATTTCAGCCGATCTGAATGGCTTGAAAAGAAACTCCAAGATTCCCTGGTTCAAGCTGTGCTGAAGGGTATCTCGACTGGGGCTTCCGGTCATCATGACCACAGAAGTCGGGGCCGTGGTGCTCTTGCGAAGCGCGTCCACTAGCTCAAATCCCTGACCGTCAGGCAGATCGACGTCAAGAACTGCAACATCGAAGTGCTCTCCTAAAGCACTCATCCCTTGACGCACCGAATGGGCAACCTTGACCTCATGCCCTTCTCTTTCGAGTTGGTGCTTCACAAGGCGGCACATGGACTCGTGATCATCAACCACCAGGACCCGAGGAGCTTCCCCATCGCGGCCCAGGTGCTTGAACGAGTCGTCATCGGCAGGTCCCTCTGGCATTCCCACATTTCATGAGGCCGGCTCTCGACTCCGCCTCACGTCAGAAAAGAACATAGCAAGTTCAGGTGTATTCAAGCACCTACCCCTGAGGGTAGGACGCGTCCCTCGCCTCACATCTCCCCACTGCCGAAGAACTGGGAGAGCCATTTTTTTCCGGTCCTCTCAGCTCGTGCAAGAGATTGAAAGAACGCCCACAGACGGAGCTCACCGTCTTTTTCCTTTGGGCTTGCACAAGAACGACAAGTTGCTCGGGCGAGACGAACGAGCAAATCAGTCGGCCCGCCGACCGAACGCCGGCGAGAAAGCCTTCGCCCTCTCCTCTGCAGGTTGTTGCAAGCTCGCTGTCTCAGCGGCTCCCAGGTTGTTGCATCTTTTCCCTTGAAAACACGCGTGTCGGCCTGGGCGCTGGACGGTGGTACCCTCCGAACGTTTCATGGTGCTCGATAGCCGGATCCACAAGCTTGTCACCCATAGTGACCTCGAGGAGCGACTCCAGTCGGTGCCAGCGTCTGCTCAGCTTCGTGGTCTCTACTTCAAGAATGTCATCAATGTGATGGACAAGGCGGATCTCCTCCGCGACTATGAAGCCTATTTTCCCGAAACCTACTCGGCGGTGCGTTGGTATCCGGTTGCGGACTTCCTCACCCGTGCCGCTGTCGCCGCGGCGCTTCTCAAGGGCCAAGAGAGGATTCACGAAGGCCTTCGGGCGATTGGACACAACAACGCTGCAGCGTTTGCAGATAGCCTGCTGGGAAAGACCATGTTGCGCTTTCTCGCGCACGATCCCGTCAAACTTCTCAAACAGGCTTGCGCCGCTCGACGGCAAAGCTGTCGCTATGGTCGCTGGGAAGTCCAGTTCCCCGAACCCGGCATGGCTGTGATGGACATGTTTGAAGAATACCTCTGGATCGAGTCCAACGTCCTCGGGGCGGCTGAGGGAACCTTCGAGTCATCGGGCCACCAAGTCACCATCGAGGTGCATCTCGAGTCTCCCTTTCGAGGACGGCACATTCTGCGCTGGGATCCCCGTCCCTCGGTCTAGAGCACAGCTCACAACCTCGAAAGCTCCCGCCAGCCGCTCGAACAAGCAACGAGGCCGCCGTCGGAAGGCCGTCGCCAAGCAAGACGCCGAGAGCGGCACCAGACAAACGCACGGAGCGCCGGCGCCAAGAGCACCGAGCACGCCCGCCGAGAGCTGACGTCAACCAGCACGCGGAACGCCGGACCACTTATCTAAGAACCCGACCCGCTTGCCCTTGCAATCGTTAGAGAGGGCATGATTTCATGGACACTGCTTGGCCGATTGGCCGGTTTTTCTTTTTTATTGACTATTTTCTCTCCTCTCCAGGTCTGCTCTGACCAGACGTGAGGCTCATGTAGTTTCGGGCGTTTGCCTTCGGCCACCTGGCCTGAACCCGTGCTCTGTCTTTCAGACTTGAAAGAAATTGCCCCAAATATCCCTAGCAACGCGGACCTGTCTCACCATTTTCCCACTGGCGCTTGTCGGTTCTTGCCTCACACTCGAGCACAATTCCGGGGGGGCCTCTGCCAAGAAGGAATCGCTACGGATGTCTAGTCAAACAGCAAACACCGCTCGCTCCGGCGCGAAGACCAAACCCGATACCGTTCCCCCCGCCTCCCGCATCGTCCCCCGCCGCGGTCGTCCACCCGACCTTCAGAGCGTTCCACGGGCTCCCACGCTCCGGGAGGGGATCGAGGAACTGCAGCAACCTGATGAGCGACCTTCGGCCCGCTCCTCTCTCCATGAGCACTGCTTAGCGAATCGGATCGTTCGTGCCCTCTTGGCTCGTGGCGTGGACAAGTTCTTTGGGATCCCAGGTGGGCCCATTTGCCCCCTCTTTGAGGCGCTTCGTCAGAATCCCGACGCAGAGCTCATCGAATCGCGACACGAGAGTCACGCTGCGTTTTCCGCCCTGGCCTACGCTCAAGCGTCAGGAAACGTCGCCGCAGTTGTCGTCACTGCGGGTCCCGGCATGACCAACGCCGTGACGGGCATCGCGTCAGCGCATATGGAAGGCGTTCCGCTCCTCGTGATCGCTGGCGACGTCGCCTGGGCCACCCACGGCGGCTGCTTGGCTCAGCACTCGGGCCCCGAGGGTTTGAACGTCGAAAACCTTCTCGCACCGATCACGCGCAAGCAGGTTCGCGTGACCAATGGCCGGAGTGGAGTGAGCCAAATGTTGTCCGCACTGGACGCTGCAACCCACCCCACCAATCCTGGGCCCTCGCTCCTGGTCCTTCCCATCGACCGGGCAATGGACATCGCACCAGCCACCGAGATCCCCCAACCCAGCAGAACGCCAACGTTCGCTCCCGACCCCTCAGCCGTGAAAAAGGCCGCTGAATGGCTCGCTACAGCAGAGCGTCCGCTTTTGGTCATCGGTGGGGCGTGTCGGAGTCACGCAGCATGGGTCAGGCAGCTCGTTGACGTCCTCGACGTCCCCTTCGTCACGACCCCTCGCGCCAAGGGGGTCGTGAGCGAAGAACATCCCCGTTCCTTGCGCAATGGGGGAATGGCCGCATCCGTGTGGGCGCGCAACTATACGGCTCAGCCAATCGACGTCGCCCTCGTTCTTGGGAGCGATCTCGACGACACTTCTGTCGGACCAACTCCTTACATAGGCCAAGGCGGCCGTCTCATTCACGTGGACCTCAACACCGCGGTCTTCAACCGCAATTTGCCCACGAGCTTGGGAATCACGGCTGATCTGGCCCACTTCTGCAACGACCTCTATCAGGAAGTGACTCAAGGGGGCCTGCGCAACGGTTTAGGTCGAGCGCTCATGCTCGACGTGCGAGCTCAGCCAGCCCATGAGGTTCCTGACTTCGACGAGGATGTGGATTTTCGCATTCCTCCACATCGCGCCATCGCCGATCTTCAAGCTGCAGCAGGACAGAATGCCCGATTCGTGACCGATATCGGCGAACACATGCTGTTTGCTCTTCACTATTTAACATCTAGTGGCCCCGAGGAATTTCACATCCAGCTCAATCTGGGCAGCATGGGAAGCGGGATTGCCGGAGCCACCGGACTTGCCCTCACCGACTCCCACCGCCCGGTCGTCTGCATCTGTGGCGACGGCGGCATGCACATGTCTGGCATGGAGATCTTAACCAGCAAGAAGCTCTCCCTGCCCATCCTCTACGCGGTCTTCAACGACTCTCGCTACAACATGGTCCACAACGGCATGAAGCAGATTTTTGGCGAAGCCGACGACTATCAAACCTCGAAGGTCGATTTTGCCATGTGGGCCCGGGCGATGGATAT
>CAYTRQ010000482.1:0-4233 GCA_964440025.1 uncultured Polyangiaceae bacterium | reverse complement strand
TCCTGGTTGAACGAAGAGTTAGAAAAGAACATGCTACCCATGTCGGTCACGCTCGATACATCCCAATCCCCAATGTCCTGGTTGAAAGCAACGTCTTCGTAGAGCGTGCTTGCGGAAAACATCCGGCTCATGTTCACAACGCTCGATACACCCCAACCACCAATGTCCTGATCGAACGATTCGGCACCATCAAACATCTCGCCCATATTCGTCACGCTCGACACATCCCAGCTCCCAATGTCCTGGTTGAACGATTCGGCGTCATAAAACATGCGACTCATGTCCGTTACGCTCGACACATCCCACAGGCCCAGGCTCGGGGCCTCCACCAGTTCATCACACTGATAGAAAGCTTCACGGAGGCTCGTCGTCTCCTCCAACCCTGGTGCATCGCTTGCAGAGAGAGTCAGTGTCGCCCGCGAAAACTGCGCCTCCGTGTCTCCCAGCACCAGCGGTCCAAAACGTAAAACGTCGGTGAGCTTGTTGGCGCCGTCCTCCAACTCCCCCAAGGACCATCCCACGAACTGTCCTTCGATCCGCACGGTGTGCGTGCCTGCCGCGAGGAAGGCGTGGGTGCGACCCGCCGCATCCCACTGAGTGATGTGGCTGGTGCTCCCGTCGCCCCAGTCGACCACAAAGTCGTAGGAGCCGTTTTCGACCGTGGGCAGGGTGATCGCGAGGTCCCCCTCTTCAACCGTCCACTCGGTGATGAAGACGTTATCGCAATCTCCCGTGTCCTGCCATGCGCCGTTGATGCACGTCTGCTCGCGCTCGCCGTTTTTGTTGGTGCCGCAAGAGACAGTCCGAGTGTCCTCTTCTGTGCAGGACGGGGGGCTGCCGCCCGAGCCTCCACTCCCGCCCGTGCCGCCAGCGCCAGACGTGCCCCCGCCGCCGGTACCGCCAGCGCCAGACGTGCCCCCGCCGCCCACGCCGCCGGGATCACCATCACCGCCTCCGCCGGTACCGCCAGCGCCAGACGTGCCCCCGCCACCAACGCCGCCGGTATCACCATCACCACCTCCGTCACTGTCGGAGCTACCGGTTGCGCCATTGCCAGACGTGCCCCCCGGGCCGCCATCGCCCTCGTCCACGGCTCCCCCCATGCCACCGCCCCCGGGGAGCGGTCGGAAATCACGCTCGGGGGCACACCCTCCCAACAGAGTGCCCATCCAGGCGAGCCCCCCCATCAAAAGCCACCACGGAGCGCTACCCGTGGACGGACACTTGGAGACAAACATGCTCGCCGTCCTTACATGGTCAGCGCCCTGCGTCAACCGGACGCTCCCGAGGCAGGCCTTACGCCTGCCTCGGCGAATTCGTCGGCGAAGTCCGAGGGGACTCGGACGGTCCTCAAGCCGGGCTCGCTCAGCGAGTGACGGCCGTCACTCGCTGACGAAGGTCGTGACGCTCATCGCGGGCAGATCAGCTTGGAATGAGCCGTCCATCACAGGCACAGCGGCTCCCTCGGCCCAGTTTTCGTTTGCCGAGGTGAGGTGGGGGACCATCGCCGCCGGCGCCGCTCCACCAGTGATAGCGATCGGGATCTCGACAGGTTGGTTCGTCTCGTTGATCGCCACGACGACGACCTCACCGTTGTCGCCCTTGTAGGCCGAAACCATGACGTCATCTGGAGAGGGGCCGGCCATCTGCACCGCGTGGAAGACGTCGGGGCGGATGTACCTACTGAAATTCCCCATGGTGTAGTAGCGCTTGGCAATCGTGTTGGGGTCCAGATTGGACTCGGTATCGCTGCGGATATAGGCCAGGCCTTCGTTGTCATCCTGGTAGTAGGCTTCGTACCACCAGTAGAGCCAGGCCGAAGCCTCACCCACCGTCAAGGCCGAGTGGATCCAGCGTGCGACCGCGACACCGTTTTCGATGTCGATCGAGGGCCCCTGCTCCGGCCAGTACATCACGCCGGACATCTCCGTCTGCCAGACTTCCCTGTCCCGGACGCCGCCGTTGACATCGTCGGGCCACGCGTACCCCACCTGCGTTTCGTACTGGTGCACCCCCATGATGTCGAAGGCGCTCCACGCGTCGGAGTCGCTGGCCAGCCAATGACCGTAGTCATAGCCGCCTGGGGCCAAGGAGCCATCTTCCCCATTCTTGCAATGGTCGGCACAAGTCTCAGCAACGGCTGGGTCAATCTCGTTCGCGTAGCAGCCGCACTCCAGCGGATCGGAGCTCAAATAGCCCCCCCCCTCCAGTTCCCGCCCGTCAGGCGATATGCTGCTCCACACATGTTGCCACAAGGAGGCTTCGGGCGCGATCATCTTGGTATCGGGAGCGATCTCGTCGAAGATGGGCCCGGCTACCTTGACGAATTCGGCCATTTCCTGGCCAGTGTAGACCATGGATGGATATGCGTCCGTGCGTGGTGGATCACACGGGCTCACCATACACGATGCGAAATCGGCCTCGTTCGCGATCGACATGGCGTAGAGCTGGTGGTCGCGGGCGTACTCGGCGATTAGTGTCGCCCACTCTTCATAGTAGTCGTCGATCAGATGTCCTCCGCCATCAACGCTATCGCTACCCTCCTTCCAGTCTCCAGGAGCGCTCCAGCACGAGCCGATGACTCGAGCGCCCAGATCTCTCGCCGTTGTCCAATCGCTGGGGACGTCTCGATGATTGCCATCTTCATTCATTCCTATCCGCAAGATGGACAGACCGAGCGCGTCTTCGCCCTCGAGAGTAAAGAGCTGATTCCAGGGAAGCGGCTTGGCGTTTTGCAGGTCCATGATGGTCGCGTTGATCCCGAAGCCACGGATGATCTGTCGGACCTCCCCGAGCTGAACGGTCAGAACATCGGGGTCAATCGACGAGGTGCCGCCGGAGCCGGTGTTGCCACCCACCATGTCGCCGCCACCTGTCCCGCCGGCGTTCGGGGTTCCCCCGCCGCCGCCGGAGTTGCCCGCGTTCCCGCCGGAGTTCGTCGAGTTTCCTCCGGTGTTTCCGTTGCCGCCGTCGCTGGACGAGCCGCCCGTGGTGCCCCCATCTGTTGCCCCGGCGCCCGTGGCCCCGGCGCCCGTGGCCCCGGACCCCCCAGAGCCGCTGGACGCGGTCGCACCAGTCGATGAGCCCGGCCCGGGAGAAGAGTCCTCACTGCAAGCTGTGACGTAGACGCCAGCAAGGAGGGAAAGAAGGGTCGTCGGGAGGAGAAGTTGAGTTCGTTTCATCATCGGTACCACAATTCCGTAACTGAGAGGGCTCTTTGGAACGCGTCGGCAGCGACCGCCCTGTGCGGCCTTCTACCACGTATGTCGATCTCATGGTACCGGCGGGCGGATCGGACAAATGCGCTGGGTGGACCGCGCAGCGCGTCAAACCAGGCCGCACAAGCGGCTTTGTGCGAGGCGCCTGTTCACAAATGACAGGCAACAATCACAAATGACAGTCCGCCCGTTCACAGATCACCGGGCCGGTTCCTCACAGGGCAAAATATTCCAATTCACATCGAACTCCGGGGCCCCCACAGCGATCTGGTCATGGGGCCGACCAGTGTTGGCGGGCTCCTCGGCGCGCTCCTCCGCGTGGAGGGCACCCTCAGCTGGGGGCTGGTTGGCGCTCGCTTGTTGGTTGTGGGGCGCTGGTGCGTTGTCTTCTTGATGCGGCTTCTCTTTGTTGGACTTTTCTTGGTTGGACGGGTCGATGCAGCCCTCACGTGGGGGATCTTGTGGGGGCGCCGCGGAACTCGGCTTGGATCCCCTTTGGCCTCCGGCGTATCGCCCGTCCGGCGCTCGGCGACAGCCACGGCCACTTCGCTGGCGCGCCGGTCCCGTGCCCACTCGAGCCCCGATGCATGAAATGTCCTCCGGGTCCCGCTACCTACGGAGCACCCGTACGGTACCAGTACTGGGTGCGCCCGAGCAGACTGATGCCAATGAAGCCTCTCACCTTGAGCTTCTTGCCACCCTCCTCGACTTCGATCTTGCACCCGTACTCCTTGCCTTTCTCGGGGTCGAGGATGGTCCCTCCCGACCAGACGTCACCATCTTTTTCCATCCCCCAAAGGATCTCCATGCCCAAGATGGGTTGATTCTTTCGGGAACCCTCACATTCCGTACAACGCGAATCTTTCTTTTTCGGGTTGAGCAATTTGACGATTCGGCCCGAAAGCTTTCCGCCCTTTTTTCCGATTTTCACAATGGCCTTGGGCTTGTTGGTCTTATCGTCGATGGTCTTCCAGTAACCCACCGGTGAAGTGCTCTGATCCGCATGGGCCAACGG
>CAYTRQ010000481.1:0-4248 GCA_964440025.1 uncultured Polyangiaceae bacterium | reverse complement strand
GCTACACTGCGTTGTGCGGCAGTTCTAGCGTCAACCGGGATCGGGGCGCGTTCCGGGCTCGCGCGCTTCGGAGTCAGACGGGGGTTCCGATTCAGGTTGGGGCTCGATGTCGAAAGACAGGAGAACTTCCTGGGGCACTTCGGTGAAGGCAATCAGGTAGCCACGCGTTTCCCGTGGGGTGCGAACGCCCAGCCGCACCTCGAGAGGATCGTCGGGTAAGCTACCTCGCTGTCCCGACGACTCGAGACGAACACGAACGCGGTAGGTTCCCGGGGGGACTTCTTCTCGATCGAGATAGACGTTCTCGTAATGATGACTCGGGCAAGCGCGATCGACCGTCGGGCAGTCGCCGGACATGGCAAGCCCGAGATGAGTCGGCGTCGAAGGAGATGAAACCTGCCCTTCAGGGTCGGTCACGAAAAGATCGACATCAGCGTCTTCCACCTGCCAAGCAATCACAAACTGGACGGGTCCCTGCCGGACCTCACATCCTTCGTCGAGGAGGCGGTTGTCGTTGTCGTCGGTCGCGTTGAAACAGACCTCGGCACCCTGAAACATGCCTGGGCCAAGTCTCTCGAGCGTGGGCTCGAGAGCGGGGGCGAGCTCGCGGCTTTTCTCGGCGGGCGCCTCGACAACTGCTCGTCTTCCGCATGCAACCGAGGAGGTCCCCAGGGCCAGCAAAAGAAACCCCCCGGGGCCCGCGCCCCGGGGGATTTTCACGAACGCGGAGAGAAGACTCCTCACGGCCCGCCGGTCGACCTACTCACCAGGTACGGCCACACGTCCAGCACCGACCTTGGGATTCATGAGCTCGAACGCTGCCTGATCGGCGAGCTCGGCCGCCGGTGCCTGGCTATCTCGGACGGCCATCAGAACGCCAAGTTCGTCCATGAACTGAAGCGTCCGAATCGCCCCCGCGGCCCGCTCCTGATCGTCACCTCGAGCCATATCGAAAAGACGACTGCGCAACACGACCCGGGTGAAGGAGTGAGGACCGTTGTCAAAGATCAAGTTGTCGAACTGGCGCTGCAACAACTGCGGGGCCCATTCTTGCGGCGTCGCGTCGATCTCGACGTGGGAAATGGCTTCCGCGTTATCCACGTATTTGAAGAGCAGCCCGGCATCGAGGTCTTCCGTCGACCAAAAACCGAAGCTCTTGAACCACATGTCGTGAAGTGATTCGAGCGCCACCTTTTCCTTGTCCGCGTAGAAAGCAACGGCCCGCGCCGCTGCCTCCGGTGAGCCACCGAGGATGATGGCGAGAACGGCATGATTCATCAGAGCGTCGTTTTTCGCGAGCTCGAAGAGCTTGTCTTCCATTTCCTCGTCGATTCCCGCCTTGGCGATGGCCCGCGCCACCTGAACCCGCGTGTCCATGGGTTGCTCGGAGTTGAGCAGCGCGAGGAGCGCCCCCGAGGTTCCAGGGACCGGCCTCTGGACGAGGGTTTCGAGGAGACACCGACGACGGAACGCGTCTGCGGGTTCCGTGCCCGAGTACTCGCCGATTTTCTCCGCGACGGTGAGAATCGTCTCGTCATCTGAGACCCAAGCCAATGCAGCGCAAGCGCTCATCCGGGCGTTTTCATTTTGCTTGGGATCCTCGACGAACTCGAGCAACATATCGAAGCCTTTGGGATCCCCCCATTCGCTCAGACCATCTGCCGCCCCCTTCCCGACGGCATTCAGAGACATCCCTAGGATGGCAAGCCCGCCCTGATACATGGATTCGTTGGCGATGCTCAGGTTGTCCGGCTTCAGAGTGAGCATCTCCTCGAAGACCGGCCAGGACTTCTCATCCTTGAGCATGCCCACATAGCGCAAAGCGCTCTGAGCAATCACGAACTCCTGGGGCATCGGAGGCTGTTGACCTTCCTTGGGGAGGGGGACATCCGGATTGGCCCACTCGCGCAATGCTTCGATGTCCTTCGTCGAACCCATCGCCGCCTGGGCGCGAAGACCATTGGCGTGGGGCGCCGGCATCTCATGGCTCCAGAAGATGAGCGCATCCTCTGCCTGCTCGCGCATTTGTTCATGCTTGTCCGGGTGAAGGACCGCGAGATCGGCAATCATTCGAGCAGCCTCGATGCGCTCCTTGTCGTCGCGCTTGAGGAGCATTTCCCAGTCGTATTGGTCGCTGTAGATCTTCAAGGGATCCATGCGAAGCCGCTTGGCCAAAGTGGGAACGGCTCGGATGTCTCCCACCTCGGCCATGGCCCGCGCCGCGCGATACTGCCAGTGGATGTGCTCCTCGACCTGCAGGTATTCAAACAGAGCATCGGCGGCCCGTGGATCGTCCAGCTCGTCGATGAGCCCGAAAATCTCCTTCTTCCGGTACCAACGGGTCTCGACGTCCTCCTCATCCAAAAACGCATACAGTGCCGTCACCAGCCCAACACCACCGCTACCTTCTTTGATGGCCTCGAGGTACTTGGCCCTCGAGTCCTTGTCCGCGGTCTTGAGCTTGGCAATGAGCGGTCCGCGAGCGCTCTCATCACCAATTTTGCCTAACCCGGGTGCCGCCTGGCGCGCCACCTCATGGTCGGGATCTTCCAGCAACTGAATGAGTGTCTGCGTCCATTTCGGATCGGCGTTCTTGGAAAGCACCGTCGCAACGAGCTGACGAACGGCAGCACTTTCATCGTCGGCCAGTTCTGCAATCTTCTCGAGTGGAACGAGAGAAACGAGCTTACCGGGATCGAAGGCATTCCCGCCTCCGAGACGCTGAATGCCCGCGAGGTGCCCGGCCCGGTACAGTTCCATGATCGTTTCGAAGGCGCTCGACTCGCCGAGCTCAACCAGCGCCCAAGCAATCTGGGGCTTGGAGCCGGGGCCGGCAGTCTTGAGGGCCTCGAGCAGCGCCGGTTTGGCCGAATCAGCCGCGGGACTCCCATATTCCGCCAATACAGTGGCCGCCATGCCCTTGAGCTTGGGCGACTGCGACTTGAGCATCTCGGCGGCCAGCGGAACGCCCTTGGGATCTTCCGCCCAGGCCAGCTGTTTGATTGCCTCCTGCTTGAGCTCCGTGATGCCACCACTGTCCCCAGGAGTTGCCGCCCATTTGCGCCACTCGGCGATCTGTTGGTCCTGAGGCATCACGAAGATATCCTTCATTTCCGCCGCGGCTTGGTCGACGGTCATTTCGACAGGCTCGTCGCCCTCGCTACTCATCAGAGCAAACGCGCCGCCAGCCAATGCCAGGGCGACAACCGCCGCTCCGATCAGCTTGCCCTTGTTGCCTTTCTGGAAATTCTCGTCGCCGGGATCGAGCCCCCCCGGTGAGCCAGCCGTGGGCGCGCCCGGAGCTCCGGGCAGATCGAGGTCGTCAGGTGGAGGAAATTTAGCCATCGCGGGGACGGACCTTACAGCGAAGACCGAATGCTGTGTAGCCTTGTCCTCCTTCCGCTCGTGACGCCAGAAAATGCCACCCACGGGCAACGCCCAGAAAATGCCACCCACTGGAAAGTTACAATCACTTCACCCCCTGCTGGTTGGCCTCGTCGTCTCTGGCTTGGCGGCCGGGATGGGCGCGCTCGTTCCCGAGGACGCCGCCGGGACGGTGGTGGGCGCCCTCTTCCTGGGTTGCACTTATTTCCTCTGCCTGCGCCCTGGCCAAGATGCCAAGCTCCATGGACTCTCGCTCGGCGGCCTCTTGGACCCAGAGCCTCTTTCCCTCCCTCGGCTCACCCAGAGGGCTCTCCGGGCCCTCGGGCTTTCTACCGCAGTGATGGCGGTGATCGCGCCGGCCTACAGCGTCGCGTTTCTCTTCTGGTTCGAGCCGCAACTGGCTTTCGACTTCAGCGAAGCGTTTCGGCTGAGTCGTGATGGCCTCCCTGAAGGCTCCTTTTTCGATCTCCTGCTCGGGCACCTCTTGGTGGTCGCACTGCCGGAAGAAGCCTTCTTCCGCGGCTACCTCCAATCGAGCTTGGACCGGCGTTGGCCGCCGCGCCTTCAGGTGGGAGGAACCGCTGTGGGCCCTGCGCTCGTCGCGAGCAGTGCGGTGTTCGCCGTCGGGCATTTTTTGAGCTTGCCCCACCCAGCACGCTTGGCCGTGTTTTTTCCCTCGCTGCTCTTCGGCTGGCTCCGCACCAGAACCGGAGGAATCGGCGCCAGCGTGATCACCCATGGCCTGTGCAATATGCTCGTCGTGGTGCTCATGAATGGCTACGGACTTTCCAGTACTCTCCCCTCTCAAGACTAGTGCCTCGGCAACATAGTTTCGAGCGGTTTCGAAGCACTCCCAGAAGTGGG
>CAYTRQ010000480.1:0-4252 GCA_964440025.1 uncultured Polyangiaceae bacterium | reverse complement strand
ACGGCATGCATTCGCCCATAGTACCGGTATTTGTCAGAGAGCAGTTTGCGGATTTTGCTGGCTCGAGAGCGCTTTTCTTTAAGCTCCTTTTGGATGACCAGGATCTCGAGCTTGGCAAGGCGGTAGAGCTTGAGCTCCAAGATGGCGTCGGTCTGCTCCGCATCGAGGGCGAAGCGTTTCATGATCTTCCCCGCAGCATCGGCCTTGCCGTCGCTTTGTCGAATGATTTTCAAGATAGCATCCAGCGCGTCGAAAATGGTTTCGAAACCACGCAGGATATGGATGCGGCGCTCGAGGGCCCTGAGCTCATGGGTCAAGCGCCGGGTCACCACTTCCATTCGGAAATGAAGGAAGTGCCAAAGGAGCGACTGAAGATCGAGGCGCTCTGGTCGTCCTACTTCAGGATTTTCTGTGGGGACCAAGCTGGTCAAGTTGACCGCGAAGTTCGTTTGCAGAGGGGTGTGTTTGTAGAGATAGGCAAGGACCTTTTTAGGGTCGGCCCCCTTTTTGATTTCCAGCTCGATGCGAATATCGCCGGCCGAGACGTCGCGCACATCGACCAGTAGAGGCATTTTTCTTGCGGTGATTGCTTCGGCAATCCGCTCGACCAACGTCGCCTTGTTGACCGCATAGGGGATGCTGGTGATGATGATGATGTCGCCGGAGCGAGTCGACGGACCGGATTCCCAGGTGGCGCGAACCTTGAGGGTGCCGGTACCAGTCTCGTAGATGCGTTTGATCTCTTCGGGAGAAGAAACGATCTGGCCGCCCGTGGGAAAGTCGGGCCCTTTGACCGTCCTACACAGCTCACGATTACTTAGCTCTCGGTCTTCCCCCAGGGCGTCTAGCAGCCGGATTGACGCGCTACACACCTCGTCCGGGTTGTGAGGAGGAATATTGGTCGCCATCCCTACGGCGATGCCCGTGGCGCCATTGATCAGCAGGTTGGGGAGTCGCGCGGGAAGGACGACGGGTTCTTGCTTCGTCCCGTCGTAGTTGGGGCGAAATGCCACCGTATCTTGACTGAGCTCCTCCAGCAGCGGCGCAGCGGAGGGGGAGAGGCGACATTCGGTGTACCGCATTGCCGCCGCAGCGTCTCCATCGAGCGAACCGAAGTTTCCCGAACCATCGATCAGCGGCACGCGCATGACGAAGGGCTGAGCTTGACGCACGAGCGCGTCGTAGATCGCGGCATCGCCATGAGGATGATAGTTACCCATGACGTCACCGACGACTTTGGCGCACTTCCTATGCTTGTGCTCAGCGGTGATCCGCTGTTGCCACATCGTGTAGAGGATACGACGCTGAACGGGCTTGAGGCCGTCTCGGACGTCCGGGAGCGCGCGGCTCGTAATGACCGAGAGCGCATAATTGAGGTAGCGAGAGCGCGCGATGTCGTGAAGTCCAGCGGGCTCGCCACCGGCCGCTGCGAAGGGATCGGGACGAGACGGGGTCTTTGTCGACGAGGAGCGTGTGGCCTTCCCTCTTTTGCCCTTTTTGTCTTGTGTTGCCAATGATTCTGATTCCCGAAGGACGACAAGCCTGAACGCGGAGTCAGTAACGCGGCCGAGGGAGGCGGTCAATCGGAGAGCCGGGCTTTTGAAGGCGCGCTCGCTCGTCCATCTGCCGGCGGGCCGCGACCAGCGCACGTAGCTCGGGAGCCCCTTTTAACGGGATGTGCCGGCGTTCTAGCGGCTGCGAAAGTCGTCCACATTGATCTCGTAGCGTTTCATCCAACGATGAACTTGCATGCGGGCTTTGCCCAGGCGGCGACCGACCGCCGCGACATTGCCGTCCTCCTCGGTGAGCAGCTCCCTCAGTTCCTCCTCGCTGGGGAGCTCTGCTTTGGCCACTTTTTTGGGAGGTTGGGCATAGTCCAGGATGGCCTGCTTGACGGAATCGGGAAGGTGCTCTTCCAGCAAGACGGGCGCGCCTTCCGGCCCGTGTTCGACGAGAGCTGCAGCTCGTTTCATGGCACCTTCGAGCTCGCGAACGTTGTAGGGCCAATCGTGGTGCAGAAGTCCGGCCATGAAGGGGAAACTCACGGACAGCTCAGGACGACCGTATCGCCGAAGAAACGCGCGAACGAGCTGATAAATATCCTCTTTTCGATCGCGAAGGGGGGGAAGGACAACCGGGAACTCGTTGATGCGTGCGAACAGATCGCGGCGGAAGTCTCCTTGTCTCTGAAGTCGATCGAGATCGCGGTGTGTGGCCGTGATGATGCGCACATCCACCGGCTCGGGACGGGTGGCGCCGACCGGGAGGACTTCCCGGGATTGCAACATGCGGAGAAGCTTGGCCTGCGCTGGAAGGGGCATGTCGCCAATTTCGTCCAGGAGCAGGGTTCCCTGGTGAGCCGCTTGCACGAGGCCGGTCTTGTCCCGGTCGGCACCAGAGAAGGCGCCCTTTTTGTAGCCGAACAGCTCACTCTCGATGAGATTGTCGGGGAGCGCTGCGCAATTGACGGCGGAAAACTGTCCTCGCCGTCCGCTCTTTTTGTGGAGTTCTCGAGCGGCGACTTCCTTGCCGGTACCACTTTCGCCCAGCAAAAGCACAGAAAGGGCTGTCTTGGCGATGCGTTCGAGCGCCGCGGCCACTTGATCCATCTGTAAGCCGCCGATGAGATTCGTTCCCTCAGCGGTTGCTCGCTCGTGTCCTGGCTCCATCCGACCATCGATGGAGTAGGCCGCGTAGGCGAAGCCGCCTCGATCGACGAACTTGAAAATCGCATCGCCCACGCGGAGCTCCGCATTGGGTTCGACGAGGGCTTCGTCCACGCGCTGACCATCGACCAAGGTGCCGTTGGTCGAGCCCAAGTCTCGAACGAACCATTGACCCCGACTGAAGAACAGCTGCGCGTGTTGCCGTGACACGGCGCTGACGGGCAGAGAGACGTCCGCTTCCGCATCTCGGCCAAGAGTGACTGGCTGTGCTGCTAGCAGCGGAAAAGCCGGGGGAAGGGAGTGAAATCCCTCCGCATAGAGGAGCACCAGGCCAGCCTCTGGCCCCCCAATACTTGGCAGGCCGCTAGCGCGGAAATTCTGCATGGCGCCGGTGCTGGGGTCGTTCATCCGACTGGGCAGCTTACAGCGCGTTTTCCTGACGTGAAACGCGCGAAGGCCAGAAAAGAAGGTCCGGGGCAGAAGTGGGCCAAACTGCACGCCCTTCGAAGGCGTGACTTCATGGGGGCCTCGAAGAGGGAAAGGCCGGACCATGTCATTGAAAAGCCCTCCCGGGGGAGAGTTCGCTCGCGAACATGATTCGTCGATGCTTGTTTTGCCGGCCTTCAGGCCTCCGGTGAGAGCGCAGGGGGGGTCTGGACCTTTCCAGAGCGTCGAGACAAGCGCGGCCGAGAGGCGGGAGAGGCTCGGCGTGGTAGCCTCGGTCCCGCATGATGAAGGTGGCAGCGATCCAGCTGAGCAGCCAAGATGGGCTGTCGGACAACCTGGGAGAAACCGAACGCTTGATCCGCGAGGCCGGGGACTGTGGTGCCGAGCTCGTCTGTTTGCCGGAGGGGTTTGCCTATTTGGGACCTGAGCGAAAGCGGGCCCACGTTGCCGAATCTCTTTTTCAAGGCCCCATCTCGCAGTGTATCGCAACGCTTTGTCGACAGCTGAGCATTTGGATTCTCGCGGGGGGGTTGCCCGAGATCTCCGCAGACCCGGCCCGGCCGTTCAATTCCAGCGTTGTGTTCAATCCCCACGGAGAAGTCAGCGCAGTCTATCGGAAAATGCATCTTTTCGATGTCGCCTTGGATGATGGAACGACCCTCAGGGAATCCGATGGCTCGACTGCCGGTGACGAGGTGAGAGTCTGTTCTGTCGGTGATCTGAATGTGGGGCTATCGATCTGCTACGATTTAAGGTTTCCCTATCTTTATGCCGAGCAGAGGACGTTGGGGGCAGATGTTCTCACGGTGCCTTCGGCATTTACCGAAACGACCGGACGGGCTCATTGGGCTCCCCTCCTCCGCGCACGGGCGATCGAAAATCAGTGCTATGTGATCGCTCCGGCGCAGTGGGGAGCCCATCCCTTGGGCCGCCAAACCTACGGACATTCTCTGATCATTGATCCTTGGGGCGAGGTGCTTGCGGAACGAGCAGAGGGGCCAGGGGTGATCGTTGCCGATGTGGATCTGGAGCGAGTGCGGGGGATTCGCCGTCAGATGCCGGTCATGCAGCATCAGCGAAGGCTCCACTAGTGCCTCGGCAACTCACGTTTCGAGCGGTTTCGAAGCCCTCCCAGAAGT
>CAYTRQ010000479.1:0-4255 GCA_964440025.1 uncultured Polyangiaceae bacterium | reverse complement strand
CTCGGCGTTCCGGGGTGGGACGCACCCGACGATGCCGCGGCTGACGGAATGAGTCCCGTGTGCTCGGCGTCCACACCCGCCTCGAAAATGGGATCAGGTGGTACGAGAACGCCGGCTCAAAACCCCGAAGGGGGCAGATGCGTTCCCATCAGAAACCCGGCACATCGAGCAAAGCGCTGGACAAGGCCTCGCGGATGCTCGCCTGGCCCTTCCGCGAGTGAGGCGAAGGCCTTCGAGGTTGTGTGCTAGGGCTTAGCGTTGAACTGCTTTGACGGTACGTCGGTGCCGGGACCACGGCAGGAAAGCCGTTGCGCCTTTCTCCGCGTTGGACGAACTCCGGCGTGGCTGCACCCCATAAAATGCTAGACGAAATCCGAGAACGACCTGGTGGGAGGAAAACGTCTGGCCGAATCCATGAGCGTAGGAAAGAAGGGGACCCGAGGAGGCTTGCCAGAACTGAAACGGCTCGTAAAAGACGGTGAGGGCCAGCTGCGAGGTGGCTCCCCCCCCGGCCAGGAGTTCTTCCGGTTGCTCGGGATCCACCAGTGCACCGACGCCAAGTCCACCGTCGAACGCGATTCCTAAGCTGTGCCACGGGCCACCTTTCGGAAAAAAGGGAAACGCCTCGATATGGAGGATGGGACCTGCGTTCGATCCCACGATCCCGCCGCCCTGGGCGCTGATCAACGCAAGCCCTATGCCGAATGTGAGCCAGTCGCGAGGAGAGGCACCTAGCCAAAAAGCCAGTTGGTTCTGAAAAGCAGCGCCGGTCGACTCCCGGAACTCGCGCTCGCCAATTTTGGCGACTTCGTTCGGATAGCCAACCATTCGTCCTATTCCTACGCCCATGCTCATTCCTAGCGCGAATCCACCGCGCCGCTGAGTCGGGGGGCGCTCGTAGCTGACGTAGTTGGGAGCGTCATAGCCACCGGGCGGAGTCGCCCGAGCCGGAGAGGCGACAAGAAGCGCCGCAGCTGCGCCAAGGAAGGCGGTGACAGCCGCCACGTTGAAGACTCGCCCTGGAAGCTTCATCCCAGTCGGGAGCTACCATGAAGCGGCTTGCGCCACCACGGCTGTCGTGTTCTCAGCGGACCATCCTCGCTCGAGTCAATCCTGGGCGAGGCTATCGGGGGCTCATTGTTCAAAAGTGGGCCGTGAGTCTCCTCAGATCCGCTTGAAGACGACCGTGGCGTTGGTTCCCCCGAATCCGAAGGAGTTGTTCATCACGGCCCGAACAGGGCTCTCTTGAGCCTCGAGCGGAACGAGGTTGAACCCCTTCGCTTCCTCGATGGGATCGTCGAGATTGATGGTCGGCGGGAGCACTCCCGAGCGCAAAGCTTGAATCGACAGCACCGACTCGAGCGCCCCGGCTGCCCCGAGAAGATGGCCCGTCATCGATTTCGTGCTCGAGATAGCGAGTCCGCGTTGGGCATGATCCCCAAAAACGGCCTTCAAGGCCAGCAACTCGTTGACGTCTCCGACACCGGTCGAGGTCGCGTGGGCGTTGACGTAGCCAATGTCGGTCGCCGGCAGTTGGGCGGTCCGGAGAGCCATCTTCATGGAACGCTGGGCGCCTTCTCCTTCCGGAGACGGAGAAGTCATATGGTAAGCGTCCGCTGTCGTCCCATAGCCGGCCACCTCCGCCAGGATTGTCGCGTCACGCTGTTTCGCCGCTTCGTACTCTTCGAGAAGCAACATCCCAGCGCCCTCGCCCATAACAAATCCATCACGCTCACAGTCCCAAGGACGGCTCGCCTTTTCGGGCTCGTCATTGCGCGTCGAAAGCGCGCGCATCTGGGCAAAACCGGCGATCCCTAGGCCCGTGACCGTTGCTTCCGTTCCCCCGACTAGACAGGCATCGAGCTCGCCCAAACGAATCGCCCGGGTTGCCTCACCAATCGCATGCGCTCCAGAAGCGCAGGCCGAGGTCGTCGTGAAGCTCGAGCCACGGAACCCGTAGCGCATGCTGAGCTGCCCGGGCGCAAGATTGGAAATCACCGCAGGGATGAAATAAGGAGAAATCCTTTTGGGGCCCTTCTCGACGAGGGTTCGACCCATCGCCTCGAGCATGGGCAAACCGCCCAGGCCCACACCAACAATCGTGCCGACCCGATCCTTCTGTTCGGCATCGGGTTCGAAGCCGGACATCCCCATCGCCTCGTCGGCCGCGGCGATGGCATAGTGGATAAAGCTATCACCTTCGCGAAGGCGTTTTTTTTCGAGATACTTCTGCGGGTCGAACGCCTTCACCTCCCCAGCGATTTTTACCGCATAGTCGGAGGGATCGAAGTGGGTGATGGTCGCAATCCCACTCCTGCCTGAAGAAATGCCTTCCCAAGTGGAGGCGACGTCCAACCCAAGAGGACTGATGGCACCGATACCGGTTACGACGACTCTACGCATTGTCGGCTCTCTCTGGCCCGCCTCTTTGGCGGGCAGGGAGAACCACCTCCCAGATGCACGGGCGCAAGGCAAGAACAGCCCCCAAAAAGCGTTCCAGCTCCGGCCAGATGCACGGGCGCAAGGCAACACGGGCGCAAGGCAAGAACAGCCCCCAAAAAGCGTTCCAGCGCCGTCGAGCGAATCACGTCTCAGCGGATTCCAGTGAGATTGACTGCTCCGCCATTTTTCTTGAAAGTTTCTTGAAGGAATTTTGGGGATCCGCATCAACTTTTGATACGAGCGGAAGGTGATGGTCACCCCGGCAAAGCGCGCAACCGTCTCTTCCTCGCTTCCTGAAGCGCTCCCCCTTTCGATGAGATTGCGTCCCAGGTACGCCCATAGCGTGGCGCCAGTCGGAACGTCAGCCTTCTTGCGCCGAGCGCCGGCGAGGAGAAGAAGTCGACGACACGGGTTGGGGGCCCTCCTGGGTCGCCGCTACCGCGTTGAAGGCTTCCTCGGAGAAGGAGGCACCGCCACGGTGCACCTAGCCCGCGACCTGGAGACCTCTCACCTCGTGGTCGCTAAACGGATGAAGCCCGAGGTCGCCGCAGAGCCAGAGCTCAAGCGCCGATTCGTCCTGGAAGGGGAAGCGCTGAGGCGCATCGATCATCCCCATGTCGTCCGAGCCATGGGCGTGGAAGAGCCCGAAGAAGAACCGCCTCTTCTCATCCTCGAGGCCCTTGCTGGAGAAACTCTGGGCAGCTTGATGAAGCGTCAAGAAGGCTGCTCCGCCGAATTTGCTCTTCCTTTGATCGAACGAGCCTGCGAGGCCCTCTCCGCCGTGCATGCCGCTGGAGTGATTCATCGCGACATCAAGCCCGATAACCTCTTCCTCATGGGTCCAATTGGGGCCCCCACTGGCATCAAGGTGCTCGACTTCGGAATGGCGCGCTTCGCGGACGAGCGGGCAGATGAGCATTCGACGAGTATCCTCGGAACCGCGCAGTACATGGCCCCCGAACAGATTTTAGTGGAGCCGGTCGATGCTCGGACCGATGTCTATGCCCTGGGGGTGGTCATGTTCCGGATGTTGACGGGCCATTTGCCCTTCGATGCCAAGGATAAGAAGGACCTGCTTCGACATCAGCTCTTTTCCCCCGTTCCCCCGGCAACTTGGCTCACGGAAGATCTCCACCCGGCACTGGCGCAGCTCATTCAACGCGCCACCCGCAAGAGCCCCGACGAACGTCCCCAAGACATGAACGAGCTCTTGGACGTGCTGAGGGCCATTCGAGCGCAAGAAATTCCCCAGACGCCACAGACGGATCTCGAGTCTGATTTCGAGTCCGACGTCTACGTGCCGCAAACCCAACGAGGGAAACAAGCCGCAGAAGTTCTCGCACGAGGATTTGGCGCTTATTCGCGTCCCCATAGCCCTCTCCCCCCAGAAGAGGTTAGATAGTCCGCATCGCTCTCGCCCCGCAGGGGACGGGCGACCGAGTGCCCATTTTTCGCCGCAAACGAGATAGCCCCCCATGGGCCCGGGAAAGTTCGCTCGCTCACGAGACGACTCGTTTGCTGAAACGAACTCGCTGAGACGAAGCTGCAAAGGAGATTTGCTATGTCTTGCAACTGGTTTTCGTCCCTGTTCCTGCGTTCTTCCGGCACGAACCGCGTGCGCCGGCCATTTCACCGGCGCTTGTTCTTCGAGCCGTTGGAAAACCGCACCGTGCCAAGTACCCTGTTCGTCGATGTCAATGACCCGACGGCCAATGTTCCCGGCGACGATTTGTATGCCCAAATTCAGGAAGCGGTCGACGCTGCCGACGAGGGAGACAAGATTCTGGTCAAAGAAGGCACCTACGACCCGGTT
>CAYTRQ010000478.1:0-4257 GCA_964440025.1 uncultured Polyangiaceae bacterium | reverse complement strand
AGGGGGCGTTTCTCGCCCGCTCTGCTTCCGCTTGCTGCACGAAATCGACCCTCTCATTTCCCTTGGGTCAGGCGACCGGTCAAACCGGTCGCCGCTCTAGAGATCCTCGAAGACCGACACGGCAAAGCATCAACGGTGATCACAAGCCAACTGCCGCTCTCCAAGTGGCATGGTTACATCGGCGAGCCGACAATCGCTGACGCTATTTTGGATCGATTGGTCCACTCGGCGTACAAATGCGAACTCAAAGGTGATTCCAGAAGGAAGACCAAGAACCAAGACTGAAAAGTCAACCCAATCCCGTCGCTGCGCTCCGATCATGATGAGTGAAACAAGCGATCACGATGGGTAAAAAAGTGCGCAAGGGCGTTGGCTGACAGCCGACGCCCTCCCGTAAACCGTCGTGGAGCTGATTCGGACGACCACCACGAGCACAGGACTCCGAGTCAAAGCGAAACTGGACAAGAGGCCGTATCGTACCGGAAAGAAGGTATCGGATGATGCGCTAGCCCAGGTGAGCATCAAACGCTCACGCTTCCACGGTGACTGGAACTGCCAAATACGTCACATGACTTGAAATCGGTAATTTCGATCAGTCTCCTAAGCCGCGAAGACTCCACCAAGGCTGTCGAACGAAGCGCTGGAAAAAGCTTTGTCGATGCTCGCCTCACCCATCCGTCGGTGAGCGTTGGCGCGTTGGCTTTCGTGGTTGTGAGATGTGTTCGAGGTTGCGGGCCAACTACCGCACCACTTCGATGCAGCTGTCTTCGACCGTGACGGCGATGCCGACGTCGGATGGCTGAAGGAGCCCTTCGGCCACGGTGAGGAGCTCTCCCTCGCGGTCGAATTCGTAGTCGGACTCAGAGAGGGGGCGAGGCTCCCCGGATCGGGATTGGATGCTCACTTTCAGGATCGATTCGTCACTGGCGAGTCGCAGGCCGAACTCGTTTTCGACGAGTCGCTGCGCGAAGCTTTCGATGCGCTGAAGGGCGGGAGCGTAGTCACCGCAGATGGGGAAGACGTCTTCGGGGCTGGTCGCCAGCTCGCTGAGGTGAGTGCCGTAGCTCTGACCCGACTGGAGCTCGCACGAGAACTGGGGAGCAAACACGATACTTTCCACGAAGTAGCCGCCTTCGCCAAAGGCGGAGTTGGCTCTTTGATGGAACTCCGTCATCTGTTCCTCGATGGTAGCGGCCTCGATGACCTGGGTGAGCTCTTCTGGTCCGGCGAACGCGGGAATGCTGTCCTCGCTATATCCCTGGGAAGTGCAGTCCATCCAAGGTCCCTCGTCGGGAGCTGTCGTCTCGCAGTATTCACTCATGCTCTCGTAGCTCACCCCAGCTTCGGAGAAGGCCTCGCTGCACAGATCGATATCCGAGCTCGCGCGTTGCAGTTCACAGCGGAGGATGGTGGAGCTGTTGCCGCAGCTCGGCTCACAGTCCGTGATGATGTTCCCTTCTCCACAGCTCGCAGAAAGGGTGGCCAGGTCTTCGTCATCACATTCCGTCTTGTCCTCGACGCAGAGCTTCGAGGTCGAGCTCACCGAGAGGGTCGTGGCAGTCTCGGGGCGGGGCTGCCCTTGGTCGTCGACCCGAGTGCAAGTGGCGCTGATCGTTTGCAAGACGTGCTCGGAGCTCATCGTGTATGAGTAGTAGTCGCAGTCCTTTTCGCACTTGCCATCGAAGGCGCCAATTTGTTCGGCGTCGTAGGTATAGCTGGCCAGACAATCCGCAGGATCAGAGGTGTCGTCCTCGTCGGCGATCACGACGAAGACGGCATGTTCAGGCAGGAGCTCCGGGTCCTGGGTAATGTAGCGGCTCAAGGTGCAGATCGGCTGCTCGAGCTGTGCTCCTCCGGTGCCCTGGGCGAGAATTGCATCGGCGATTTTCTGCTGCTGCTCTTCGATTGCAGTGCCGTCCATGTCTGGCGTGATGGCGGCAATCGGTTCGGGAAGCTCGAAGGACCAAGAGCCCCGTACACTGTATCCGTTGCCAGACTGGAAGCGCTCTGCACAGTCTGCGGGCTCGCCACTTTGGTCGGTGCAGGTTTGCGCATACTCGGTGACTGCATTTGTGTGCGCCATGCCAGTGGCTTCATCTTCGTAGGTGACCAGGTAGTGGCCGACACGATCGCGTGCTTCCTGGCTCGAGGCGCCATACTGAGTAGGGCTCAGGAGAAAAAATCGAACGTCCTGCCCGTGCACGAGGGAGAGGAGATTTTGCAGCCCCGCACTGAGGCTGTCGCGCGACCAACTGATGCTGCCCGAATTGTCGGCGACGATGATGACATCGAAGGGCTCGGGGCGGAGCACCGTGACCGCGGCGATGCTCTCGGCTCGTGTGCACTGTTGTCCCGCGTCGGGATCCGTTGGCTGGAGGTCATTCTCGGAATCGTGGATTTCCACATCGCCATTCTGCCCGGTGCCGTCCTGTCCGGTGCCGTCCTGTCCGGTGCCGGGGCCCCCACAGGAGAGTGCTAGGAGAATGGGAACAAGTAAGGCTATTTCAAGTCGCATGATTCTAAAAGCTACCATCAAGAAACATGAGAACTGAAGCGCAGATTCTCCCCGATCTCAAGTCGCCGAGCATTCGACCTGCAGAGCCTCGATTTCCTGCGTTCTTGCTCTCGATGGGGTATGGCTGGCTTGGCGCCGGGCTCGCTGCGGAGCCGCCCGCGCTCGCTCCACAACGAGAGGGTGACGCTGGTTCCTGTCGTCCGAGGGCTTGATGCCCGGTCGACAGGCTTCTGTCTGCCAACCTCTCATGTGGCCAACAGGTCGTGTCTGCCAACCGCCCACGTTGGCCAACCGCCCCTGTCGTCCTACGGCTTTTGAAGAGTTTTTACAGCACTATGTGGTGTTTTAGGGCATCTGTTGCGGAGCTCCGAGCGCCGTGGGCACTCGGCGGACGGACGCGATCACGAGCCGCGGCTCCGCACCGCCGAGACAGGCGGATCGTGACGGCATCATCCGGCAAGCCGGCGCGCGGGGCAGGGAGGAGCGGACAGGGGTCGTTTTGAGGAGGTCACTTGGAGGAGCCGTGGCGTGCGCATGAATTGCGGTGGAGCGTGGGGAGTGTGCACTCGTTTCCGAATCATTGTGGGGGAGCCGCGCGGTTTCGATCGTGATGAGATGCTTGGGGGGTTGGTGCGGGGAGATTGGTGCCGCCAGGGTCCTGCAGGGGCGCCGCGATTTTCCTTGGCATGGAAAGCGCATGAACCAAACGTGTCCCGCGAGAAGAAAGAAGGGCCTCCTTCAGCCAAGAGTAAGGAGCGTCGCAAACGGCGTCTGGCCGTTTTGCGGGAAGGTCCCGGTTTCGTGGATCGCCGTCGCTTTGTTGCACAAGGCACGGTGCTGTGTATCGGAGGAAGCGCAGCGTCCGCGCACTTGCTGTTATTCGGCGACCAGAACGCGCAAGCAGCTGAGGGTCCCCCCGTCCGGCCCCCCTCGGCTTCCGCCATCGACGTGGACTTTCGTCTGTCCTGTGTCCGATGCGGTCTGTGCGGCACCGTGTGCGAAAATGGTTGCATTCAGTTCTTCGGGGTCGAGGAGACTCGCTACGGCGCTTTGACCCCCTACTTGGACGTGCGCCACCGCGCGTGCACTCTTTGCATGCGATGTACGCAGATTTGTCCCACGGGAGCGCTCTCTCCTCTCGAGGATGACCAACAGGTCATTGGGAGAGAAGTGCGCATGGGTACGGCGGTGGTCGACCCTGAACGTTGTTTGTCTTATCTCGGACGGCTTTGCGGCTACTGCCATGATGCGTGTCCTCTGCCCGAGCAGTCCATCAAATTGGTGCCCCCTGCATTGCCGGTGGTGCTGGACGACTGCGTTGGCTGTGGGCGTTGCGTCGAGGAGTGTCCGCAGACGCCCACGGCGATCCGGGTGGAAAGGAAGAAGGCGTGATGGGCAGACATCGGGTCCACCTGCCGGTTGTCGCCTCGAGCCAGGGGCGCGGAGGCTTCGCGGCGGTGCGTCGTGTGTTGCAAGCACTCTCACTAATCGCCATTGGTTTGGCGCCGCTTTTGGGAGGCTGGCAGCGCCTGGATCGCAACTATCTCGCGGCCTGGGAGGGGCGGGGGTGGGACCTGCCGGCCTGGCTGCTGGATCGACTGCCGCTGGGAGAAGCTCCGGAAAGGGATCATAGTTAAAATGTGCGATTGGGTGGTGGAGAGGCGGACGAGTACTTTTTAGTGCACTTCGTGGATCACGTGGCCGGAGTCATGGCGCTGACGGTGCACGTCACCGAGCTGTTG
>CAYTRQ010000477.1:0-4261 GCA_964440025.1 uncultured Polyangiaceae bacterium | reverse complement strand
GATTTCCCATCGTCACCACCAGCTCGTCTGCCGAGGCGTGCGACTCGGGGCGCTCGGCTGGACTCGGTATTTGGGCAACTAAGGAAGGAAACTGTGCCTCGGCAGGCGGCGGCGATTTGAGTGCGCTGGCAGCGCGTTCTTCTTCCGGCTCCTTCTCTCTTTTAGTTGCCTGAGGCGCTGCCAGTGGGGGCGAGGGCGGCGATGTCTTGTCCTCTGGTTCATTGACTCGCCCCGGTTCTTCTTGTCGCTCCAGGGTGGAGGCCTTCAGCTCGGGGACATCCCGTTCGGGCGCTTTGCCTTTGCCCATCCACTCCGCTGCGCGCAGCACGGTGCCAAGCGATTTCTCGGCCGGCCCCACCTTCTGCGCGTACTCGTTGGCGTCCATTCCCTTCGGGAATTTCACCCGGAAGGCTTCGATGCCCGCAGCGGTGAGTTGTTCCGCCAGCTTTTCCGCGGCCTTGTCTCCTGCCTCGTCCCGGTCGTACGCGATCAGCACTCGCTTCACTTCATGGCGCTTGAAGGCATCCCAATGATCGCGTCCGACGCCCTCGACCCCGTACGCGCACGTCACGTTTCGGTAGCCCGCGCACCAGAAAGTCAGTGCATCGATGAGGCTCTCGCAGAGGATCACTTCCTTCGATGCTTGCAGAGCCTGCCAGTTGAAAACGCCGCGATGCGGGCCCGGTAGGTACAAGTGATCGGGCGTACCTTTGCGCAAATGAGCCCCCACTTTTCGCCCGTACATCTCCACCAAGCGGCCCTGCTCGTCGAAAATCGGGATGGTGATCGAGCCACGCAGGTGCTCATGGCCCGTCTTGCGCAATATGCCGAGCGCTTGCAGTTTCCCGCGTACTTCCGCCCCCTCCCTGCGATTCTTCGCTGGCAGTCGGTACCCCAGCGACCGATCCGCGTACCCCAGCCGGAAGTGTTCGATCATCTCCGAGTTCTTCAGGCCGCGGGATGCGACGTAGTCCAAAGCCTCCGGGGAGCCCTTCAGCGTCTCCGTGTAATAGCTCACCACCCGGCCCAGCAGCTCCTGATCGCCCGCGCTTGCATCCGCCAGCGGCTCCAGCTTCTGCGTTGTCGAATGCTTGGCCACCTTCGTGCCACGCCCCTTGGGCAATTCAGCAGCTAAGGAAGGAATGTCGCTCCTCAGAAGCTCGACGGCATGCCGGAAGCTCACGCCCTCTGCCTTCATGACCCAATCGATCACGCTCCCGCCCACCTGACACGCTCCCAGGCAGTGCCAGAGGTTCTTCTCGGGCGTGATCACCAAGCTCGGCGTCTTGTCCTCGTGGAAGGGACACCGGCCCAGGAGGTCCTTGCCCTGCGGCTTCAGCTCCACC
Source organism: uncultured Polyangiaceae bacterium (assembly GCA_964440025.1). GTDB lineage: Bacteria > Myxococcota_A > Polyangia > Polyangiales > Polyangiaceae > NIC37A-2. Next base: position 2,915 of record CAYTRQ010000477.1, on the reverse strand, counting down.
CCCGCTCGCACAGCGAGCCGTTCCACGCTGATTTCAGCCTTCAATCGCTCGATTTCCGCTTCGCTCACTCGTGCCATTTCGCCTCCCAGGTCCGAAAAGCTGTCAAGACCGTTCTCGGTCAAATTTGTTTCCGATAGACCCGATCACTTTTACCTGGTACACCAGATACAAAGCAAGTCACGTACACAAGGTTTCTGAAATGGCCCCCTACAATCACGACATGCCCAGGCAATTAGCCAAGCCAAGGCCAAAGCAGGCTGCTCGTCTCCTCGCTCTTCGCAAAGCAGCAGGGCTCAGCCAAGCTGAGCTCGCTGAGCTCACGGGTCTGTCTCCCAAGTCCATCGGATATTGGGAAACCTCAGCCACCCCACCGCGCTCTGACGTGCTTCCCTTGCTTGCCGATGCCCTTGGCGTCAGCGTTGAAGATCTTCTCGCTGATCGTCGACCCGCCGCACCACGACGTCCTGGACCAGCAGGGAAACTTCAAAAGGTCTTCGAGCAGGCCGTAAAACTCCCTCGCCGAGACCAAGAGCTCGTCGCCAAATTTGTCCAAACCCTTATCGATCAGCGACAAGCTGGTTGACACAACTTTAAGCGCCCAGACGCACAAAACCCCAGGCAGCTAAATAGACTTAGCAGCTAGCCCGGGGTCTTTTTGTTTGTACAAAGAGAGAGCACCGCGCACGCTCATCTTTGTCTAGTGGTCCAAGACCGCACCACCGCCTAAGTGTCGCTGAAGCTGACGAGGGCATCGAGGGTTCTCGAGTTCACTCAAGCCCTCGCAGCTTAGCTCTCACTTAGGCTTCTGGCGACTGCGCTTTTGCTAGCGTGCCTTGCTCTTCTCACTCTTTCAAATAGGCAAAGTATCGTGTGTCATTGATGTGATAGAGTATATGGCGAAGCGAGTCACCTATGTCGTCAAGCGCATCCTCTACCGCCTGATCGGTTTCTGCAGACTGAAGGGCCGGAAGATGCTCAGCTAGCACCTCCAACATCGCTTCCTCAATGTCGCTCAATGCGTGACCAAGCGTCTCAGCTTGTGGTTCACCTTCCCGATCAAACTGCCGCACTCGCTTCAGTTTGCTCAGCTTCTCGACAACGAGACGCCTACCCGCAGCATCCAACAACGCCTTCTGATTCATGGGCTACCTCTCAAAACCTCATCGATCGCTTCCAGTTCCCGTTCGAAGTTCCTGATCTCCCGTTCCACGGAACTCGCGTGTCCGCCGTCGCGGCGAATCTGTTCCAGCTTATTCCGGTGCTCATTGAGGCGCCTGGTGATCTTTCTCTGGGATCTCTCGACAGAACGTCTCCCGTGCTCCTGCAATTGTTTGCCGAACTTCCCTAGCTGCTTTTGAGTTGCACTACCCGCCCCACGAGCAGCAGTGCCTGCCCCCTTTGTGGCATGGGGATACCCCGACGCTTCCGCCGTACTCGCATCAGCGTTTTCCTGATGCCCGCTGCTGTTTGCGAGCACAGAAAGCTGGACGCAGCTCTGAGCGGCTACTTCAAATGCCCCGACGCGAGTTTCGGGATGGACGGACGTGTGGGCGGACGCGAGCTGCGAGGTCAGCAGCAGCGCCCAGACGCACAGCAGGCGGAGGAAAGTTTGGAGTTTCAGCACGCGGGCAGGGTACTCCCGGGCTCTGGACACGACAAAGCGGCCCGGATGGTGTCATCGGGGCCGCTTAAGCAGGCTCTGCAGGGCCTAGCGGTAGATTTCTCGGCGGTGGCCGACACGCACCACCAGCACGATCAGCTGCGCGTCTTCGATGCTGTAGACCACCCGGTAGTCGCCGACTCGGATGCGCCAGAGCTCGGCGCCTGCCATCTTCTTGCAGCCCGACGGCCGTGGATCGCTTTTGAGTGCTTGGATCGCTCGGATGACTCGCGGTCGGACCGAGCCGTCGAGCGCATCAATGTTCCGGTCCGCCGCTTTGGCGACCCTGACTACGTACTCCGGCATGAGGCTTAGAGACCGTAGCGAGCGGCGATTTCATCGATGGAAGCCGGTTGCTCTCCCGTGGCCTTCATCTCGGCCAAGACCTTGGTGCCCTCCTCGATGTCGAGGCGGTCTTCGTCTTCTTCGCTCACGGGCAGCAGATATAGCTCCGTCCCGTCCGGCAGGGTCGCCGGTTCGTCGATCACATAGCGACCGTTTTCGATGCGGGCTTTCAGAGCTTCCATAGTCTCGTAGTTTAGCATGATTCTCGTTGGGTTCATTCGGGTGGGATTTGGTGCTTTTCCCGCCGTGCGAGGGCCAGGGGCCCGCGGCGGGCACTCAGTTTGAGGGTGGGCGGGGAGCCGTACTTCGGGCTTACGTTGGGGTCGCTCGGATGCAGTTGGTGGGCTCAGTTGGGTTCAAATGTCGGAGCGGAGCCGCGCGGAAAAGTTCTACATAATCCTCGATTATGTAAAAGCGAGAGCGAGGGCAGCCCGGAGGCGGGAGCGGTGCTTCGGACTTGGTGAGCGTCTCGATTTGCACGGCCCGTGCCGCAGGGCCAGCGCCGATAAGGCGCCTTATCGGCGCTGCCGAGCGGAGCGGCTTTTCCGCGCGGCAGAGCGACGGAGGGAGCAGTCGATGCACCAAGCGCTCGGGTGGGTTCAGCTGGCGTCATCGGCGACGCTCTCCAATTGCAAGCGATCGAAGAGTTCGGTTTCTGCAGAGTCTCCCGATGCACATTGAGAGTCGGCGTCCGCTTCGTTCGGGCGGGTCGACTTCGCGATGGGTCGGTGCAGCTTCGCTCCCGGGTGCGTCAGCTGGTGCACCTGCTTGAGCTTGCGGATGCTCACCTGCGTGTAAATCTGCGTCGTCGAAAGGTCCACGTGCCCCAGCATCTCTTGGATGTAGCGCACGTCCGCTCCTCCCTCGAGCATCAGCGTCGCCATCGTGTGGCGGAAAAGATGGCAGCTCC
>CAYTRQ010000476.1:0-4264 GCA_964440025.1 uncultured Polyangiaceae bacterium | reverse complement strand
ACCCACTTCTGGGAGGGCTTCGAAACCGCTCGAAACTATGTTGCCGAGGCACTAGGCCGTTGAGTGGTCCTCCGGACTTTTGGCTCCACAGGCGAGCTTCGTCTGTGCCGCATTGTCGCGAGCAGGCGGAAAGCTCGACTGGTCTCCAGAGCTTCTGCAGTATCTTCGAAAGGGGGAGAGATCTCGCAGTCTACTCACAGTCCGATAGAAACGTTCGTGACGAAACTGGCCCAACGATCCCACTGCACGCTCGGGGATCAGATATCTGCCGCAGGGCTCCAAGGGGTGTTGCCTTGACAGGTTGAACGCTCACGAGGTTTTTCAATAGAAATGGGATTCATCCCTGAAACGTCGAAATTCAGCGCACCGCCTGCCAGAGACCTGTTTGCTGGGGGATCGCGAACGCGCATTGTCGCGCGCGCGTGCTTTCGCTATCACTCGAAGGATGACTACCGTACGCGCTCTTTCCGAGAGTGACATTCCAGAAGCGGCCCAGGTGGTTGCGCGGTCCTTTCGGAACAACACTGCCATGGTGGCGGTGCTGGAGCGCGACGAAGCAGAGCGCGTCAGATTGCTTACCCTCTTTGCTCTGCACCTCCTGCCGGCCTACCTCACACATGGTCGTTGTTGGGTCCTTTGCGAGGACCAAAACATCCGCGCCGTCATGCTCACTCTTCCGCCAGGACGTTTTCCGCTGCCGTGGACCGTAGACTTTTCGCTGACTGCCGTTTCCCTGTGGCACGGTGGCCTATCCACTACTAAACGTTTCATAAAAATCGATGGGTTCGTCAAGGCCCAACACCCCGAGCGACCGCATCACTACCTTTACATGCTCGCCACGGACGCGGGGCATCAGGGCCGCGGATTTGGTTCGCAGCTTCTGACGACACTGCGGGAGCACGCCGGGGGAACGGAGATCTATCTCGAAACGGATGAGGAGCGAAATCTGCGGTTTTACCAAAGAAACGGCTACTTGATCCGGGGAGAGCTTCCCGCACCCATCGGTTCTCCCGCCTTTCCGCTCTGGTTCCTCCATCGCGATCCCCCGCATCAGATCGTTCAATGACTCCAGTGATGGCAGACGGCGCCTGCGGAGGGCTCTTAGTGATACGGAGCGCCGTACAGGCTCTCCCGGAACTCGACGTAACCGGTCTGGCCGATGTCGAACCCCTGGATCTCGCTTCCGTTCGAAGAAAACTCGACCATTCGAGGAGCCGATTGAGCGGCGCTGCTCACGGTGAAGGTGTTCCCGCCAGGGAGTCGGATGACGTCGCCCAAAATGCCGGAGCTGGCCACGGTGCTTCGGCTATCGATCGAATAACTGTCACCGCTCCAGCTGACAGTGAGGATGTCCGAACCGCCGCTTTGGCCATTGTTGTTGAATAAGAGCAAGGTGCTGTCATCCAACATTTGGTGACCGTGATTGACGTTCCAAGTTTCCCCCGTAATGCTACCATTGGTGCCAAGCGTCCACTCGAGACTCCCCGATCGTGTGACGGATGCGTAGCTGGAAAGGGGGCGGAAGCTGACCGTGTAGGTGTCGAGCTCTTCGTTGTTGTGGACCGAGTTGGCGTGACAGGGATCCTGACCACCGAGGTTGTCGAAGGCCTCGTTGAAATCGTAAATCAACGTATCAACCGTGGTATCGTTGGAATCATCTGGATGAAAATAGATGGAGTCGCAACTGTTGTCCGTCGAGCCACGAATATACACGACTCCTTCGCTCGGCGTGTCGGTGACCGTGAAGTCATGGTGCGCGGTCCCCATGTTGAGATTCGTCACGTCCGAACCGTCCATCGCGATACGAGCCCAGGTGCTGCTCGGAGATCGTTGCACGTTGAGACTGTTCACATAGAGCATGGAGCCATCGTAGGAGAGGCGAGCGCGCGTGGGTTGGGATAGCCCGTTCGTCGAATAGGACCAAACCACCTCACCTTTGTGGTTCCAAATGAGAATGTTGTTTCCTTGCATCTGGGGGGCGATGTAAAAGCCCTCCGCGCGACCTTCGCCGGAGCCGGATTGGTTGACGCTGAGGTCTGGAGCCGAGCCCGTGGTGATTGTGTCGGTGTAGCTGCAGCTGGTCGAGCCATCGCCCACGTAGATCGTGTAGCTGTATTCGGTCTCGTAGGCCATGCCCAAAAGGAGCGTGCGATTGTTGTCTTGGAGTGTGACCGGTGCGGTATAGGTCAGATCGCTCGCATCGCCGTTGGCCTTGGTGAACTCGATTCTGGCGCTCGTTGCTGTCTCGAGATCGTGACTAAACTCCACGATTCCGACGCTCTGCACATGACCAAGCTCCTGTGAGATGAGCGTAATCGTGCATTCGGTTCCTTGAGTCCCCCCGGTTCCGTCGATTCCTCCGGTTCCGCCACTCATCAAGCCACCGGTTCCACCCGTGACGCCGCCGGTCCCTCCGCCGCCCGTCACACCGCCCCCAGTTCCGCCTGTCGTACCCCCAGTCCCGCCGGCTGCGCCGCCCGTTCCTGTCCCGCCACCGCTGTTCCTATTTCCGCCGGTTCCCGGAGTACTGCAGTCGCTCCCCGCAGGACACACGCAAGAGCCCGCCGAGCAGTGTTCGCCACCCTGGCAGGATACACCGCAGGCACCGCAGTTGGAATTATCCGTAAGCGGATCGGTACAGCTATTGTTGCAGAGCGTTTCACCGTCCTCGCAAACACAGACGCCGCCCGAGCACGTGCTTCCTGCAGCGCATGGACTGTTGCAACTGCCGCAGTGATCCCCGCTGGTCGCAGTGTCTACGCAGCTCTGGCCGCACCGAGTCAAACCTGCCGCGCAGCTCGCCTGGCAGCTTCCTTGGGAACAGACTTCGCTGGCTGCGCAGACTTGCCCGCAAGCGCCACAGTGAGAGCCATGAGAAAAGAGATCGACACATCCTGAAGAACAGGCTGTCAGGCCCTCCTGACAGGAGCAGGTGCCGTACTGGCACGTCTGCCCGGACTGACAGCTGACTCCGCAAGCTCCGCAATGGGCTTCGCTTGTGGAAAGGGGCACGCAATCCCCTCCGCAGAGAGATTGTCCCTCGGGGCAGGAGGAGACCTGGGTGTCGGGGGAGCAGCCGCTTGGACCCATCGCCACAAGCACGCCGAGGAGAGGGACCAACCAGTGCCGTCGTCGCTTCGCGACCGGCTTCGGCCGCTCGTCGAACTCCCCTGACTCATTTAGCTCACTGGACTCGTCCGCTGCGGTTGCTGGCTTTTGAGCGATTGCCTGTCTCGCTTGCTCACTGAGGCTGTTTTTCATGACGATTCTGAGGAAGGCGATTTCGAGAAAAGGGGAGTGAGAGTGAAGGAAGTCGTGGAAAAATTTGAGAAAAACGCTGAGACGACGCAGGTAGGCTTCCCGACAGAAAGTCCTTCTCTCCTCTTCGGACGACCTTGAGGAACTGGCTCCACGCAGCGAGCTTTTCTTGGGTTAAGTACCCTCAAGGTGGAATCGCCAGGCCGCAATAAGGAAAAATCTGCGTGAAGCCGACCCGTTTCTCTGGATTCCTTGGGTTACCGGGAGTGGTGGCGGGACGCGCATGCCCTGTTGAGGTCAGCCTTGCGCCTCAGTGCGATCTGGCTCCTTTGCACCCTAGGGTCGCGGTCCTGGCGCTTGAGTCGTCTCCCTGCCGACGTGTCAAAACCAGCTTGGCCATCGAAAAGCACCTCATTTCTCTGGATTTCTCTGGGCTTTCGGAGCTCATCAGGGAAGTTTTGCTCATTGCTCGCTCGACGAAGCCTATCGCGTTGTGTCCACGAACCTATCGTTTGTCCACGAAGCCATCGTTTGTCCACGAACCTTGTCGTCATCAATGAAGCTTATCATCGAGGCGAGGCTGCGTTAAAAGCATTTTTATGGGCTCGTTCAGTCGAAAAACAAAACGCATGAGGATGAGAGGTAGTCACTACGGGAAGGGGGCCATCGCTGATGCGATAGCTAGACTGCGTGAATTGGTGCGATCTGCGAAGGATCTGAATACGGTCGATAAACATTTTGACACCGTCGTTGCCATCGATGGCTTCATGAGCCTGGGAGAGAATCGACAAAACGCAATCCTGCAGTCCATGGTGCTCATGGCGATGAAGGCAGCCGTGACTGTTGGCAAGCTAGGGCACTCGCACATGTTTTTCCTTCCGGAGTATGAGCTGTGGCATGGCTTCTTGACATTTGATGATGGTTTTATGGCCAGATTTATCTATTTCGAGGATCTGAATCGAGGAGTGTGCACCGTTACCAAATTGCAAGGTATGGGGTGTCATAT
>CAYTRQ010000475.1:0-4270 GCA_964440025.1 uncultured Polyangiaceae bacterium | reverse complement strand
GGCGGCGTACATCTGGTCTCACGGCTCTCCGTTGACGAGCGGCGCGGCGTGGTGCCACGTCGACGCGGCGTGGTTTCCAAGATCTCACGCAAGACTCGCATGCCGTGCTTGCGACCTTTTTGCGGTGGAACGACCTTTTCGACCTCGTCGCTGACTGCGATGAGCCCGACGCGATCGTTGTGGGCGATGGCGGAGAACGTACAAAGTGCCGCCACTTCCGTGCACAGACGACGCTTGGTCATGTGACTCGTGCCGAATAGGCCACTTTGCGAGACGTCGACCAACAGCATCACGGTCATTTCCCGTTCTTCGGTAAAGACCTTGATGTGTGTCTCGTTCATGCGTGCCGAGACATTCCAATCGATGGTGCGGACGTCGTCACCGGGTTGGTATTGACGCACCTCCTGAAAGGCGAGTCCCTGACCTTTGATCACCGACTTGTAGTTGCCGGCCAGTTGTTCTTGGTTGGCCAGACGAGTCGAGGTGATCTCGATCTTGCGCAGAGCTCTGAGTAATTCCTTGGGTATCAAAGGACCCCCGTCCAAATCAGGGAACTTCGACGACCTCGAACACGCGGCGAACGACGTCCTCGGCCGTCACTTCTTCCGCTTCGGCTTCGTAGCTGAGTACGACGCGATGGCGCAAAACATCCGGCCCGATGGCCTTGATATCTTCCGGTGTCACGTAACCGCGGTGCCTCAGAAATGCATGAGCGCGGGCTGCCAAGTTGAGGGCGATGCTAGCTCGCGGGCTGGCGCCATATTCGATCAAGGGCCCCAAATCCTTCATGCCTTGTTCCTCGGGGTTCCTCGTCGCTAGCACGACGTCGACGATGTAGTTTTTTACGCGATCGTCCACATAGATGTCTTGGGCGACCTTACGCGCCTCGAGGAGTTTTTCCGGACTCGTGACCGGTGAAGCCGAGGCCTTCACGGCTCCCGTCATGCGTTCCATGATTTTGAACTCTTCGTCGCGCGAGGGGTACCCCACCTTGATCATGAGCATGAAGCGGTCCATCTGCGCTTCCGGTAAAGGATAGGTCCCTTCCTGTTCGATGGGGTTCTGGGTTGCCATGACGATGAAGGGATCGGGAAGCGAGTAGGTGGAGTCGCCGAGGGTGACTTGTCGCTCCTGCATTGCTTCGAGCAGCGCGCTTTGGACCTTGGCTGGCGCGCGATTGATCTCGTCGGCAAGAACCAGGTTGGCGAAGATCGGCCCGAGCTTGCTCGTGAATTCGCCTTCGTGCTGGTTGTAGATGGTTGTGCCAATCACGTCAGCGGGAAGCAGATCCGGCGTGAACTGGATACGAGAGAAACGGGCCGTGATCGCGTCACAGATCGTTCGGACGGTGAGGGTTTTGGCGAGTCCCGGCACGCCTTCGAGCAGCACGTGGCCTCCCGTGAGGAGCCCCATCAGGATTCGCTCGACCATGTACGTTTGGCCGACGACGACCTTGGCGATTTCGCTCGTCAGTTCATCGACGAAGGCGCTTTCTTTCGCGACGATTTCGTTCAGGGCGCGGACATCTTGCATAGGGCGACTTCTCAGTTGAAAAAGTGAGGCTCTTTGGGAAAAAAAGGCCAGGCCTTGGGCGTGCCCCAAGCGGCTGAACCCAGCCATACAGGAGCAGCGCGTCGACAACCAGTGAGGGAATGCAAACGTTCCCGGAAAATCCGCTTTGTTTTGCTGTCTCTGAGTGGCCTGTGACGATCTTGACCGGCTTGACGCGGACCGCGACCTTGTCACGGGCCTTCCGACACGCAAGAGTCCAGGCAGAAGAGACGTTCGAGAGCGAGCGCTCTTTCAGGCAGCTTCAGCGATGCGCGCTTTCGTGGGGACCTCGGGCTTTAGCTATGCTCAGTGGAAAGGAGTGTTCTATCCGCCTCGGCTCAAGAATGCCGAGATGCTTGAATACTACTCGAATCGGCTTTCCACGGTCGAGATCAACAATACCTTTTACCGAATGCCTCGGCAGGCTCTGCTCGAAAGCTGGCGCGACAGAACTCCTGAAGGGTTCCGGTTTGCTATCAAGGCTTCCAGGCGGATCACGCACTTTCGGAAGCTGAGCCAAACCACCGAGCTCCTCGACCACTTGCTTTCCGGACTGGGCGTGCTTGGATCGCGGCTTGGTCCTTTGCTGTTCCAGTTGCCTCCCACCTTGCGGGCCGATCTCGAGTTGCTGGATGGCTTTCTGGAGGCTCTCCGCCACGCGGGAAAGCGTGCCGGACACGCCCAGTTGCGCGCAGTCATGGAGTTCCGGCACCCTTCCTGGTTCGACGCGGGGGTCGGTGAACTTCTCGAGCGTCACGGTGTCGCGCTCTGCGGCGGCGATGGGGATGACGAGGGAAGAGTCCCTCCGCCGCTGGTCCGCACCGCTTCCTTTGCTTACGTGCGGCTCCGCAATGACGCTGATTCGGAGGAAGAGTTGCTGAGTTGGACTCAGAAGCTGCGTGAAATGGATGTGGAGGAAGCTTTCATCTATTTCAAGCACGAGGAGCAGGGGCCATTTCTCGCGGACCGTCTTGCGTCGCTCTTTTGAGTAGGCTGGAGCTGCGTGGACGCGGTGGCGAGGGCGGTCGATTCCGCTCATGAGCCTGCATTGTGCCGCTCACCCCCATTGCTCGTTGGTTCGCGGCCTTTGATGGACGCGAACTCGCTCAGTTAGTTCGCATCCACAAAAGGATGCGAACCAACAAGCAACAAAGCGTTCGACGGCAAAAAATGGGCAAAAAACGGAGTCGCCCGCCCTTGCCCCGAAAGGGGCGGGCGACGAAGTGGCCATTTCGCGCCGCGAACCAGTTAGAGATGCGAGGAGCTGAGGCTCGTGTTGGCTTCCGCGGAGAGGTGCAGGCCGCATTCCTTTTGCGCCCCCAAAAAGCGGCCAGCTCGCTCGTCTTGATCGGGAGCAACGGGAATCGTCGAGTGCCAATCGCCAATGCTTCGATAACCTTGCTCGTAGAGAGGATGACGGGGAAGGTCATGTTCCTTGAGGTATTCGTCGACGCGTTCGCGGCTCCAGTCGAGAATCGGATGGATTTTGATCCGACCATCTTGGAGACCGACTTTGTTCAAGTTCTGACGGTGCTCGGTCTGTGTGGAACGAAGCCCCGCAATCCAGGCCTTGACCCCCAGTTCGGACAGAGCGCGCTGCATGGGCTCGATCTTGTTGAGCTGGAGATACTTGCGTACGCCTTCTTCACCCTGCTCCCAGAGCTTGCCGTAGAGGGCTTCCTGTCTCGCCGGCGTCATTTGAGGAGTGTAGACGATGAGCTCGAAGCCGAGCTTTTTTTGGAGCTCTTCGGCAAAGAGATAGGTCTCCTTGAAGAGATAGCCGGTGTCGATGAAGACGACCCGGATGTTGGGAATGATCTGGCTGACTAGGTGGAGCATCAGTGCGGAATCTGCTCCGAAGCTCGAGGAAAGGATCACGTCACGCCCGAAGCGCCGATGTGCCCAGCGCACCACTTCTTGGGCCTCCGTGCCCACCGAATGGGGCTCGGCCAGCTCGCTCACCACCTCGGGCATGAGTCCGGAGCTGGTCGCCTTGTCCTTGGCTGGAGGCTGACCCGAGCCTTCGGTTGGAGGCTGACTCGGGGCGTGGAGCGCGGCGAGTTCCAGGTTCATGGGGTGACAAGTAAACCTTTCCACCCATTCTCGCAAAGAATAAAAAATTCTTGATAAAGAATTCTTGGTTATAACAAGAGGGAGGCAGAAAAGGTGCTTTCGATGGGGGGGCCGGGAGCTCGATGAAGCCGCTATGAAATGTTCAGTGTGTCTCTTTGAGGGCCTGGGTCACGCTGCCTACCTCTCCTTGGGGCCATTTTTGGCCTTTTTGACGCGCACAACTGGGTGTTTGCGGCGTCCTTCTGTTGCCGAAGGGGGACGAGCATTCAGTATTTTTCAACAAAAAACTGGGCAGGTTTTCAGTATCTTGTGTACAGGTCATCCACATGACGCACCTGAACAAAAAACTGCTCGTGACCCTTCTCGATCTGGCTCAGTCTGACGTTCCCGCCAGCGTGACGACTCTGGCTCGAACGCTCCAGATCAGCCGAAGAGAGACTGCTTGTGCCTTGGACGAACTCGGCGAGCTGGGTCTTGTCCAGGCTGCCACGATTCGGCTGACTTTCGTCGGATTGATGCATGCCAGCGGGCTGCGTAAGAGGGCGAATTGGCCATCCGCTGCGGCTTGAGGTTGGTTGGTTCGCATCCATTTGTGGTCGCAGCACTAGTGCCTCGGCAACTCACGTTTCGAGCGGTTTCGAAGCCC
>CAYTRQ010000474.1:0-4277 GCA_964440025.1 uncultured Polyangiaceae bacterium | reverse complement strand
GATGCGTGAAATGCTTGATCACGATGGTGAAACAGCTGATCACGATGCGTGAAATCCGCAAACGTAAACTTTGTTGGCCCGTCTTCCTCTTCAGGCCATTCGATCACGAGCCAAAGGGGCTCCCGCTCGATCCCGAGCAAGGTGACGCGACGGATAGAGCAATGGCCTCCCGTAGCCGTATTGGGCCCTCGCAGAGGATGGGCCAAATACGGCGGAGGCTCCTGCGCAATCCGTGAGCGGTCTAGGCGTCCTCGCTGAAGAGCCTGACGTACTGCACGTACATGAACTTGCGGTTCCGCACCTGGCCCGTGATCTCCTGCAAAATGCCGAGCTCCACCATTCGAGAAACGAGATCGTTGGCTGCCGGATAGGTGGTTTCGATGAGCTCCTGCACCTCGTTCACGGACAAGATCGGATGCCGATACAGCCGTTCCAGCACCTTGTGACCGTTCGCTGCGGTCCGGCCCAGATTGTCGGTAACCGCCCTGCGGTGTGTTTCCCTGAGCTGCAAGATCGCGCGGGCGGTCTCCGTGGCCTGTCCACTCACTTCGATGATTCCCCGCAAGAAGAATGCGAGCCAGCCCTCCCAATCGCCGCTGTCGCGTACGGCTTGAAGCCTCTCGTAGTATTGTCCTCGGTGCTTCTTGAAGTAGTGAGACAGATACAGAACAGGCTTGACCAAAACTTGCTTTTCGCAAAGCAGAAACGTGATCAACAGGCGTCCGACGCGACCATTGCCGTCCAAGAACGGGTGGATGGTCTCGAACTGGGCGTGAGCGAGGCCGATCTTCACGAGAAGCGGAAGTGCGCTGTCAGTGTGAAGAAAACTCTCGAGGTAGCTCAGGTGCTCGGCAACTTCCTGCGGCGGCGGAGGAACGAATGTGGCTTCGCGAAGAGTGCATCCGGCTGGCCCGATCCAATTCTGCGAACGACGGATCTCCCCCGGTGTGAGCTGCGAACCTCGCACCCCAGCGAGCAGCTTCTCGTGGATCTCTCTGATGAGCCGAACGCTCACGGGAAGACTCGTCAGGCGGTCCAAGCCATGATTCATCGCCCCGACGTAGTTGACGACTTCCGTCGACGTCGTTGGGTCGATCCGGCGAAAGGATCTTCGCCTCTGCAGCAAGAACATCCTGCAGTGAGCTTTGTGTGCCCTCAATTTGACTCGAGAGCACGGCCTCCTTGCGCACGTACATGAAGACGAAAAGGTCCGGATCGGGAATGGTGTGAATCGATCCGTCGAGACGACCGAGCGCACGGTCTGCTTGCGAGCGGAGGACTTGAAGCTCTGAGTCCATGTCCACGGGAGGCTCGGGGGGCAGCCGCGCAGGGATGAATGCGCGATACTGATTGGGCTGCTCGATGTAGGTGCCTCTGCGGTGGGCATGCTCATCTGACGGTGGTGGGCTCATGGTTCGACGAGGCTTCAATACAGGTGCCTTCCAGCCTCATATTAAACGCTGCCTTTATTAAAAGTCGAGAATGCCCGCTTGTTAAAGGCAGCCGATGACACAAAAAACCGGTGGTTTTCCTGATTGCAGCCGGGCGGTGGCAGCGTCCGACTTTCCGTACGGCTCCGATAAAAACGGCTCCGGGAAGCAGCAGCGGCCGCGCCGCCGCCACTGCTCGGCTCCTCCCAACCGAGGAACTCCCTCCACGTCGTTGGCGACCGTCGCGTCGCGCGTGGGCAGGCTCTTTTTGGGGCTCACTCCCAAGTCGTGGAGCTTTTCGGCGCGCCCAATCAGGTTCGAACGTCCGGACACCAGCTTGCCCCGAGCGTTGTTGTACGCCTTCGAGGTACGGTTGAGATTGACTCCAATCGACTCCAGATCGTCCACGAACCGCGCGCAGCTTCGCCGCTCAGAATCGGCAGGATTTACCCAGCGGAGGTAAGAAAGTTTATCTTCTGGTAGTCTCTGTTACCTTGCTGGGCGTCGCACGCTGGTTTGTTGGGTCGGGTTGACGGACCTGGACTGCGCACGGGGGAAGGAACCCGGGCTCGGTCCAATTGGTCAGGCGCTCACGCAGCGCCAGTTCGACCGGGTGACCTTGCTGTCGGATGCTGCCCCGGCGGATCGCAAGCTCTACCAAGGCTGGCTGAAGGAGAAGACGGGCGCATCCTTTAAGCTGAAGCACGTCTCGTTGCCTCACGGTCCGATGAGCTTTGGCGATGTGCACGGGTGCGCGGTGGAGGCCGTGCTGGAGACAGTTGAGCGCTCGAAGAAGGCGTCGAATGGCGACGCTCCCCATCTCTGCTTTCACGTGAGTCCGGGAACGCCGGTCATGGCGGCGGTCTGGATCATCCTTTCCAAGACCCGCTTCCCGGCCGAGCTTATCGGTTCCCGCAAGCTCAGAAAGGACGAGCCTCCCGACGCTCCCACCGTCTACGATCTCGCCGTTCCCCTCGACATCTCGGCCGAATACATCGGCGAGCTGCTCCAGGGGCCGGACGCCGCCCTGAAGGGCCAAAGTGAGGCAAAGCCACCAAAGAGCCCCGACTTCGAGCACATCATCGGCGTTTCCAAGCATCGCGTAGATCGGTCTTGATGCCTCGAGCACCTACGCCGAGGGTCTTGACGAGAGTCGCAGGAACGACGCGGACCTCGTGGTCGAGGGCTATCGCCTGATCCGCGACGGAAAAGGCTTCGGAACAAGTCTCCCAGATGACCCGCGAATGTGGCTGCTTCTTGAAGAAGCGCGATAACGAGCTGGTGGTGATCTTGGACTCGTGGAGGATCTCTCCTTCGAGGGACCGAACACAAACTTGGGATTCTCTTTTTCCGAGATCGACTGCAATATGCTGCATGGCTGTCTCCTGGTGCTGCGCCACTGAACGCGTTGATTGATTGAGGCCCATTTTGGTGACCTCGTCGCCTGGGAGACAGCCAACTTCTCATTGCAGAGCACAACAAGGAGACCGCCAATATCCACAGACTTTCCGATTCGAGCGCCACCCCATCGCATCTCACGTCGTCGTAGGGGAGAGCGACGATACGTCGGCGATGAGCTTCTTGCGCAAGGAGCGGTGGTCATCGTCGGCGGCTACCACCGCCTCGCCAAACATCGCTTGGAGGGGACAGCCACCGTCTCGGTTCGTCTCCACCCGGCGACCTGCTGGCGTGAGGTTCGACCGAACGCCTCCAGCCCACCACCTCCGCCTAGTCCCCCGCAATGATTCCCGGTCCGCGGCTCCAACTCGACCGGACAAGCGACTCTGATACACTAAGCAAATGGAAGCTCATGCCCACTCGAATGGGATGGTCGTCTTCACTCACGATCTCGACTTCGGCGCTTTGCTAGCTCACACACGAGCCCACGGCCCGAGCGTCTTGCAAGTCCGTGCTCAAGACACATCACCCGAGGCAATCGGCCCACTTGTGCTGACCACACTTCGACAACACCGCGAAGTACTCGAGGCCGGTGCACTGCTCACCGTCGACCCGCAAAAGTCACGCGTGAGGATTCTGCCGATTGGGTGATTGCTCCCCAACAAGCCGTTGCTGCCGACGTTGTGGTTCGACGCCTGATCGACTTATTCTTTTCAAGAATAGGCGCCGTGCGGCCCCAAACGAACAATCCCGAACTCGTCCAGATGCTGGCTAGGCTGGGGCCGTCGTCTCCCCAGAGATACTCGGCGTCCTCACGTGCCGGAGGGATCTGGCGCCACTCGCCGGTGCTCGGGTTGAAGAGGGCACCGTCGTAGAACCGAACGGCTGGCGTGTCGGGATAGAGGATAGGTATGTCGGTTTCATAAGCCGTTCCACCCCAGAAAAGAAAGTCACTTCCCGTCCAAAATCGCCATTCCGATCGGTAGTAGTCAGGAATCGTTACGGTAGACCATATTGACTCTTCGCGATCATAGATCTGCCGTTGGTGCGTGTATTCGACATGTCCCGAGTCACCTGTAGTCCGTGATGACAATGTAAAATAGTAGACTCGCTCATTAGCGATAATGTATCCTGGTGTAGCGTACTCCGTCAAAGATGGTCCGTCGCTTTCCTGCCACTCTCCAGATGCCGCGTCGAGAACATAGTACTTACACTCCGTGTAACCAGCATCGACCACGACAAGGTTCTTCCCATCTGTCGCCGCAGAATCGCCAGGAAGGTATACGCCCACCGGCAACGCCACATGGCTCCACGCGCCCACGCCTTCCGACGGTGCACGCTCACACTGGGGTGGAGCCAGCGCCTCCGGCTGACATCCTGCTAGGGGAAGAAAGAGAAGGAGGGCCAGCAAGCTGACCCTCCTCGGCTGCATCATTCGATTCATTTGAC
>CAYTRQ010000473.1:0-4285 GCA_964440025.1 uncultured Polyangiaceae bacterium | reverse complement strand
CTCGCGGCAAGAATCCCACCATCATCGGCCAGAGCCATCGACCAACCAAAGCGGTCACCAATGCCCACTACCGGCGCCTTGAGGTATGCCGTCTGTTTCCAGGAAGACGCTTCGTTCCCAAACAGATACACGGCCCCTGATTCTGGCATCGAATCGTCTCCCTGCTTGTCACCCCCCGCGCTCGCCTCCAGCGCAGCGCCCACTGCCAAGGTGTGACCATCTCCGGAGAGGTGAATGTGGTGACCAAACTCGTCTCCTTCCCCGGTGTTCGATGCCTTGATATAGGCCCTCTGCTGCCAGGAGGAGCCTTCGCGGCTGAAGACATAGACCGCACCCGCAAAGGGCATTGAACCATCGCCTGGTTCACCGTCGATGCCGGTGGCCGCGCTATCGTCACCCGCAGCTCCCACTGCCAAGGTATGACCATCGTTCGCCAAGGACACCGAACTACCGAAATTTTCGCTTCCTCCCACTTGAGAAGGCTTCAGGTACGCTTCCTGGCTCCAGGAAGATCCTTGTCGATCGAACACGTAAGCCGCTCCCACGAATGACATCGAATTGTCTTGCTCGTCGCCATCGATGCCGGTAGCGGCGCTGTCCTCCCAGAAAGCTCCTACCGCCAAAGTGTTTCCATCGGAGGACAGGTCAACCGAAGCCCCAAAGTGGTCTCCCGCATCGGTGTTGGAAGCCTTGAGATAGGCTTCCTGCTCCCAAGAGTTCCCACTCCTTTCAAATAGATAAACAGCCCCCGCATCGCGCGCAGAATCATCTCCCTGATCCGCGTCGAAGCCAGTATCGGCCCCGTCTTCTCCATCTGCTCCAACGGCGAGCCTACTTCCATCGGCGGACAGAGCGATCGAACTTCCGAAGAAGTGACCTTCCGCAGCATTCGAAGCCTTGAGATAGGCTTCCTGCTGCCAGGTATCCTCCCTTCGAGAAAATATATAGACCGCCCCTGCATCCGGAGCTGAATCGTCGTTTTGGTCCCCATCGACTCCAGTCGCCGAGCTTGCTTCAAACGGGGCTCCGACAGCCAAAGTACTGCCGTCTGCCGAAAGAGCCACCGTACTCCCGAAAGCATCACGCTCACCGCTGTTGGACGCCTTGAGATAACTTTTCTGTCGAATACCGCTTTCGTCTGTGCGAAACACATAAACAGCCCCCGTATTGGGCGCGTCGTTGTTGTCTCGATCGCCATCAACACCGGCTGCGGAACTTGCCTCCTGGCTCGCCCCAACTGCCAAAAGATCTCCCTGCGCAGAAAGTGCCACGGAGACACCAAAAAGGTCGCCTGCCTCGGCGTTGGAAGCTTTCACGTAAACTGGGCTAGGGTTATCGGCTACAGCTTGAGCGCCTCCCCCCGTATTCGAGTCCTCCGCGCCCGAAGACCCACCTGAACTCTCATCGATACCATCCAGGTGCGCCTCGTCTTGAGCGCCTTCCTCGGTCTCCCCACAAGCGGACAAACCCAGGGTCGCCGCAATCACGAAAAGACGGACGAGCGCTCGAGTCGATAAACGGCAGTGCCAAGAAGTCATGACCCTTGAATCATAGCCAGTTCCAAAGCGGCTGTCGTGCGGGGACACCGAATGGGTCCACCTTTGAACGTCCTGCCTCGAGCGGCGACCGGTTTGACCGGTCGCCTGAACCCAAGGGAAACGAGAGGGTCGATTTCGTGCAGCAAGCGGAAGCAGAGCGGGCGAGAAACGCCCCCTCGCAAGAGCGTCGGGGCGTTTCTCTGGAGCTCTTTGTGGCAAACTGATCGACGCTCTAGGCCCTGGGCGCCTGTCACGCTTCGCTGACATTTCACGATTTCGATGGTTCTTCGAAATGGCGAGGCATCGATTTCTGTCGTGGTTGATCAATTTGCCAGAATTGAAAAGTTGGCTCTCGGAGTCACCCTGCGATCGGTGAGCAGAGTGCCCAACGTTCGTGGGGGATCACGTAAAATCGTGCCCTCCTTCGAGGGCATGCGCTCAAGTGAAGTCCACTGTCGCAGCGTTCGGGCCTCTCTGAGTGGAGGTGCCCCATCGAGGCAACGAGAAAGCCGCCTCGATGGCTTGCTCCACGGTTCCCCTCATTACACAATGAACGTGTGTATTCTGCTAAGAGCTGCATTCTTAGCATCATCGTCGTTGCCTCCTGCGCAACGGGGTGCCGCTACGGCTATGAATTGATTGACTATGAGTCAAGCGGCGGGCCCGCTGGAGGTTCGGCGACCCCGGGGGAAGCATCAGGCGGAGGCTCCGGAGCGCTTCCAGGCGAGGGTGGCTCGGGAAATGAGAGTGGCGCCGGAAATAGCGGCTCTGGCGGAAGCGGCGGAACGGCAAGCGCCGGCGGCGGGGCCGGCGGAACGACTGAAGGGGGACAGGGAGGCTCGTCGAGTGCTGGAGGGAGTTCCGGCTCCGGTGGGCTTGCCGCGGGGGGACTAGCCGGAAGCTCCGCTACCGGGGGCGACGCTTCTGGGGGCGACGCTTCTGGGGGGACAGGGGGGACAGGAGGACTCGTCGATCTCGTGGTCACGACCGCATCGGATGAGTCCGACGCCGGTGCAACCCCGGACAGTCCGGGACAAACCGGGTTTTCCCTGAGAGAGGCGATCACCTTTTCCAACAGCGAGCCAGGCTTTCAAGCCATTACCTTCGAACAGTCTGATTTCATCCTTGCCTTGACCTCGCCCCTCCCCGCCATCGAGGAAACTCTCACCATCAATGGTCCTTTGGTGATTGATGGCTCGGGAAGTCTCGATGGCAGCGCCTGTCTCACGATTCAAGCCTCAGACGTTCTCGTGGACAACCTCGAAATTCATAGCTGCCCCGGGGAACCAGTGGTTTTCTCGTTGGCAAACAGTACGGGGAACCAAGTCTCGAATTGCTACATCCACGACAATAGCGATGCTTTGGTTGTCCATGGAGACGGCACAACCGTCTTCTTCAACTATGTGAGCTTCAGCGCTGGACGCGGGATCGAGGTCTTTGCCACCAATGCATCCATCTTGGCGAATGAAATCGTGGGCTCTCCCAACTCCAATCTGTTCATTCATTCCGAAGCCGACGACGTCTTCATACTCGCTAACTTGAGCATCGGCGGTGACAGTGGGATTGCGATCGAGGGAGGAACAGGAGCACAAATCTGGCACAACACCGTGGTAGATTCGGTCTCCGCCGCGATCGATCTGGGGAATGCAACCAGCGTTGATGTCCGCAACAACATATTCTTCGGCGCTGGCACATTTGGTCTCCTCGCCGACCAAAACCAGCTCACCGGACTCGACTACAATCTCTACTTCGACAACGCTTCAGGAAATTGCAGCTCTTGCACCCCTGGAACCTCCGCTGTCTTCGAAGATCCACTGTTCGTCGATCCGAGTACTTGGGACTACTCTCTCTCGACAGGCAGTCCCGCAATCGACGCTGGCGTCGATCTCGGTGAAGACAGGAACCTCGACCAGGATGGTCTCTACAACGGAACGGGACCGGACATCGGCTTCATCGAAGCAGAATAAGGCCTCAACGAACCGTTCGGCACCGGCAGAGCACGCCGAAAGAGGGTGAGAACAGCGAATCGAGAAACGGAGCGTGGATCAAGCTCGGATGAGAGGTCAATCAAGCTGAAAACGGGTAGTGAGACCTGGAAGCAGGAGGTCGCAATCAATTTCTGAAACGGCGGAGGAGGGCGGAGAGACACCGAATCGACGTTCACAATTGGAGTGCATAAGATCTCAAGATGGAGAAGAAGAGTTCCTACCGACTAGCCGCGGCCGATATTGAATCGATGGCTGGAACAAAGAAGGCCCACTTTCTCAATCCGGACGCGCGTCGACGCAACAAATCGCTGGGCGATGCTGTCGGGCTTCGAAATATCGGTGTTCATCTCGTCGAGGTTCCACCAGCTTCGATCTCGACGGAGCTGCACAAACACTACTGCGAGGAGGAAGCCGTTTATGTCCTGGCCGGACACGGAACGGTCCAACTCGATGAGGAAACGCTACCAATCGCCCCAGGAGATTTCATCGGTCTCCCGGCGGCAGAGGGGCCAGCCCATGCCTTCCATTGTACCGGCCAGGAACCACTGAAATTGCTTGTCATTGGCCAGCGACTCGATGCAGACATCGCGGACTTTCCACGCCTCAACAAGCGGCTCTACAGACATGCCAGTGGCTGGGATCTCGTGGATTTTTCGGCCATTTTCGACCCCAAAAAGGCCAATCCCAACGCTGGCTCGAAATAGTTAGTTCCCGTCTACAAATGGCGCTTCGTCGCCCGCCCCTTGCGGGGCGAGGGCG
>CAYTRQ010000472.1:0-4290 GCA_964440025.1 uncultured Polyangiaceae bacterium | reverse complement strand
GAAGCCCCCCAGCGCATTGGCAACGGCAAGATTCCCTTCGGCAGTACCATTGGGGCGCAATTGAAACCCGTGCGATGAAGCCCGGGCGGTAATGTTATTCCGAAACACAACGTCATTGCTCCCGCTTTGCACATAGATGTTGTGATTGTATTTCGTAGGTTCTGCGACCCCAGGGTAGTGCCCATTGTGATCGAAGACGCATTCCTCGACCAGAACGCCGTCGACGTGGTTCATAAAGATCCCCTGAGCATGCCCGTCAGCGCTCCAACTGAAGGCAAATATCGAGCGACGGAGTGTCAGATTCTCGGCCAGCTCTTCCTCCCAACCTTGAAAATTCATTTGTCCAAATTCGACCAAGACATCCTCGAATAGCAGATTCTTGAACGGTTGGTTGAACGAAACAACACCATTATCCGCTGACTCATCGAAAAACTCCGACTCCGGATCATGTGTGCGATTGTAGATGTGCAGGCTGACCCAAGCGACATCTTCCAACATGTCGTTGGCATTGACGCTAAAGCCTTGGTGAAAGCTTGGACGAGGCAAAGATTCCTCACCATAAGCCCCCATGACCGTGGGATGCGACTCGTCAAGCCCCGGTACGGCAATGGGAAGCTCTTCGAAGGAATCCCCTCGTTTGAAAAGGATCCAGTCACCGGGGGCAGCCAAGCTCATGGCAAAGCTCGATGTTTCGACCGGCTCCTCGACGCTCAGCCCATCGTTGTCATCACTGCCTTCCGAGCTGCTGACGTAAATGGTCTTGCCATCGTCGTGAAGATCGAACTCGGTCCAACCCTCATCGGTTGTCGGCAAATCAGGCTCCGCAGTACCACCGCCGGAGTTGCCACTACCGGAGTTACCACTACCGGCCGTGCCCGCCTCGCCCGAGCTGCCGCCTTCACTCTCACTACCGCCGCTGCTCCCACTACTGTTACCACTCCCACCACTGTTATCACTTCCTCCCACGTTGTTATCACCTGCTCCCCCATCATTCTCCGCTTGATCCTCGCCGGGATTTTCACCGGTGGCGGAGGGCAGGGAAGAGCTACAGGCAGCAGCTAGTACCAGAATCGACGTTGCGAAGAGGGCACGTGTCCACATGGGCTGGAAGTTAGCAGCTTAACGGAAGGTGTCTCCCTAAAAATGAACCCGCTGGGGCAGCGGAGTGAACTTCGGGCAATCGGCCGATCGACAAAAGCCATTCAAGAGCGCTCAGCGTCCTCCAATGGGTCAGCCGGAGGTCGATGACTCTAAAAATTTGCAGGCTACAGAAAAAACGACCCGTCGTTCACCTCCTGGATGATCGACTCCCGCTCAGACAGCAGATCCACTCAGAGATTCCGTCCCGAAGACCTCGTTTTTCGCAGGATCTTCCTCTCCTCGATTCCACAGTAGAGCACCGGCACGATGAACAAGGTGACAAGCTCGATGGCCATCCCGCCGACAGAGGGCAGCTCCATGGGCATCATGATGTCAGAACCACGTCCTTGCGACGTAATCACCGGCAAAAGCGCCAGAATCGTGGTGGCCGTGGTCATCAAGCAAGGGCGCACACGCCGACGGCCTGCCTCCAACGTGCGTTCCCGAACTTGAACAACATCTTTCGGGGGCTCTCGCTCGAAGCGTTGTTTCAAGTAGGTTGAAATGACCACTCCGTCGTCGATGGCAATACCCACCAAAGCAATGAAGCCAATCCATACGGCCACCGACAGATTGACCGTGCCGACCTGAAACAGATCACGCATCTGCGTACCCAGGACTTCGAAATCGAAAAACCACGGCTGACCATAGAGCCAGACCAAGATAAAGCCCCCAGAAACGGCGACTGCCACCCCCGTGTAGATGATCGCCGTGGTCGCCACTCGGTGGAATTGCAAATAGAGCAGAATGAAGATGAGAGCGAGAGCCACGGGAATCAGCAGCATCAAGCGCTGCTCACTCCGCACCTGATTCTTGTAGGAACCAGCGAATTCGTAGCTCACCCCGCTTGGTACAACCGGATCGCCGTTTTCGATCTTGGCGTCGATGAGCCTCTGAGCATCCTCGACCGCCTGGTGCGGGATCCAACGCACTTTCCACACGACCCAACTTGCCCACGACGCGATCCATTTCGGGGATTTGCGCGATGGCTGCATCCATTTCAGAAAGCATCTCGATAACCTCACCAATGGATGCATGAGGCATGGTGGTCGGCATGTAGAGGTACGAGCCTTCGTCGAAGGACGGCATGTACTCGCGGCCAAACCCTGGAAGTGCATGGGCCACGGCAACGACGGGGCGGCTTGTCCGCACCGATTGAGGCAGAAAGCCAAACACCTTGTCGAATCCCAGGAACGCCGTTGTCCCGAACAGAAAGACTCCCACCGCAATCACAACGATCCCAACCAGCACGCTCGCCCAGCACAGCGCCGCTCCCAAGAGCAAAAGCACCCAATCTCGAAGGTGCACCGTGCGCATCATCGATCGCCACGCTCGCCGAAAACCACGCGCGGGCGTCTCGACGGCTCCGGGCGGGCGGCGAAAAACCACGACAGCCGCAGCGGGCAGGAGCAGGAGCGACAGGAAGAGCGCTGCTCCCATGGCGAACGTTTTGGTGAATGCCAACGGCGCGAACAGCCTGAGCTCGGTCGTTGTCAGGCCAAATACCGGCAAAAAGCTCACCACTGTGGTCAGCACGGAGGTCACTACCGCGGGGGCCACTTCGGCAGCGCGCTTGACGATCGCTGCACGATCCTCCGAGGGCCCCGAATCCATGAGGTGTTGATCGATGTTTTCAACGAACACGATGCCAATATCCACCATGGTGCCGATGGCAATAGCGATGCCCCCTAGTGCTGCGACCGACCGGAGGAAGATGAATGATTTCGAGACAAAAGTGGTCTCCCTACCGACCACTTTTATGTGGTCGCAGCACTAGTCGAGCTCGCGTCGTCTCTGCCAGTCCGCGCAGAACAATAAGATGATCCTCATGGATCTTGCGCGTTTCTCGAATCATCCACAAGTGATAGTAGGCGTCTGTGACCACCCGGCGAACCGCCAACGCTCGCGACTGGAATTTCTTTTCCGCAACCTGAGCCTCCGCGGCTGCTGAATCAGCCCCAGCACTCAGCTTCGTCGGCCAAGGGAACGCCTGCTGAAGACCGACACGCGCTCGCTGTGGCCCCACCCGTGTTTCCACAGAACGAATGAAGTAGCCAAAGCTCAGCGTTGGCTCAGGCAAGCGGCGAGCCCTCGCAATACGGTGTACGTCCGCCTTCCACTGCGAAAACGCAGCCCGCACCTCCGGACTTTGCTCCAGTGCATGAGCAAGATAGGATCCGAGAGTTCCTGCCGCGACCTCATTCTTGGGGCGGGTCACTTTCTGCTGGGGGTCAGTGCCTCCGTTCGAATGCTGGTTCGATGGCCTCGAGGCGCCAGCGAGTTCGATCGAACGCTCCCGCTCGGATTGGAGCGCTTGTCGGGAGCTCCCTTCTGCTCCGCTCGAACGCACTGCCTGCACCCGACAGACTCGCCTGAGTAGCTCTCCAGGTGCTCACGGATTGAAGCCTCGCATGCCGTGGCACAGCCGGAAATGGCCAGGATCACGACAACCCCGAAGGCTCGGGACGCAATTGAGAGAGGATTCTTGACTATCACACTTCCCTAGGTTCGTTCGCGGCGCGAAACGGCCACTCCATCGACCGCGCGCCCTCACCTCATTGCTTGTTTGGTTCGTGCCCCTTCAGGACGCGTACCAGGCTCAACGCTTGGCAACGATCGAGCCCTCATACATCCCCATGCCACATGTGAAGGAGATATTCTCATTGCTTTTCGGAGTCAGCTCGACATGCACCGGTTGGCCAAGGGGCAGATCCTTTTCGATGCCATGATCGGGAAATGCGAGCTTCTCCCCACCCCCCGCGTCCGTCGTTCGCGTAAAGGTCAGCTTGAGGGGCTTGCCCGCTTTCGCTTCCACCGAGTCCGGATCGTAGCCATGCTCATGGACTCGAATCGACACGGACTGCGGACCGTCATCGATCGCTCGACTCGAGTCGACTTCCGAAGAAGCTCCAGACTTGTCGGTCTCGGTTTTTTTCGAGTCACACGCACTGCTGAGACTGCCCGCCACGGCCACGACGACTGCCGCGTAGAGCAACTGAGCCTGAAAGAAGTCGCTGTTTCATACCTGGGGTACCGGCAGCTCTTGTGCCAAGGCCCCTCTTCGTTCACCGGCCTCTTGCGGCCATGGCTTACAGGGCTTTTCAATGACATGCACCAGCCTTTCGCCCTTCGAAGCCCTCATGAAGTGAG
>CAYTRQ010000471.1:0-4294 GCA_964440025.1 uncultured Polyangiaceae bacterium | reverse complement strand
AGTTTGACTCGGTCCTCGACCAGTCTGAATGCAAGGACTCTCGGGAAAGCCGAGCGCGAGACTCCCTGGCGAAAGCCAGGCTCCTTTCCTGAGCGCGAGCTGGGAAGGGAAGGGTCGCCGTCGTTTTTTAGTCAAACGAACGGACTGACCAGCGCAATGTGAGAGCGCATCTTGTGACGCCCAAATCTTTCCGGTGTCGATATCGACGAGGCCACACCCGATCCCATCCCGAACTCGGAAGTTAAGCTCGTCGGAGCCGATGGTACTGCAGGGGGAACTCTGTGGGAGAGTAGGACGATGCCGGGTTAATTTTCAAAGCCCGATCAGCAACTGCTGGTCGGGCTTTTTTTTTTGGCGGAGGGAGGCCTTGAGCCCTTCAGACTTGCCCGGCGGCCCAATCACTCACGCGCTGAGCGCTTTCCTCCGGCGAGAGATCTTCGACGCGGGTCATGATTGCCCAGCGGATCCCAAAGGGATCGACGATCGAAGCGTATCGGTCGCCTGAAACGAAGGTAGAGAGAGGTTCGCGCACGCTCGCCCCGGCTGCTAACGCACGGTGGACGATTTCGTCGACGTCGGTGACATACATTGCCAGCGTGATGCTTGCTTGCTCGCGATCGGGGGCAACGAGGCCGTAGTCCGGCATCGGATCGCTCAGGGTGAAGCGACCGTTGCTCAACTGGAGCAGGGCGTGTGCTATGACGTCTCCCATGCGCGTGATGTCCAAGATCCGTGCTTCGAAGACGGAACGGTAGAACTCCAGCGCATCCGCCGCAGGCTGGACCGCCAGATGGGGCGTCAGGGAGGTGTACCCATGGGGAACGCCTTGGGTCGTGTATTTGCCGTCGGCAGCGCGGGGTGCGGCAGCGGTGTTCGCGACCTGATTGCCGCTGAGTGCGGTTGGCGCACTGCCGGAGGTCGTATTTTTGCTTTGAGCCATGTCTTGAAAGCTGTCAGGAGGCCTGGAGTCAATATTGTAAAAGTGTGCCAGCCCCCCAAAATGATATTCGGTGGCTTCGACCCGCGGCATCCTCCGCCCCCATGTGGGCTTCAAGCACTTCGACCTGGATCGGGTCGAACCGCCGGACGATCTCCGCCCGTTCCTGGGAATGCTCTGGACCGTTCACTGGGATCTGCCCGAGGAGACCGAGTTCAATCAGGAGATTTTGCCGTTCCCTCGCGTCAATCTGGCGTTCGAAGAGGGACTCCTGAATGTCCATGGACCAGCGAAGGCCCGTTTTGTTGCAACTCTGAAGGGAAGAGGATGGGTGGCCGGAGCGCGCTTTCGTCCCGCCGGCTTTTATGCGCTCGCGATCCGGCCGATGCGCGACATCACCGACAAGGTTCTTCCGGCGATCGAGGCGACGGGGCTGCCGGCGCCTCCTTTTCCTTCCCAGGCGAGCGCAGCCCGCGCTGAGTTGTTGGACTACGTGCGTGCTTGCCTGCGCGACGTCGACGTGGGCGAGCTCGAGCAGGTGAATCAATGGGTCGATCGGGCCCAGGATGAGCGCGGCATCGCAACGGCGGCGGATCTTGCCGAAGTTGCAGGCGTCTCGGTGCGCACCCTGCACCGCACCTTGGAAAAGTACGTGGGCGTGAGCAGTAAGTGGATTGTACGCCGGGCCCGCATTCAGCAGTGTGCTGATCGGGTGGCCCAAGGAGAGCGAGTCGACTGGGCGCAGACGGCCCAAGAGCTCGGCTATCATGACCAGGCACATCTGATCCGCGACTTCAAGGACCAAGTTGGGCTCACTCCCAAAGCCTACGCGGAGAAGTGCAGCACTTGATTGCCCAGCTGGATCTCCGGCACGGATGTTCCTGACGTTTTTATGGTGGATGGTATCTTCATGAGCATCGCGTGCTTAGCTCGGGTTCGCGGCTTGAATCGACCTCGGCCCTCGTGGGATGCCTACTTTGGTAGCGGGTCCTGAGCCTCCCTAGAGGATTTGATTCGGTCCACGGTACATCGAAGGTACTCGGGGAGCCGCGCCAATCCTTTTTCGATCGTCATTCTGATGCTCCGACGCACGACGATGTCGAGAAGATGAAACCCAGAATCGTATTCGACCGTCCAGGTCAGCGTCGAGTGTGCCGACCCATGTCGATCGACCAGTACCGTGGCGTGGTGATGCCGAACCGGTAGTCCACTCACGATGCGGTACTCGAGCTTTCGGGGAGGCCTACAGGACAGGATCTCCTCTTTGCCTGCGAACAGCCCCTTTCGAATCTCCCGAACCGTGTGTCCAGCCTGATTGACTGTCGTGATGACACGTGCTCCCGGCAGGAGCCATTGAGGGAGGCGCTCGTGGTCGCTCACAGCCGCGAAGACGAGCTCTGGTTCGTACGGCACGATCTTTCGAAGGGAGACAGAGGCAAGGCCACCAGAGTTGTAGTTGCCGAAGTCGTGGCTATCAGAATGGAACATCGAGAAAGGAGAACGTCGGAACGGTGAAGTTCATTCCCGTCTGGAAGTGTCAGACATCGACGATTGAGACGGCGGCGCGCTCTGCCTCGTCCGGGGGTTCCCACGCATCGGAGGCACGCTCGAAAAACTCCAGGGGCACCTTCTGAACGTATTTTTCGCCCGAGGCGTTGCGTCGTTCCACGCGCTCGCGGCGCACGTCTCGGGGAGCGTCCACGAGATACACGGTGGTCCTGAGATCGTCATCTCGCGCTTTTTCATAGTACGTTTCGCGTTCTGCTCGGCTCACCAGCCCCAGCTCGACAATGGCATTGGTGCCGGTGGAAAGGACTTGGGTCGTCATGTCCCACAGAAGCGCGCGCACCCGTTCGCGCCGCTCAAGGTACCACTCGAGCACGCCCTCCGCAGGACGGGGATCGTCGCCGTAGAGCCTGACCATCGACGCATCCAAATCAACAAAGACCGCGCTTTCGCGATTGCTCAAGGCACGCGCAAACGTGCTTTTTCCAGCGCCCACGGGACCGACGAGGAGGTGCAATGTTCCTTTGGGGTTCATGCTCGGACTTTGGCCAAACCTCGATGGTCTGCCAAGCTACGTCACTCACCATCTTGAGCAGCGACCCCACGTCGTCGTCCGCGGCGCCGCAGCCGGGCAGGACGACTCCGGGTTCCAATGGAACCGCATGTTGATCCACCTCCCTCGTCTGTTCGCCCGCCTTTTGGTGGTCGTCCACATTGGGCTCGTCGCGTGGGCCCTCGTCGGAGTGATCGAGCTCGTCTCGTCTACGGTACCTTGGCCTCGTGTGAGCAACCCGTCGTTGTCACCGAAAATGCTCCTGTTGCAGTGGCTGCTCGTACTTACGGCTGCCGGCCTGTTCATCGGCGGTTACGTTTCTCGCTGGAAGCACACGCGCGGCGCGATGGCCGTGGTGTACACGAGCATGGCGATCGTCTGTGCCTACCAAACGTTCTTCATTCTCGAGCATCCGGGACGTTTCATTGCCATGGCCATCGAATACGTGGAGTACGGGGTAATCCTCACGTTCTTGTTCTGCTCGAAGACCATGCAAGCGCACTTCGCTGGCGGGCCCATGCGAGTGTCGTTGCGAGAGCGCCTCTGACACGACATTTTCGACGCAAATGGACACGAGTCTCGGGCCGAGTGTGCCCTGGTGGTCCGTGCGAGCCCTCAAGGTGCTTTCGCTCGGGCCGCAGGCCAGGCCGATGGTGACGTAGGTGGCACAAAG
Source organism: uncultured Polyangiaceae bacterium (assembly GCA_964440025.1). Classification (GTDB taxonomy): domain Bacteria; phylum Myxococcota_A; class Polyangia; order Polyangiales; family Polyangiaceae; genus NIC37A-2. Next base: position 625 of record CAYTRQ010000471.1, on the reverse strand, counting down.
ATCCCTGGCCCGAACGGTCCGTCAGTTGCCAGAGAGCCATTTTCGTCTTCTAGCAGAAATCCACCTCCTGCGTCACCCGCGAGCGTACCCGAAACGGCTCAATCAACAGCAGAGACAGCGTCGTCGAGACCGCGGCTGATGCCGCAAAACACCACCACATGCTATAAAACGCCGGTGCATGCCATGGAACGACAACTTCTATCGATAAGCGTTGATCGGAAAGCTGCGCCTCTTTTCGCTGAAGAAGAGGTCGACGAGTCAGGTGATGGTGGAGACCCACTCCGAGGCGTTTCATCTCGCGGATCAGGCTCTGGAGAGTGGTCGCTTACGTGCTGGGGAGCATGGTCCCCTGTCCTCGTCCTGTTCGTTTTTGTCGGCGCGCCTGCGTGTCGCTGGACGCTCATGTGTTGAGCGCCAGCGTGACGGTTCGTGGAGTGAGGAGCACTCCTGATTGCTGTGCGGAAATGAACCAAAAAGGAAAGGGCGACGGACAATGAAGGCAATTCAACTGGTCAAAGGCGGCACCCCGGGGGACCTCGAGTCTTTCAAAACGGTCGAGCTCGAGCGACCTCGTCCTCAAAGCGGAGAGTTGTTGGTGGAAGTCCGAGCGATCTCGGTGAATCCC
>CAYTRQ010000470.1:0-4296 GCA_964440025.1 uncultured Polyangiaceae bacterium | reverse complement strand
TGGCGAGCGTTGGCGGAAGTCTGCTCGAGTTCTGCGATCAAGGGGCCTCCCACGCTTTGCGAACTCCGAAGGCTCAACTGGCCGCCCTGGATCGTTTTCTTGAACTTGAAGAGCAACGACGCAGCATGCGAAGCGCCTACGACCATCTGCAACGTCTCGAAACCGAATATGAGCGCGGCTTGTCGATGAAAGCGGAAAATGAAAGACGCCTCGACTTCGTGCAGTTTCAATTAGAAGAACTCGAACACTGCGAGCCCGAGGCCGCACCACAAATGCGACAGGAGCTCGAACGACTCCAGGCAGAAAGCAACAGAAGCAACCTTTGTCATGAGTTTCTGCGCGAGCTGACCTTGGATCCCGGATCCGTTGAGATCCGCGTGCGATGGCTTCGAAAGCGACTAGAACAGCAAGACGAAACAGACTTCCAAGGGTTGGACGTCAAACTCGACGAGATGCTCGAATCGGTCGACCAACTCGCCAGCTTGGCGCGAGAGCATACGTCGAGCTACTCGGACATCGATGAGATGCGAAAGTGCGAGCTTGAGGAACTGCTTGGCAGAGTCAACGACGTAGCGAGAAAGCATCGGGTAGCCGTCGAACAACTTCCCGACAGAAGGAAATTTCTGACGGACGAAAGGGACCTCCTCATCAAAGATGCACAGCGACTCACGAAGCTCGAAAAACAACTGAAAGACGCCCAGGAGCAAGCCCACCAAAAGGCGCGAGAACTCCATCAATCACGTTTGAACGGCAAGAGTCGACTCGACAAATGCGTGAGGCAGGAGCTGTCCAATCTAGGGCTCTCCCGCGCCGTCTTCGAGACCCATCTGTTCGAAGGTTCCTTGGGCCCTCACGGCCACAGCCAGATCAGCATCGGATTTTCCGCTAATCCAGGAAGAGAGCCCCAACCCCTGGGGCGCATCGCGTCGGGCGGAGAGTTGGGGCGAGTTCTGTTGTCGCTCCGGCTCGCCATCGGATCTCAAGCTTCCGTTTTGACGTTCGACGAGATCGACGCCGGCTCTGGTGGAGAAACGGCTCAGAAAATTGCACAGGCTCTCACGCGGGCAGCATCGCAAGGACAGATCCTCTGTGTCACCCACTGGCCTCAGGTTGCTGGGATCGCTCATCAGCACATGAGGGCTCACAAGGTTGCTCAGAATCAGTTCACCGAAACCCATCTCGAACCCCTCGACGAAGGAGCTCGTCTCCGTGAACTGACTAGGATGCTAGGAGGCGCGGAAAGCACCGCTCGCATCCACGCACGCAAGTTACGTCGCAATGCAGCCTAAATGAGCGAGCGCGAAAGTCGATCGCTCAAAAACGAGCCACAAACAATGGCCTCGAGCAGATTTCAGGCTTTCGAGAGTCCGTGCGGGGCCCCCACCCAAAAGTGGGGCCGCAAGGACTGCTCGACAGTCGTGCTCGGTCATTGAGAGCTCGATCTCACTCAGAGCCGAACCGACTCGTCCTTCTTCTCCCCCTCGCCGTCGCAAAGGGTCACAGACTCGTCCTTCTTCTCCCCCTCGCCGTCGCAAAGGGCCACAGACTCGTCCTTCTTCTCCCCCTCGCCGCCACAAAGGGTCACAGACTCGTCTTTCTTCTCCCCTTCGCCGCCGCAAGCAACGGCCGAACCAACGTAGCTGGAGACTGCAAGCGCAACGGCTGCAAACGCGATCTGTTTCGTCATGGTACGCCTATCTTGGTCTCCCTTGAGAGCACGTCAAGCGTCCCGGCAACGAGTGCCCCCTCGCTTCGCCCATGATATGCACGCCACATGCCAGTGCTTGACGCACAAAAGCTTCGCAAACGCCTGGGAGATCGGCTTTTGCTCGACGATATCGATCTGACCATTGCCCTTGGGGAAAAAGTCGGTGTCGTTGGAAGCAATGGTGCCGGAAAGAGCACACTGGCCCGCATTTTGGCCGGTGAGCTCGAACCCGACGGGGGGGAACTCATCCAACGCCGAGGCACGAGCATCGCTTATCTTGCCCAGGATCCCACTTTTCCTCCAGACCAAACCGTCCGACAATGTATCCTGTCCGGCAGATCGGATTGGTTCGCCGCACAACTCAGGCACCAACGGCATTCCGAACAGCTGCAGAGCTGTTCGGACCCGGCTCAGCGGAAGCAACTTCTCGAACGCCAAGCAGAAGACCTTCTTCTCTTGGAAAAGCATGGGGGGTGGGAGGCAAGCGCGACCGCCGACCGATTCCTGAGCGCCCTCGGGCTCGAGCGCCCTGACCAACTCATCGGCACGCTCAGCGGGGGCGAGCGACGCCGTGTCGGATTGGGGAGACTTCTCTTTGCCCAACCCGATCTCGCCATCCTCGACGAGCCAACCAATCACTTGGACGCCGAGTCCATCGAATGGCTCGAACGCTACCTCAGCGAGGAGTTTCACGGCGCCGCGATCTTGATCACCCATGATCGTTGGCTTCTCAGCCAAGTCGTCGATCGCACGATTGAAGTGGACTTCGGCAAAATCTACTCCTCGCCAGGGGGGTGGCCCGAGTTCTTGCAAGCGCGCGCGCAGCGCCTCGATCAAGAGCAACGCAGAGAGCGCAATCGTCAGAACTTCCTGCGACAGGAGCTGGAGTGGCTCCGCAGACAGCCCAAGGCGCGAACCGGCAAGCAGAAAGCGCGCGTCGACCGCGCCGAGGCCGCACTCTCTGCTCAAGGTCCACGGCAGGAACAGGAGCTCTCACTCACTCTCAGTGAGGAACGTCTGGGCTCGACGATCCTCGAAGCCAAAGAGCTCAGCGTTGAAATAGCCGGGCAAACTTTGGTCGAAGATCTGACTCTCCACCTGACCAAGAAGAGCCGCCTCGGAGTCGTGGGGCCCAGTGGGGTGGGCAAGACAACACTGCTTCGTACCCTGCTCGGCGAGCTTTCCCCAAGCCAGGGACAAGTCACCTTGGGGAAGAACACCAAAATCGCTTACCTGGACCAACTCCGTTCCGGTCTTCGTGAGGATGAGACCGTCTTCGACGCAGTCACAGGGGGTCACCCCACAGTCACGGTCGGAGAGACGACCTTCGGAAGCCACTCCTATCTGCAGCGCTTCCACTTTCGCGGGGAGGCCCTGCGGCAAAAGGTGGCCGGCCTCTCGGGAGGGGAGCGGGCGAGGGTCGCCCTGGCTCGTCTTCTGCAAAGCACAGCAAACGTACTCGTGTTGGACGAACCGACCAATGACCTGGACGTCATGACGCTGGGTGCTCTCGAAGAACTCATTCTCGGACTCTCCGGGGCTGCGATCATCGTGAGCCACGATCGATATTTCCTCGACAAAGTCGCCACTTCTGTTCTTGCCCTCGAGAAAGGAGGCTCAACCACCCTGGTGGTTGGTGGCTTCAGCAACTACCTCGAGCACAAGAAGCGCACGCGGTCACCGAGCAACAAGACTCGCCCGGAAAAGCACGCCACCGAGCCCCTTCCCCCTCCCCAGGCTTCTCCAAAGCTGCGCAAGCTGACCTACGCCGAAGAGATCGAGCTGAAGCAGCTGCCGGAGCGCATCGAACAAGCCGGCCTTCAACTCGCCGCGCTCGAGGCCCAGCTCAATGAACCCGCCATCTACAGCGGCCCTCACGAAGAGCTCGAGCGCCTCCAGTCGGACTATCAGACGAGCCGGTCCGCACTCGAGGAATTAGAACAGCGCTGGCTGAGTCTCGAGGAACGCCGAGAAGCTCATCAACGCTAGTGCTGCGACCACATAAAAGTGGTCGGTAGGGAGACCACTTTTCTCTCGAAATCATTCATCTTCCTCCGGTCGTCGCAGCACAAAAACCAGCAAAAAAGCCGAGGCAAAGACGTACCCGAGCGCGGTTTCGAAGCCGACCTCACCCACTTCTGGGAGGGCTTCGAAACCGCTCGAAACGTGAGTTGCCGAGGCACTAGAGCACCAGCACACCACCTCGAAGACCCTCGCCGACGCTCACCCGCGGAAGGACGAGGCGAACATCGGCGAGACCTCTTCCAGCGCTTTGCTTGTTGGAACGCATCTCAGAGCCCCTTCTCGGGAGATGCGTTCTAGAACGCAAGTCATCGCCCTGCAGATGAAGTGTGAGCCTCTGAGCCGGGAGCTTCGCTCTCCGAGACAGGGGGGCTTGTCCGGCTGTCGTGAGAACAGCGAAAGACCATGCTGATCACCCCCCGCACCCCGCATTGCCAGAGCACTCGCAGCAACAATAGCCCCGAGCCCAAAACCCCAACCAACCAAAGACCGTCCCCCTTCGGATCCATCAGGGCACTCAACTCCTGTCGTCGAGCCGGCAGCAGCCATTGAGCGAAAAGAGCCGC
>CAYTRQ010000469.1:0-4327 GCA_964440025.1 uncultured Polyangiaceae bacterium | reverse complement strand
GAGAGAAAAGTGGTCTCCCTACCGACCACTTTTATGTGGTCGCAGCACTAGTCCAAACAGCGCACCCATGGACCGTGCTGATTTGTTCCGAAGGTAAGGGCTTGAAGAGGGGCGCCTCGACCATCGCTTTTCAAGGGCATTGATTTGTGAAGTTCATACAGCGGCGTGATGGGGCATTGAAGACCCAATAGTGAGTTCTGTCTGGCACATAAAATGCAGCCCAAACGGCCATGGTTTGTTTGCGGAATCCGTGGTCGCTTGTACTCCCGATACTCTTTGCGCTTTCGGGATGCAGTGGCTCGGAACTCATCTACGATTGTGACGATATTTGCGAAAAGTACGCCGAATGCATCGATGCCTCGCTCGACCCTGAAAACTGTATGGACCACTGTGAGGGGCAAAGCGAAACTCGAAGTGAGTTCGAGCAAATGGCTCGCGATTGCGAGCAATGCATCGACGACCTCGTCTGCGATGGGAAGACCCCGGCTTGTAGCGATGAGTGTACCGGTGTTGTGGCAGAGCAACTCGTCGAGGAGGAGTAGAACGCATCTCAAGAGCCTGCCCCCAGAGGTTGTGCGGACGCTTGCCTACGGGAGAGGGCGGACAAAGAAATGAAAAATCAGGAACTATGTTCGATCTCGAGAGTTCGGCGGAGAGCCTTTTCTAGGGATGAAGTGCGACGCCGGGCGGCGCCGAGCTCGAGCTCCAAATCGCCGGCGCCGTGGACGAGGATCTGTACGTTTTTTTGCGTGACGTGGCAGTGTACCTTTTTGACTAACTGATTTTGACCGCGATCAAGTCCCTTGGCGACCCTCAAGATGCTTGATAGCACGCGGACGAGAGAGCGTTGGAAGCCGGATAGCTTTTTGAAGCTCTTGTGTTTCTTTGTCGGTTGAGCTCGTCGATGATACCGAGCGACGAGAGCAAGAAGCTCGATCTCCTCGTCGGTGAAGCCACTCAGTTCCGAGTTTCGTATGATATAAAGGGAATGTTTGTGTCTTTTACGAAAGCTGATCTGTTGGCCGATATCATGGAGTAGGGCAGCGTATTCGAGGATCTCTCGGGCAAATGCACCGAGAGCGTGAACCTCGGCCGTTTCGTCGAAAATTTGGAGTGCTATTCGAGCGACGTGACGCTCATGGGGATCGTCCCGCTCATAGCGGCGCGCGAGCTCGACCACCTTGGCACGGCGCACGCTCCCCGTTGTGGAAACGTCGTATAACAATCGATGTCGAGCGAGGTGATCGAGGATGACTCCCTCTCTCAGAGACGCTTCGCAAATTGTCAGTTCCTCGTGTTGAAGCAGGCTCAGGATTTCCACGAGAAGCACGCTACCGAGGTGGATTGTATCTGTTCGCTCGGGGTCAATTCCGTCGATGTCTCGACGCTCCGATTCGTCCTTCGAGGTCAAGACTTTGGAAAGCCTTTTTAACTCCTCCAGAGTGACCTTTTGCGCATTGCTCGTTCGCCATTCCTCTCCTCCGTTGTTGAGGTGTGCAGTTTCACACAGCGTTTTAATAGTTCCTGATGTTCCGATGATGCGACTCGGTTCGAGCTTTTGGGCTTCAGCGATGACCGAGCTAGCAACCCCGTGGATGTAGCCGCGTAACTCATGGTGCTGCTGGGAAGATAGCGCAGAGGCGTTGGGCTGTTTGTCGAGCAAGCGCTGTACGCCGAGGCGCATCGTTTCGGCAAGTTGAATGCGATCGCGATTTCCTACAACCACCTCCACGCTCCCGCCACCAATATCAAGGACAAGAACATCCTGCTCTGTTATTTCGATCGCATCTCTGACGGCCCGAAAGATCAGGTGTCCTTCCTCTGTGCCGCTGATGACGCGAGGTCTCAATCCGGTTTCTCTCTGGACAGCTCGGAGAAATAGACTGCCGTTTCGTGCCTCGCGCGTAGCACTCGTTGCCACGGTAAGTACTTGATTTGCCCCGGCTCCTTCCGCGAGCTTGGCGCATTTTCGGACAGCATCTAGGCCGTCTCGAAAGGCGCGCTCCGTGAGACGATGACTGCCAAATAGATCGCGCCCCAACTTGACCATGTACTTCTCTTTGTCGAGCACCTGCAAAGAGCGATGATGCTGCGCTTCGACGAGAACCATGTGAATGGAGTTGGTCCCGATGTCGATGGCAGCGATCTTCACAAGCCATCCTTTGGCGTAGGCGAGAAAAATTCGTAGCGGCAGTCGATCATAGATGGGCTCCGAGTTTTCTTGAAGTGAGTTGTCTTTGGAGATTTTGGATCTTGAGCCAGATGAGACGTCGTTCCTTCTGGGTTGCGCCAATTTCGAGGCGCCCGTTGCGAAAACGAACACCTGGAAGACTCTCATAATGCGCGAGTGTCCTGGACGCATCTGAGAGGGGTTGTGAGACGATTTGGCCGTGCCTCGTGATGCGATAGGATTCCAGAAGTGCCAGTTGATTGATATCTCGTCGTGTCAAATCGAGGATTCTTCTTGCAAGTTTTTCCGTGATTCTGGGGACCAACAAGAACGACCAGTCCTCTTTGAATAGGGCTAGTGGGTTCTTCATCGAAGTGAGTGAAACACTGTGGTCGACGGACCAGGCATGGAACGGTTCTGTAGAAACCAAGAATTGGCTGGGTGAAGGATCACCATGCTCGATGATGTAGGTGATCAGGTTGAGTCGTGCGACTTTGCGTGCATAGAGTTTATCGATGTTGAATCGATCCAGGAAGAAGAGACGATTGCCGTTTCGAGAGCTGGTTGTTGGGGAGTCTGAGTCCAACGGTACTTCCTCAATCGAGGAGGTGTCGGTCAGCCAATAGGACAGAAATCCGAACACGCAATTGATCTCGGACCATGTTGGTTTCGCCGGTTCAACCCGAAGTTTGTACTCCTTCAAAGGAAAGCAGTGTGCTGCGGAGGGAGGAACTACGTACTCTTGGGGATCGAGAAGAAGCTTTTGGACGTGGTACGCGACGACTTCGCGACGTGGGTCACTTGGCAATGCCGCGATATTCTTGGTTTTCGTGTCGCGCCACTTGGCGCGGAATTTGATTCCTTCGCTCGTGCGCAGAGTCAGTTGCCAGGCACCTTGGACACCCGCAGGAGTGTCCCGAGCGTCGATGATTTCAAGGTTCGTCGAACGCAGGAGTGCTTCTGCCTCTTGTGAAGAGCGGCAGGGAGCGTCTAACGGCTCGTAGCAAAGACGTGATGGATGGGTGATTGGAATTTGGGGTCTTGGCTCTTGAGTGGAGGAGCAACCGGAGACAAATATAGCGAAGGTCCAGCAAACGGAATAAAAAAGGAGTAACAGGATGCGGGTTCGTGACAGCGGTTGTTGCCTCGCGGCAGAATTGGCAACGGCCCCATGACTCCGAGCCGACTCACGGAGGAAATCTCGTGGTTCCAGATTGAGGTGTGACATTTCGCCTCGCGTCTCGGGAAGCGATCGAGGCGACGTTGTCTCGATCGAGTTCGCGACAAAGAAGGAAGGTTGGGTTGCGCGCCCATTGTGAATGGTCATCCGGCGTGCTCGAAACAAGCACTGCTGTTGAGTCGAGATCATTGGCACGTGCATTGCCGCATCTTGTCGGCAAGGAGAATCGATATGACCAATACAGCCGAGCGCGACGTAAAACAACTCAATGCGTTTCTGCGGGAAGAGCTTTCTGCTGTGGAAACTTACTCTCAATGCATCAAAAGCGTAGTTGATCCATCTGTAGTGGCTCAGCTGAGTTCACTTCAAGAGTCCCATCGACGACGAGTCGACTTGTTGGCGGCCCGAATTCGCTCGTTGGGAGGAGCGCCATCTAGTAGTTCTGGGGTTTGGGGGAGTTTCGCAAAAATGCTCGAAGGAGGAGCAACGATGTTGGGACAGTCGGCGGCCGTTTCCGCCCTGGAAGAAGGAGAAGAATATCGTCGTCACGAGTACCATCGAGACATTGCACGACTTTCGAGCACTGAAGGGGACTTTGTGAAACACCAAATTCTTCCCGAGCAGGAGCGGACTCACGAGGAAGTTCGACGCATCGACGCGCACATGTAGGCGGTCTAAAACTCAAGCCGTCATCCCGAAGGGGCTTTCGAGCTACGCTCCAATAGGGCACCTGGCACGTCGAGCAAAGCGCACGACAAGGCTCCGCCGAGGCTCGTCTCACCCGCCTCGTGGGTGAGCGTGGGTGGTGCCTTCGACCACGCCCCCTCGTGGGTGAGCGTGGGCCGGTGCTTTTGAAGGAAAAGGTGCTCCGTCTTCGGCGTTTTAGGCTAGTTCTCGGCGCGAAATCCCGCTTTTTCGGCAACCCCTTTGGGGTGAGGGGTTGCCGAAGCCGCTCCTCTCGCTGGTTTTTGCCTCAA
>CAYTRQ010000468.1:0-4339 GCA_964440025.1 uncultured Polyangiaceae bacterium | reverse complement strand
TCTGTTTCTCGTTTATTACTCTCGCCCCCACCAAACAACTGGGGGTGTTGTCCACAACTTTTTTTGGGGCCCCCCCCACTAGTCTACGGTTTGGGCTTGGGCCTGACTATCGTGGGCGTATCTCCCGGCTGCCGCTCGTAGATCCTCGGAGAATCGGTACAGGTCTGACACCTTGTCCAGAGCATGACTGGTTTCCTTCTTCTAATCGTCGAAGAGGCCAACGTACTTCTGCGATCGATTGAAGTGCAGTCGGCAGAGTGGCTTCCGGTTGTTGTCGTCGCATATCACGGCGAGTCGGCTTACGACAAGGTGAGCAAGGCGTGGGTCTCACCAGAACCTGCTACGAACTCAATTTCGTATGCATCGTCATCGATCTCGACAACCGCGCCCACGTCACCGCGGCGGAGGCTGCTTTCGAGTCAGTCGCGAGTCAGGACGACGGTATCTAGAAGTTTGAGAGTCACGCGGGATATACGGTGGCGAAGCGAGAAGCTGGACCATCGCAACGGAGCACTTGAAGACCCAGAGAACGCACAAAGTGAGAGATCCAGCTTCGACCTTCCGGTCATACGCGTGCGGTCATGCACGGGGACGACACAACGCCCCGCGCTTGCGCGCGGTAGCTTCGGAAAGAGTGAGTCGGAAAGAGTGAGGGGGGGCCTCGCACCAGTGATCCTCATTCTTTCTCTTGACCCGCCTGACCGTAACCCCTAAAAGAGAGGATTGGGTTTATGTGAAGGGCGCGAGGAGGGTGCGCTTGGCTGTTCAAATCACAGATGATCAAGGAACGACGCTCACCGGCGTACAGGCGGTGAACGTCGGAGAGCGCGTGCGGGTTGGCTTTACGGTGACGACTCCGGGTGGCGTCACGGGTGGTCCGATCTGGATCGTGTCGGGGAGCCATCTCCGGGAGTGGATCCACAAGGACGCTCTGCCGATCGCGATGACGACGAGCGACTATCAGCAGAACGAGTTGAACCTGGTCTGGCGGGAGACGAGCCTGCCCACCACACCGCACCAGATCCAAGTCTTCGTCGTCACTTCGGCCGGGATGGAGAGCGCCACCCTGGAATTCGAGGTTGTCCGCGATGAGAAAGCCGAGAAGTTCTACAGCGACGACCTGCTGATGGAATACCATGGAAACTGGCATTCGGTTTACGCTTTCGACGATGCGACCGCCCGGCGTGGAGATCTGTTCCTGGCGTGGCATACCAGTCAGCTGGAGTACTTTAATCTGTGGCGGCAGGAGTTCGGCTATCCGGCGCTCCCTGTTTGGGACCCCACTGTCGCCTGGGCAACTGCCCCGGTACCGCGCTCGCGTCAGCACCCCACCACCAGCCCCGCGCCGGCGCCGGGCTTCTCGGAGCGGCAGGGGCTAATCACCCTCGAACTGACTGCGAGCGACCTCGACCACGGCACCCTTGGCGAGTACGACCTGCGCACGGCCAGTGACGGACGAGGGACGACCTCCCAGTTCGTCACCGCCGGGTACGTATTGCGTGCGGACACGGTCACCGCGGTCGCCGGCATTCCTCCTTTACCCGAATTCAATTACGGGGGCGTAGCCAGCCTACCATCCTGGTACACCGTGGAAGGGGGAACCGATGCGGATCCATGGTTCGCTGCCGGATGTCCGGTCGACTTCGACGGAGGAGGCGGGACCACGTGTTCGGCTTCGACCAAGACGGAGCTGGGCGACTATTCGCTTCGCGAGCTTGGCGAGTCGATCGAGTCGGGCTGGTATCGGGACGACTACCGCGTGAACTATCACGCCCTCGGACACGTCGCGGCCAGCGGTGACATGGGCGATCCGAGGACTTCAATGCGCGACCCCATCTTTTGGGCCTGGCACGGCCACATCGACCAGATCCTTCGAGCGTGGCGCACCACCCAGACGGCCTTCGAGGCCAGGATGCCAGAACTCGTCCTCTACACGATTCCCAACTTCGATGGCAGCTGGTCCACCATCCGTCTCGCGTTCATGATTCGAGTCGTGCCCGAGTTGGTGAAGCCCTCGCATGTCGAGGTCAATGGTTCGCCCGCCACCAGCGTCACCGACGTGTCCTTCACGGGGACCGGCTACATCTTCGACTTTACGGGCTTCGATGTGCCTGCAGACGGCACGGTCGAGGTTGTGGTTCGGAGGGAGGTCGACACCCACGTTCGTACGTCGAATACTGATCCTCGACCTGCGGTGGGCATGCTCATGAGCATCTACGGCCAACTCTTCACGCCGCATGTCCAGCGGTTCTTCTACACGAAGCCCTAAAGGTGCGGACGGGAGGCAGCGATGATATCAAATAACCCCAGGCAGACTGAAGCGGTCCTCGATCTTGCGCGGGACCTCGCCACGCGGGTCTTGTCTGGCACCCACGCCAAGGGACTGCCCCACCAGACTCACTCGTTCGCGCAGCGGGCAACTGGGAAGAAGCCCAAAAAATCGAAGACGGGGCAGCTCGACGATGCGGCCATTGCGATCATCCTCGACAAGGCGATGAGAGGTGCCGAGGACCAGTTCACGCGATGTGCCGCCGCGTACGCGCTGCACGTCCGCGACCCCGAGCGAACCGGAGACGTTGTCGACCAGCTCGTACGCGAGCTGATGATCAACATGTCCCTGCGGTTGCGCATTCCTGCCAAGCTCTTGGTGTGCATCGGCGAGCCGGCCGTGCCACACCTCGTGTGCTCGCTCGACCGGTCCATGGTGCCCATGGTCTTGGGAATGCTGGGCCAGAAGGCGGCCGCTGCCGTGCCCGCGTTGATCAAGCGCATGGGGGATGACGACCTCGACGTCGCCTGCACGCTGGCTCGAATCTGTACTCCGGAAGCCACCGCAGCAGCCCTACCTGTGCTGTTGAAGGGCCTGGAGGATCCGTTCTTCCACTGGCGTAAGCGGGCGTTGGCAGGACTGGCGCTGCTCGGAGGCGCCGCCAGGTCGTGGGCATCTCAGGTACGGCCGCTGCTGAAGGACGATCACCTGGACAACCGCTGCTACGCGGTGACGACCCTGATCGCGTTGGACGATGTGGACGCTGCGATCGCGGGGGCGATCGACCTGATCGGCAACTCGGAGATCCATATCCGCTACCATGTGATCGACGCTCTGGGCGCCCTGGGCCCTCGGGCGTCCGCTGCCGTGCCGGCGTTGTTGGCTCTTCTGGGCGCCATGAGCGACCCAGCCACGGGAGACCGGGCTCGCGCAGCCCACGCCCTTCGACGAATCGCCCCATCCGACCCAGCAGTGGCCGCTGCACTGGCTGCTGCAGCCTTCGAGCCGGCGCTGCGGAAGACAATGGCTCTGTCGAAGGACTGACCGGTCCGACGCCTGCCGCGACGACAAGGAGCCATCACGAAGGCCGGCAACGCTCACTTGTGAAGAGCCTTGGTGGAGACCGCTTGGCAGTACCGCCACCCACCCCGAATCGTGCAGCGGCAGAAAAAGATGATGAAAGAGTGGGCCGCTCCGATCAGTGACACCGCGTGACGAGCCCAGCGAACGAAACGAAGCGCCAAGACTTGACGGGTCGTGTTATATCAACGTACCTGCCGCAACAGACCTCCGCTGTTCACCCAAACCGGCCCCCTTCCGTATGATAGGAAGAACAAAGGGCCGTGCGAAAACCTCTGCAGCGAAGCAACAACCCACGAGTCTGCGGCCAGGCTCAGCGGGTGTTGGGCGGCAGGCGACCTATGCGGCGTGAACGTCTACGCGCAACTTCAAGCCCGCACTACGAACCTGATCTTGCAACGCCAACCGAACGAACTGAGCTTCACTCTGCCCAAGCGCCTGAGCAAATCGAGAAGCTCGCTCCGGACTCACTGACCGGCGGCCATGCTCGATGTCGCTTAGGTGTGACCGAGAAACGCCCAGACGTTCTGCGAAGACCGCCAGGCTTTCACTCTCTGACTCTCGCAGTGCCGAGAGAGCTCCGCCGAGGGAAAGGGGACCGCCCATTAACTTCTCGAGAAACTTCTTCCCCGAATCCTTCGCCTTCTTAGGTTGCCTAGTAGTCATGCTTGTTCACCTCTTCCACGTAGACCGTTTCAACGGCTCCATCCTCTCGGACAATGTAAATCGCCCGGTACGCCTGGCTCAGCCGGACCGCTCGGTATCCTTCCCAGTCCCCAAGCAAGGCATGGTCCCGGTATCCCCGAATCGCCCGTGCCGCTTCCAACCCCTCGTTTCGAACCAAATCCTCCCATAATGCGAACTTTCGCAGAATGTGGGGAGGCACCTTGGCAAGTTGCTTGCGGGCCGTCTTGGACAGTTCAACATCTACTAGTACTGCGACCACATAAAAGTGGTCGGTAGGGAGACCACTTTTCTCTCGAAATCATT
>CAYTRQ010000467.1:0-4346 GCA_964440025.1 uncultured Polyangiaceae bacterium | reverse complement strand
AGAGAAAAGTGGTCTCCCTACCGACCACTTTTATGTGGTCGCAGCACTAGTGACGGAAGTGACGTTGTCCTGTCATGACCATGGCTACGCCCAACCGGTCGGCTGCGGCGATGACGTCTTGATCCTTCTTGCTTCCACCCGGTTGAGCGACCGCTGCGATTCCATGGGAGGCGGCCGCTTCGAGCCCGTCCGGGAAGGGGAAAAATGCGTCGGAAGCCATGACGGCTCCACGAGCTAAGGGGCCGGCCTGTTCGCAGGCGATCTTGACCGCGCTCACGCGAGATGTCTGGCCGCCCCCCACACCCACCGTGGCAAACACGGAAGGATTGACTTCTCGAGCCAGGAGGATGGCGTTGCTCCGCACGTGCTTGCAGAGAGCCCACGCGAATTCCATGGCCGCCACTTGAGAGGGGCTCGGCGTCTCTTTGGTCACGGTTTTGCCGTTTTGAACTTCTCCCTGGGCGGTTCTATCTCGTTCCTGGACAACGTAGCCGCCGCCGATTCCTTTGGCGGAAAGCGCATAATGGTTGGCCTCGAGCCATTGTCCGGTTGCCAGTACGCGGAGATTCTTCTTTTCGCGCAGGAGCTCGAGAGCGCCTGCTTCGTAGCTTGGCGCGACGACACATTCGAGGAATGTTTCCGTCAGGATCCGTGCAGTTTCAGTGTCCACGCTTCGATTGAGCGCAACGATACCACCAAAGGCGCTCACGGGATCTGCCTCACGGGCAGCTTGGTAGGCAGCTTGCAGCGAGGGTGCCGTTGCGGCTCCACAGGGGCAAGCATGCTTGATGACGACAGCGCCAGGCTCGCGTAGCTCTCTGACCGCGTCGAGGGCTGCGCTTGCATCCACGAGGTTGTTGAAGCTGAGCTCTTTGGCACCGGTGCCAAGGCTTTCGGCGCGTGCTAAACTTCCCGGAGGTGCGTTCCGTTCGACGTAGAAAGCGGCCTTCTGATGCGGATTTTCGCCGTAGCGCAAGCCATAGCCTTTGCGGAGAGGCAAGGTAAGGCTTCTGGGAAATCCGTCGCGTTCTTCGAGCCCGGTCAACCACGCGCTGATGGCGGCATCGTATGCCGCGGTCTGAGCGAAGGCTTTCCCGGCGAGTTGTTTGCGTCGGCTCATTGAAATCTCACCGGACTGTTCAATCTCTTCCAGGACGCTGTCGTAATCGGCAGGATCGCAGACTATGGTGACACGTGAGTGGTTCTTGGCGGCGCTTCGCACCATGCTGGGGCCGCCGATATCGATCTTTTCGATGAGCTCTTCGAAGCTTGCTTCGGGATTGTTGAGAGTTTGCTCGAAGGGATAAAGATTGACGACCACCAGATCGATGAAGTTGGCCGATAGCTTTTCAAGATCAGCGTCATCGGTGCCTTCACGGGCAAGGATCCCGCCGTGAATCATGGGATGAAGCGTTTTTACACGACCTGCCATGACCTCTGGCGATCCAGTATACTCTTCGACTGCCGTCACCTGGATATCCGCCTGTTTCAAAGCGGTAAAAGTGCCTCCTGTCGAAAGGAGTTGGACCCCTCGGGACGCTAGCGCGCGGGCGAAGCTGACTAGGCCAGTTTTGTCGGAAACGGAAAGAAGAGCGCGACGGATGGGCATGAGGAGGGGGAGTTATCGCTCTCCTCATGTTCCGTCAACGTGGAGCAGAGAGAGCGCCCTTTTTTCGCTGGGAATTCATTCAGAGGCCCGGGGGGATTGTTCCACCCTGCCGGTGCCAGAACTCCCTCAGATCAGGGGGGAGCGGGGAAGAAATGAGGAGGTGCTCTCCAGTCATACAATGGGTGAGTTGATATTGGTGAGCGTGGAGTGCGTGCCGAGGAAGCTCGAGCAACTCGAGGTCGTTCGACGTCAACTCCTTGTCGGCTGCCCGGGCGAGGAGATCTTCGCTCGGTCCGTAGAGCTTGTCTCCAACGATAGGGGTTCCTAAATGGGCTAGGTGCACTCGGATTTGATGTTGGCGACCAGTAAAGAGCTCGCAGCGCACCAGAGCATAGCCAGCAACCTGAGCGAGCACAGTCAATCGCGTTCGTGAAGGCAACCCCCCGTTGTCGGTGACTCGCATTTTGACGCGAAGCGGACTTGGATCCGCGGCGAGCGGCGCGTCGACGAGTCCTTCCGGAGGCACTCCCCAAGTGATTGCGAGATAGATTTTGTCCGCTTGGTTGACGACTCGCTCTCCCATTGCTGCTCGTGAATCGAGCAGAGAGCGACGTTCAATCCGAATCTTGAATTCACGATCCGCTTCCTTCGAACGGGCAACGAGGAGGACTCCACTGGTTTCTCTATCCAGGCGATGAATGAGGGATAGGTACTCGCCCGGACGGTTTGCCTCGAGCTCTTTAACGACAGTGTATCTATGATGACGAGCCGTGGGATGCACGGTCATCAGTGGCGGTTTGTCGACTGCCAGAAGATGGGCGTCTTCGTAGAGAATGGCAATAGCGTTTGGGGGAGGGGCCTCGTCGAGCGCGGGACGCCAAAGGGCGACCCGATCGTCTCCACGCACGCGCTTCGACGGACGAAGCTTTTCGCCGGTGACCGAGTAGGCCGAAGCAATCGCGATTTCCCGCGCGCGAGTGCGGCTCGTAGCGCGCAGCTGGGTCGAAATGAATCGGTCGAGGCGCATTCCAGCAGACTCAGGAGGAACACGCAGCAATCGCAGGATCGCGTCTTCGGGGATCTGCGCTGGGCGAACGGGGGCCTGCGGCGCCGGATACTGTGCCATGGCGCGCTCACCCCACTTTGGAGAGCCTTTCATCCTTCGTCGAGTTGTTGGATCTCGGTGCCGACACCCTGATGGGTGAAGATCTCGAGGAGCAACGCGTGCAATGTTCTGCCGTCGATGATGTGAACTTTCTCGACGCCTCCCGCTACGGCTGCCAGAGCACAATCAACCTTGGGGATCATCCCACCGGCGATGATCCCCTCGTCGATCAGCTTTCTGGCTTGTTGAGCGCCCAATGATCGGACGAGCTCCCCGTGGTCGTTTTTGACCCCAGCTACATCGGTCATCAGCATGAGCTTAGCCGCGCCAAGAGCTATGGCTATTTGACTTGCGGCCGTGTCGGCATTGACGTTCAGGGCTTCCCCCGAATGGGATTTCGCGATGGGAGCGACGATGGGAACGTAGCCGCGCTCGAGAAGGTCTTGGAGAAGAGCAGGGCGGATCGTGCGAATTTCTCCCACTCGACCCAGATCGACCGTCAGGCTTTCGCCTTGCTGCCCAGCCGCCGAAATGGGCGCCTTGCGCCCGGCGGTCATGAGTTGGGCATCCTTGCCACTGAGTCCGACGGCGCGTCCCCCATGCTCGGAGACGAGACCGACGATGTCCGAATTGATTTGACCTCCTAGTACCATTTCTACCACATCCATGGTGGCATCATCGGTGACGCGATGTCCTCCGCTGAAGGTGGACTCGATGCCCATTTGGTCCAAAGTGCGGCTAATTTGTGGTCCTCCGCCGTGAACCACGACGACTTGGATCCCCACATACCGGAGGAGTGCAACGTCTCGGGCGAAGGACTGCTTGAGCGCTTCGTCGATCATGGCATGTCCACCGTATTTCACGACGAAGACCCGGCCGTGAAACCGCTGGATATAGGGGAGAGCCTCTTGGAGAATGGCGGCTTTTTGAATCAACTCGTTCATGTCGTTGGGTCTGGGAAGTGCGGAAAGGACGGAGCGTCAGGCTAGTTCGCATCCGAAAAGGATGCGAACCAACAAGCAATGAGGGGTTCAGCGTCATAGTACAGGCGATAGAGCGGAGTCGCCCGCCCTTGCCCCGAAGGGGCGGGCGACGAAGCGCCTTTTGTAGACGGGAACCAGGCTAGCTCGCTGATTGACTGGCGGGTCGGCGACGAGGCGCCATCTTGGTTCGGGATCGAGCGAGTTCCCAGCTCGAAAAGCGCCCGGACGCCTGCCCCCCGGGAGAGGGAGAGCGACTCCGCTTTTTAGGCTGCATGGAGTGCTGTCGTACAGTATGCGGTGGCCAAAAAGAGGACAATTGGCCAGAGCAGTTCTTGTCGCGCGAAAGAGCGTGTCCGATTGGGGGAGCGGCAGATATCCTGTCCGAGCGCCCTGTGGTAGACGGTCGCCTCTCATGGACATTTTGCACGCCACTGTCGCATTCGCGCCGTATCTCATGGATTCCCCCGAGGCAGACGCAGTCGCCGGCCTTGTCCGCTCGCTGAGATCCCTTGGCCATGGCGTGACGGTCGTCTGTCCCTACCGGCCCCAGTGCGAAGAAAGGGGGCTCGTCGCTGCTCGCCGGCTCACTCCGCTTGTGCTGCCGGGTGGCCTGGAGGCTACCGCTGTCGAGGCGCAGCTCTCCAGTGGT
>CAYTRQ010000466.1:0-4362 GCA_964440025.1 uncultured Polyangiaceae bacterium | reverse complement strand
GAGAGAAAAGTGGTCTCCCTACCGACCACTTTTATGTGGTCGCAGCACTAGGTCGGGCGAAAGTCGATCGTGACAAAAATCGGCAACAAGGCCCTCGGGCAACGGACGCAGGCGGCGAAAACGTAAGCCGCGCGGTTGATTCCCTGTCCAGTTCGGGCCGGTTCCGGGACGCCCTGCTTGTTCGCTGCTACCCTTCGCCCTATCTCTCGACTCGGAAAAATGCCTCCGGCAGCCACAGCCCTGCACCAACCCTTCCTACCGCATGGCGCAAGTGCCTTTGTTTGGAAGCACTGTGCGTCGATGGGTGGTCGACGCCCTCGGCACTTTCATGCAGAGCCGGAACTCAACATCGTAGCGTGCGGCTCGGCTGTCTTCGGGATCGGCGAAAGTCGCGTCGAGCTGTCTGCGGGCGAACTCATCGTGTTTCCCGCTGGGCAAGATCACGTCCTGCTCAACTCTTCTTCTGACCTCTATCTGTTCGCAGCTGGGATGGTTCCGGACCTCTCGCTGAGCATTTTGGGGCAGACCGCGAACGGATGCATCGTACCGACGCGAGCGCGGCTTTCGCCTGAGCACTTCCGCGCGGTGCTGCGCCATGCCGAACAAGCCGTGGAGAGGCATGACAGCGAGGGACAATGCGCTGAGTTGTGGGAACACGCCCACTGGGTGATTCGCAGCAAGGGTGTTTTATCGAGCAAACCCCACGTACTGACTCGCAGGGTCATGCAGGCCTTGTCCCGGGCGCCGGAACTGGGATTGCGACGCCTGTGTGCCGACATGCAATACAACGAGTCCGAGGTGAGCCGCCAAGTCCACCGAGACCTCGGCATCACGTTCGTGCGCTACCGCACGCGGCTGCGATTGTTGAACTTCATTCACCGGGTCGAGGGTGGGCAGCACACCTGGTTGCACTGCGCACAGGAAGCAGGATTTGGTTCCTATTCACAGGCACACCGCGCGTTCCAAGCCGAGTTGGGCTGCGCTCCCCGAGCTTTTTTCTCCCAGGGGCGCCGAGAACAAATGCATCAGGAGTACAGTGACTCCACGCCTCGCTCCGCCGCACCTCGCCTGTCGAACGGCGCCCGCGTTTCCACTCATGCCAGCTGCCTCCAAGATCCATAGCCGGTCGACGGTACTGAACGTTTGAACTCGAGCGCTGGGCCGCGCAGGGAACCAAGAGACGGAAATGGACCCGCGGTGCCGACGTCATCAGCCCGATGACGTCCTCGGGCTGACGTCACCGGAGTGGGACGTCTTTGGGCTGACGTCACCGGCCTGAGTGGGACGTCCTTGGGCTGACGTCCTCGGGCTGAGTGGGACGTCGTGGCGCTTGATGGACTGGACGAACTACTTTCCTCAAAAAACGCGAAGACCCGGAGAGCTGCATCAATAACTTCACTCATCGAGGCGGGAGCGGCCTCGCCACCGCGCGTTCCGCGGCGTCGCTCCCGGAAGCTCGGAGAGTCAAACTATGAGGAATCCTTTCACATCAATCAACACATCCCTGCTCGCGCTTCTATGCGCAGCCGGCACCATTACGGTCAGCACGGCGGCACACGCAACCAGCAGCGCAGAACTCTACACCTCGGACTCGTATTCCTTTGGTCGCTTTGAAGCTCGGGTACAGTTCGCAGGGGGCGATGGTGTCGTCAGCTCGTTCTTCCTGTGGAAGGACCTTTCCGAGATGGACGACGTGTTCTGGAACGAGCTAGATCTGGAGACCGTTTGGGCCGACTGCGAACTGAAAACCAACGCACTTTACGGCCTGCCAGAAGCGAGCCACACCGATTCCAGCGGAACGGACGGGGGGTGGTGCACTGGGTTTCATACCTACGCTTTCGAATGGACTCCGGACTACGTCGCGTGGTTCGTGGATGGGACCGAACTCCGCCGTGAGACCGGGGAAGACTCCACAGCGTTCAGAGACAACGCCGCGGAAGGAATGCAGATTCACTTCAACGTGTGGCCAGGCGACTCGACGTTCGGCGGGAACTTCTCCGAAGCGATCCTTCCGGTCCACGAATACATCAACTGGGTGCAGTACTCGTCGTACGAGGACGGCGAGTTCACCCTACAGTGGCGGGAAGACTTCGCGGGCAGCACCTTGCCTGAAGGCTGGCTGACCGGCGAGTGGGACTCGCCAAAGGGTTTGTCGACTCACATGCCCGAGAACGTCAACTTCATTGACGGTTACGCTATCATTTCGCTGACCACGGACGATGCCACTGGTCCCGCGGGTGCCGCGCCGATGGACCCGGAGGGCGGCGGCCCAGTGGACCCACCTGATGGCACTGGTGGGTCCGACGGGACGGGAGGGGCGGCGACTGGAGTCCCATCCGACGGCGGAGCGCCAGCATCAGGTGCGGGCGGAATGCCGGACTCACCCACTGAATCGGGGGCGGGGGGCACGGGAGCGGTGCCCGGGAATTCAGAAGGAACAGGAGGTTTATCCACTTCTTCCGGAGCCGGGGGCAGCGCCGTGTCGTCAGGCGGGCAAGCGCAGGGATCCGATCCCGGGAGCACGCCCGGCGCAGGTGGGGATCCTGCGGGCCCGATGACCACTGATCCAGGGAGCCAGAACGGTTGCGCGATTGGGAGCAGCAGGAAGCGCACACCCTGGAGTGGGCTCGCTCTGGCTTTGATGCTGGGCGCCGGTTGGGTCCGTCGTCGGCGTGGACGAGGCTACGGCCCGCGCGCGCTAGCGCCATGATCCGGCCCTGCGGTCCTTTTCTTGCTGGTTTCGTCTCGCTCGCGAGCCGACCGCAGTTCGGCGGATGAGCCAGCTTGGGTCCCGAACGTGTATTCCTTTCTGGCTCGCATGGGCGACGAGCAGCGCACTTTCACCGTCAAGGGTGAAGGAAGCGCACGAGCTGTTTTCGGTGGCGCCTCAGAGCGCTCAGCAGGATGGCCACCCAGACGAAGGCTCCTCGAGGACCGAGCGCACCCGGGGCGCTGCGAATGCTGCAACCCCCTTCTTGATCGGAGACGCCAAACTCGGGGTCCTGACCGCCCGTAGCGACTCCCGGCCCGCCGCCCGTCGTCGGGCCGCCACCCCCACTGCCCGACGTGCCGCCGCTCCCGAGCGCCGGGTTACCTGACTCCGAACCCCCCGTGCCCGCGCTCGTCTGCCCGCCCGCGTCATTTGCACCCCCACTGCTCGAGGCAGAGCCGCCCGTGTTCGCTCCGCCCGTGCTCGAAGACTGCCCGCCCGCGCCTTGTCCGCTGCTCCCGCCGGTCGTGCCCCCGGCGCCCGCTCCTCCACCGCCTCCGTCTTGACCTCCGGTGCCCCCGGGCTCCGGCTCGGTGGGACCTGGATCGACTGGAACCGAGCCAGAAAAGCCGGTCATGCCCTGATGGGTCAGAGCCAGGACCAATGTCCCGTCGGTCACGACGACGTTGTTTGGATCGAAGTCCGCCAGGTTTTCCGCAAACGTCCAATTGGCTCGACCCCAGCGAGACATGTCGAGCGAGTTGAAGTCATCCGTCCATTCGTGCACGAACTGACCATTTTCGTAGCGGGAGTACGAGATCCAATTCACGTACTGGTACTGCGGGAGCACCGACGTGTCGAATTCGCCGACCCACTCTACGATGTTGGCGGCCCAGATGTTGAATCGCAGCGACTGCGGGCTGCTCAGATCGGAGACTTGACTCGACTCCACACGCCGGATCTCCTCCCCGTCGACTTCCCACGCGACGTAGTCCGGAGTCCACTCGAGGGCGTAGGTGTGATAGCCGTCGGCGAGCGATGTCGGGTGCGTGTGCACGGCTTCGGTCGTCTCGCGCGTGCCCTGTCCGGTGATGATGTTGGACTGCCACGTGGTGGCGTCGTCCTTGCCGAACACTTCGATGTCGATCTCTTCCCAGAAGGTCTGCGACCCTTCGGACCCGTCTTTGTAGGTGAAGAAGGTGGAGAGAATGCCGCTCCCCCGTGCCATGCGCATCCGCATCTCCATGCGTCCGTAGAGATAGCTTTGTTGGCTGAACAACTCCCCACCTTTGTAGGGCTTGTTTTGAGCGACCGCCGGCAGAGTGACGGAAGACACCAGCGCGGCCGCCGTGGCCGCGAGCGCAGTGGCGCGAGCGCAGTTCACGATACCCTCCGCAGAGGGGCTTGACTCGGAAAGTGAGGCGCCAAGCAAACCGGTTGAGGTGGGGACGGCATGTAGGACGATATTGGGTCGAATCCAACAGGCAGATTCGATACGGACCGGGGTTTGAGGGTTTGGGTTGACTCAAGAATGCGTGTCATCTTTCCGAAGCCTCGCTCGAATCGAGCATCGAGTAGGTGAGCCCGTGCCCGTACGGGACTAGTGCTGCGACCACATAAAAGTGGTCGGTAGGGAGACCACTTTTCTCTCG
>CAYTRQ010000465.1:0-4382 GCA_964440025.1 uncultured Polyangiaceae bacterium | reverse complement strand
CTGGGAGTGCTTCGAAACCGCTCGAAACGTGAGTTGCCGAGGCACTAGAACCTCAGCACATCACCTCGAAGGGGCTATGAGATACGTTCCAATCGGAAACAGGGACGCATCCAAGCGCTGGAAAAGGCTCCGCTGATGCTCGCTCGCCTGCGGGTGAGGGCCGGCGGTTTCCTAGGCCGATGGTCGCCCGCCCGCGGGTGAAGGCCGGCAGAGCCTTTCCAGATTGTGAGATGTGCTTTAGAAGCGGAGCAAGGCAAGGGCGGGCTCTGCATCCTGTCGGTTCTCGTTGATTTGATAAACGGAACCTCCCTGGCGGAAAGTATCCACCGCCGCGCGATCGAGAAGATCCTCGACATCGGCCTGGGCGTCCTGTTCTATCTGTGCGGTTCTCCCTTCGGCGTCGAAGCGACCCCAAATGGGTGAGCTAGAACAAAGCATGAGTGACTCGATGCGTCCGTCACTGGCGGCGCGGAGTACATCCGTGAGGCCCGAGGCCGTTTTGGCCGTGTGCTCGAGCTCGTGGAATTGCTGGCGAATTTCGTCGACTCGCTTTTCGAGTGCTTGCCGAGCGTGAGGCGCCGCCAGGGAAATGAGCTCGCTCTCGGTCAGATGTTCGGGGCTGCCGGGGACCTCCTCCTGAGAAAGGACAAGATCGATGTGCTCCGCTTCGCGGCGGAATTGGTGAGTGATCTCGGGGACACCATGTAAAATGAGAGGAACGTTCCGGGAGTTTCTGGGACGGGAGTCAGAGAGTACGGCTCGTTTGACCCCTTGAGCGACGCCGCGAAGAAATCGCTTGATGTTTTCTTGCCGGCGTCGTTGTTCATGGTCGTGACCGTGAAAGACCACGTCGCCTCTGCGGCTGGCGTCACCTCGGCCGTTTCCATGAAAAGTGAGCGGGGGTTGCTCTTGAGTGAGGGTCACCTGATCGAGGCTTTGTGGGGTTTCGCTATCGAGTTGGATCGCATGATGGCCATTGGTGTCGACCTCGAAGAGCCTGACGGATTGGAGGCTGATCGAAAGGATCCGATAGCGGAGTGGTAGGCTGAGTGCGGCCACGATAGGCCGTAGGTGATAGCGTGTCCCGACGATGCTGAGATCTGCGGTAGAAAACCAAAGTTGGGAGACTCGAAATTCATCGTTTGAAGAAAAGAAGATCGCGACTCCCGAGCCCTTTTGCGCCCTTTGTTCGATTTCGGGGAGCTCTCGTAGGGTTCGTTTCTTCAAGTCGTTGAAAAGCGACTCGGGAAGGAACTCCGCAACCTGTCGCAGAGAGTTTTTAACTCGGGTCTCGAAGGCATCGTGTTCATCCGGAGTTCGTCGACCGCTGAGATAGATCGATACCGCGTGATCAGAGCGATGAGCTATCAACGCTTCGATGTCTTGCTGTACGTCGGTTTCATGCATGCAGAGAGTCAACTCCTTTCGAGGGCGATGCCCCGTCCGAGCGGGGCCGGCCTCCTCACGCGTTCAACGGGTTTCCCAAGACCGAGTAAAGTTTCCCAGTCGGAAGTTTCCGCATTTCACAATCGTCCTTTCAAGAAGCAGGAACCGTGCCGCTAGGAAAGGGCTTTTCGGAGCAGATCTCCGCACGATCAAACCGATTGCTGTGCCGCCCGCTCTCCCCCGGAAAAATGTGGGGCAATTGACAAGGATGGTGCAGGAGGCGAACTGCCTCGGCTGTGACAACTTGTCTCGCTCGATTCACCGTCCTGAACCGCGTCGCCTGGGTGCGAGATACGGGGGAGTTGGTGTGGCACAATCGATGTCGGGAGGGGCGCAATCGGCAAGGAAGGCACACGGAGAGACGGGGGGAAAGCCGTTCATTCTCTTCGCTCGAAGGCCAGCTGCAGCGGGGGGGAGCGCCCGTGTGAGGCTTCCAGAAGGAGGTCGGTGCTTTCTCGTCAATGGTTTGTTTCGTCTATTTCGGAGGCCTAACTTTTTCTCATTTCCGGTTGAGTGCAAACTGATGTCTCGCTAGACGTTGGCTGCCGGGACCCGATGGGCAGGATTGCGGATGCAGCCTCGGGTTTCAGGCATGTTGTTTGCACCGCTTCTCTCGCAGGATGCCGGAAATGGGGACAAACGATTCTTCGCCTAGCGTTCGGCGGGACGCTTGGAGCGACAAGAAGGAAGAGGAGACCCCGCGCCTGACGTTTCGGACGTTGGGAGACGTTTTGGTAGAGACCGTGCGGTTGCTTCGAGACAGTGCCAATGGGCTACGGGCTCTGGCGGCAAAGCCCGGCATCGATCAGAGAAAACGATTGATGATGAAAACGTTGGCAGATGCCCGCATGAAGGCTGCCAGGACGCTTGAAGAGTACAATGACGGAGCCTCGCGGGAAATTCAAAAGACGTGGCTCCAGTACGCTGGGGTTTTCGAGGCCCCCATTTCGATTCGGTCCAAGCTTCAAAACACAACGGACGCCGAGGAAGCCTTTCAGCTGATCCGCCGTCTCGACGACAGGCTCTCCGAAGCTTTCTGGGCGCTCTCCCGAAGCTATGCCCCCCCTCTCGAGTCCTGCGAAAAGGCAAGTGCTCTTCTCGCTCACCTCAAGCGAGCAAGTTCTGCTATCATGAATAGTTCCCGCGATATCTGAATTTTGGACGACTGGATAAGCCCGGCGTTTCGGCTTGCCGATTTCCAACCGACGCTTCGATCTCCGCGGCGTCGGTTGGCTTGGTGAGGTGAGCATCGAACCCCGCTTGAAGGGACTCCTCCTTGTCCCGTGGTCGTCCATAGCCGGAAAGCGCGATCAGTGTCGTGCTCGAGAACTCCTCGGAGGCTCTCAGTTGTCGTGCGATTTCGTATCCTGAGATTTCGGGCAATCCGATATCGCAAAGAATAATATTGGGGCGCACTTTTCGAGCCATCTCGAGCGCGTGGCTCCCCGTCTCACAATAGGAGACTTCGTGTCCTCGAGCTTCCAGGAGCATTCCTAGAAGCTCTGCTGCGTCTCGATTGTCCTCGATGATGAGAATGGATTGCTGTGACAATCTCTCGGATGCCACTCGCGGTTCTTGGGCCGACTCCTTGTGGGCGTCGAGTGGAAGGTGAACAACGAATTCGGAACCTTGCCCGCGTCCTGCACTGAAGGCATCGATTTGACCTCCGTGAAGCTCCAGGATCTGAGCTGCAAGCGCCAATCCCAATCCCAGGCCGCCTTCTGCACGAGCCAGATCTTGGGGAGCCTGTTCGAAGGGGCGAAAAAGTCGTTCTCGAAAGTCTTCGTCGAAGCCGACGCCCGTGTCCTGGACACGCAGTACGGCGAAGCCCTTTTTTCCCGTAAGCGAAACGGAGATGCGTCCGCCGTGAGGAGTGTATTTGGCCGCGTTGGTGAGAAGATTCTGGCAGACCTGAGCGAGACGCTGTCCATCCCCGTGAACCCAGATTGGCTCGCGCGGGAGACCGGCTTCGATGCGAAGAGCCTCGCCTTCGTGGATTTTGAGGTCGTCGACCGAGTCCCGAACGATGGTCGACAGATCGGTCCGGGTCATGGCCAGGTTGAGCTTACCCCGCCCAATTCTGCCGAGATCGAGAAGGTCGTCGATCAGTCGTTTCATCTGTCTGGTTTGTCGGGCTACGGTTTTCTGCACCTTCTTCATGGCCGCGTTGTCCGTCTTCATGAGCGAAAGCAAGTCCGAGGCGCTTCGAAGCGCGGCCAGTGGATTTCTGAGCTCGTGGCTGAGGACGGCCAAGAATTCGTCTTTGTTGCGATTGGACTCTTCGAGGTTCTCTTTGACTTGGACGAGGCCCGAGATGTCCTCGACGATAGCGACCATATGTTTGGGGCGCCCTTGGCGGTCACGGAGCATTGACACGGTGAGCGTGACCCAGAGGGTCGAGCCATCTTTTCGGCAATAGCGGCGATCGATACGGTGGCGGTGACACTGCCCGCGACTGACTTGAAGGAGAGGGCTTTCCTCGGGGTTCTCGTCTGGGTGGCAAAGATCTTCGAACTCGAGGTTGAGCAGTTCCTCAGCGGAGTATCCAAGGAGTGCGACGAGTCGCTCATTGACTTGAAGGAAGCGTCCCTCGAGATCCACGTGGGCGATGCCCACTGGGGCATCCATGAAAGTTGCCCTGTACTGTTCCTCCTCCTCGGCGAGTTGCCAGGCGAGTTCTTCTGCTCGGAGCCGACTTCCCACGAGAGCTGTGACGTCGACGGCCACCAGCTGGATGGAGTCGTCGAGAGCCTCCTCCGTGCTGAGTGGTTGAGCGACGATGCGAAAGTGGCGTCGATCACCACGTCCGCGGATGCTCGGAGTCAGCTGGTACTCGGTGAAAGAATAGCGCTCTTTGGTGGCTCGCACATGCTGGAGGATCGCGCGAAGTTCGGCGCCCGCTCCTTGTTGTGGAAACTCTTGATCGAGGGATGTCC
>CAYTRQ010000464.1:0-4386 GCA_964440025.1 uncultured Polyangiaceae bacterium | reverse complement strand
GAGAGAAAAGTGGTCTCCCTACCGACCACTTTTATGTGGTCGCAGCACTAGCTCATCCTCCGACCTGGACGAGAAGAGCCGGATCCTTCTCTTCGTAGAAGGCGATATGATCTTTGAGAGCGCGATGTTCATCGTAGGGATCCTCGTAGATCCAGGCAACGTCTTGCAGCCTTTTCTCTCCCACCACGACGTCATAATAGTTTGCCTGTCCCTTGAAGGGACAGGATGACGTGCTCTCGGTTCTCTCGAATTGATCCATGTGGACGTCCCTCTTGGGGAAGTAGTAGCGCGGCGGATAGTTGTCCTCGTTCAATCGAATGGCGGCGCTCGAGTCCGCCAAGATTTCTCCTCCCAGTCGTACGGTCACCCGCTGCCCAACTGACTCTTCTCGGATCTCGTGATCCGGCCATTTCTCGTATCCAGGTGCTTTGCTCATGAAAACACAATGGGGCAACCGCGTCCCTTAGCAAGCTCCATGCCCCTGACCGATGAGATCCCTGTCTTTGTGACAGGTCGAGTTGGCAAGTCTCTGTGGATAGGAAGCCGGGGAGGCTCAAGCGTCGGCTCCAGAAATCGGCGTCTTCCGAATCTTCCGTGTTGGCGTGCTTTGAATTCTGCAAACAGAAAACGCCTTCAGCTGCGAAAGAAACTGAAGGTTCGAGCGATCCTCGAGCAAGCAGAGATCGAGACAGCAGATGCCGCTTCTTGCGGGTGGGCCCTTCTCTGCTTCCTGTAGGCAGGCCCTTCCCTGGACCCTCTCGAACTGCTCCTGCTTCGTCTTGCGCCAACGCCACTTCAGCACAGCCCCCGGAAAGCCATGCCTGATTTTCCCTCGTCCCCTCGCCGTCAGCAACGCGGTTGGGTAGCGCCAATCACCCGCTTCCTGCACTCTCTCTCGTCTGGTTCCTCCAGCGGACGCTTCCGCGACGAGAAACACACCCACCAAAGCCCCCACCAAAACCAGCGGAAACACCAAGCGCTTTCCTGGTTTCGCCTCTTTCAGCTCGGCACTCTGTTGCTCGCAAGCGCCGTCGTCGCTGGGGGGTGTATCGAACGGCCCGCTGTCGAACAGAGACCAACGACAAACAATGTCTTTGTGAGGCAGGTTGTCAACGATGCGGTCAACCAGATCGATCTCCTCTTCGTGATCGACAATTCCGTATCGATGGGGGACAAGCAGGCAATTCTTCGAAAAGCGGTTCCCATCATGGTCCGACGCCTCGTCACCCCGGACTGCGTTGACGAGAGCAACAATCGCCGCCGCAACGACAATCAGGACTGCACAAGCTATGGGGCCGGTTTCGCTCCTGAATTCCAACCCGTCGACGACATCCACATTGGGGTCATCACCTCTTCCTTGGGAGGATTCGGGGGAAAGGCCTGCAACTCACCAACAGAAGCGCCCCAAAAACTCGACAAATCCCTCCTCATTCCCAAGGTGCGTGAAACGGTCGAGGCAACGGGGGAGTCGGTTCCCGATCCTCATGGCACGGGGTTTCTCGAGTGGAATCCAGTCCCCGACGGAGCCGATCGCACCCAACTCGCGGAGGACCTGGAGGACCAATTCGAGATCCACGTCGCTGCGGCGGGTGAGTCCGGCTGCGGCTTCGAGGCACCTTTGGAATCCTGGTATCGATTTCTGGTCGACCCGGCGCCACCGAAAAGTTTGGAGCTTCAAGAAGTAGGGAACAACTCGATCACCGTTTCCACTGGACCGGATCACACCATCTTGGCTCAGAGGGAGGAGTTTCTCCGGTCGGGCAGCCTGACGGCCATCGTTGTGCTCACGGACGAAGACGATTGCTCAGCGATGGAAGGTGGCTCGTACTACAGGAACGCGGGCAATGGTTGGATGGTCACCACGACTTCCACGGACTCCGGGGCCCCCTGGACCCTTCGAACCAACAGTGAAGCGTGCGATGAAAATCCCAACGACAAGTGCTGCTACTCCTGTTTTCAGACCACACCGGCAGGATGCACCGATACGTGCAATCGGGACAATCCCACCAGTCTGCCCCCGCATCTCGACCGTCCCAACGTTCGCTGTTTCGACAACAAACGCCGCTTTGGCATCGACTTGCTCTATCCCACCCAGCGTTACGTCGATGCCTTGAGCAAAGCGCGCATTGTCAATTCCCGAACGGGACAGCTCGTACCCAACCCCTTGCTCGCTGGACGGGCGCCGGATCGCGTTTTCTTTGCGGGCATCGTCGGCGTGCCGTGGCAGGATGTCGCTACCCAGGAGACCCTCGACGATCCTCAACAGCTCGAATACATGACCGCCGAGGAGTTACGCCAGGTGGATGAGGAGATCGGAACCGATCGCTGGGCCGTGATCCTCGGGCGTCCTTACTTGGCCGAAAGCGCTCCGGCGTGCAACCCACCCGGTGATCAGGAGCCTCACCCC
Organism: uncultured Polyangiaceae bacterium; assembly: GCA_964440025.1. Taxonomy (GTDB): domain Bacteria; phylum Myxococcota_A; class Polyangia; order Polyangiales; family Polyangiaceae; genus NIC37A-2. The sequence continues at coordinate 1,979 of CAYTRQ010000464.1, read as the reverse complement.
GACTGCGGTAAAAAGCCGGTTCCTCCTCTCGATCCCTTCATGCAACAGTCCATCGAGCCGCGCTCCGGTTCCAATCCCATCACTGGAACACCCATTGTCCAACTTGGCACCGGTGGATGGTCTGACATCAACGGGCACGAATACGACAACTCCGTGCCTGACTCCCAAGGCAATCCCCTCAACGACGATCTCCAGTACAGTTGCATCTTCCCCCTGAGTGACGATGCCATCAAAGTGGATTGTGATGGGCGTGACCACTCTTGCGATTGCGGCACTTACCCGGAGAAGAATCGACCTCTCTGCAAGCCCACTCCGGATTCCGCTCAAATGGCAGATACGACGCAACGCTATGGGAAAGCCTATCCCGCAAGCAGGATTCTTCGCGTGCTTCGCGACTTTGGCAAAAACTCCATCGTCGGATCCATCTGTCCCAAGATCGTCGACGAGGAAAACCCCGACTTTGGCTACAATCCAGCTGTCAATGCCATCGTCGATCGACTTGCCGACGAACTCCAGGGACAGTGTCTTCCCAGAGAACTCTCGATCACCGACGGTCAGGTACCCTGCCGTGTTGTGGAGGCCACGGTGGACGACTTGAGCTGCGAGGCAGAAAATGGACGAAACGTCGTCCCCGCCGACATCCAGGAAACGGTGCGAGACCAGCTCGAAGCCAGTGGGCGCTGCACCCGCGATCCCAGTGAACCTGGGGCGACGACACTATGTTCGAGTTATAACATGTGCGAAATCGCCGAGCTGACTGGAGAAGACGAACAAGAGTGCTTCAGTTCCCCCAACGAGCAGGCTCAGGCGCCGGGATTCTGTTATATCGATCCTATCAAAGGGCCAGCAGCCGGCGGGCTACCAGGCCCCAACGGCGGTTGCCTCGAGGATGATCCCAGTACCTGGGGCTCCTGCACCAACCCGAATCTCGGCGGATGTGGTCCCACTGAACGGCGCATGCTGCGCTTCGTCGGTCCGGAAACCCCTCACCCCAACTCGACGACATTCATCGCCTGCGCAGGCCAAGCCGCCTCCGAGGGCGGGCAACTTCCGAGCCTTCCCGCAGTGGAGTGAACGGCGAGGCGCTGTGGCCATTTACCACAGCGTCTTCGCTCTTGCGCGAAATCGCCTCGGGCTTTCCACAGACGCGGGGCAATTCCCCACTCTCCCCATCGGACATTCGCCCCCATGGAGCTTCTCCGCAACGCCCAAGTTCGAGGCATAGGACTTGCAACATCTCGGGGTGAGATGCGCTCCATCAGCACCGAGGAACTCAAGGAAAAAATCGAAACGAGTGCTCCTTTTGCTCTCGTGGAGGTGCTCCAGCCCAAGGATTATGAGTCGGGGCACATTCCCCTCGCAATCAACATTCCTCTGAACGATGAGTTCGAGGATAGCGTCAGGTCAGCACTTCCCGACAAGGAGCAACCCATCGTGGTCTACTGCGCCAGCACGAGTTGCGACGCATCCCCCAAGGCGGCCAAGAAATTGGAGGACTTGGGATACACCAAGGTCATGGACTACGAAGGGGGCAAGAAAGACTGGACTGAAGCCGGGCTCCGTCTCGAACAGAGTGGCGACCGCTGAAAACGCCCGCGTTCACGGATCGCCGAGGCGGGGAGAGACGAGTCCCGGCAACTGGAAAGTGGCTCAAAACGCCTCGCGTTCACGGATCGCTGAGGCGAGCGATCGAGCTCCCATCACGTTGACGCTCCCTCACTGGGTTGTCATCACGTTGGCCACGGGGAAGTCGACTCGTCCCGTACCGCCTCCCACTTCCGCGAGAATTTTGGCCTCGAGCAGATCGCCCAGCTCCATCCCGAGGCTCTCCCAAGCTTCGAAATGTTCGGAGAGAGAGATCTGTCCACAACTGCGAGGGGTTTTTCTCATGCTATAATATTGAATCCATTCCGACGCGCCATCGCATCTAGTGCTGCGACCACATAAAAGTGGTCGGTAGGGAGACCACTTTTCTCTCG
>CAYTRQ010000463.1:0-4391 GCA_964440025.1 uncultured Polyangiaceae bacterium | reverse complement strand
CTTCTGGGAGGGCTTCGAAACCGCTCGAAACGTGAGTTGCCGAGGCACTAGAACCACCCTTTTTGGAAAGGATAAAAGATCATGAGTGAGCCACTAATTGCCGAGATCCGACTATTTGCTGGAAACTACGCCCCCAGGGGGTGGGCTTTTTGCCAGGGACAGCTTCTGCCGATCGCCGAGAACACGGCGCTTTTCAGTCTTCTTGGCACTACTTGGGGGGGCGATGGCCGGACGACGTTTGCCCTTCCCGATCTTCGCGGTCGGGTTCCCGTCGGAACAGGCCATCGTCCCTATCATCTTGGCGAACGAGGAGGGGTCGAGCGTGCTTCCGTCTACATTCAACAGATGCCGTCGCACGAGCACGGTGCCCAATCATCCGTAACTGTCGGCTTGAAGGTGAGCACCGATGAAGGTTCGGAGCATGAGCCCCCTCCCGGATCCTACCTGGCCGAGGGGTTCTTTGCGGGACCCAATGAAAATCATCGGACAGAAGCATATGTGCCGGCATCGGGTGCTTCGCCTTCCGTGAAGCTCGATACTTTCAATTCGAGTCAGCCTCAAGCGACGATTCACAACACGGGAGAGTCCTACCCCCATGAAAATATGCAACCTTGGCTAGGTGTGCAGTATATCATTGCGATGCAGGGGATTTATCCGACTCGTCATTGAGCAGCGTTCATGACGGAGTGCGATCGGCTCATCAGCGCGTCCGTCGAGTGGCTGCGTGAGGAACTACATAGGCGCGTTCAGCGAGAGAATAGTCTTCGCGGTCGAGTGTGAGATTGGGGTTGTAGTAGGGATCGACCTGAAGGGTACGTCCCCAGCGCTTCTGCATGGTACGGACCTCTGCCGAAAATCGCTGTTGTTTCTCTTGCGTATTGTCGGCACCACGAGAACGGGATTCGTAGTGATAGAGTTCAGCGGTGGGCACGATCAAGTTGCGATAACCTCGCTCACGAATTTTTAGGCAAAAATCGACATCGTTGAATGCGACCTGGAGGTTCTCCTCGTCCAAGCCGCCCACTTCGTGAAAAAGAGAGCGACGAACCGCCAAGGCGGCGCCAGTGACCGCGCTCACTTCGTGGGTAATGCAGAGGCGAGCGTAGTAACCGGGAGTTTGGCGAGGCGCGTACTTGTGTGAATGCCCCGCTACGCCCCCGAGTCCTACGATGACTCCGGCGTGTTGGATGGTCTCGTCGGGGTAGTAGAGCTTTGCTCCGACGCAACCAACATCGGGGCGAATGCAGTGGCTCACTAGATCACGCAACCATGTGCTGTTGATGGCCTCCACGTCGTTGTTGAGCAGGACCAGTACCTCTCCGGTCGCCTGCCGAGCGGCGAAGTTGTTGATGGCAGAATAGTTGAAGGGAGCGTCATAGCGAAGCACGCGTGTTAGCCGAGACGCGATGGACGGTGGCGCCGCGTCGATTGCGCTCGTCTCGGGGATCTTTCGAGGAGCTTGTTGAGCCGCCGTTGCTGTGTTGCTCTCTTTCTCGGAGAGGTAACGAAGAGTCTCGGGACAGGAGGATTGGTTGTCGATGATCAAGATCTCGAAATGCGGATAATCGGTGCGATGAAGGAGCGACTCCACGCAGTTGCGCAGAAGATCGTGGTTGTCTCGAGTTGGAATGAGAATGCTCACTTGGGGAGCTGGTTCAGGCACCGGGAAGTGCTGGCGATAGAGCCCCGGCCGGAGAACCGTAGTGTGGGGGACGGCGTTGGGGCGGTTTTCATGCCGTGCTTGACCTTCTAGGTATTCCCTCAGAGCGCGGAGTGCTGCATCCGTCGCGTACGGCTTTTCGTCGTGGTTGGTCGCCGTCGAGTCCTCGATCTGGCGCCAATGATACAGAATCCGGGGAACGTGGATGATTTGCGATGAGTGAATCTCGGCGATGCAGCGCAGCAAAAGATCGTAGTCTTGACTGCCCTCGAACCCCTCCCGGAACCCGCCCACGGCAGAGACCAGATCATGTCGCATCACGGTGAGGTGGCAGATGTAGTTCTGGCCCAAAAACTGGTCGAGAGACCAGTCTGGCTTGAAAAATGGCGAGCAACGCCTTCCTCGAGCATCGAGTCGATCCTCGTCCGAGTAGACAACGGCAGCATGGGGGTGGTTCTGGAGCGCTTCGACGACGGAATAGAGGGCGTGGGGAGCCAAGACGTCATCGTGATCGAGAAGAGCGAGCCACTCGCCCGTGGCGTTCTCCAGGGCGGTATTGCTGGCTGCGGAGATATGCCCGTTGGTTTCCCGGAATGAAACGTGGATGCGCTCGTCCTTGTTCTTCAGTTCTTGCAACAAACGAAGCACCTGCGGGTCCGTTGAGGCATCATCGGCGATGCACCATTGGAAGTGGGGATAAGTTTGGTTGAGAACGGATTCGGCGCATGCCATGAGCGCCTGATAGTTGGTGTTGTAGGTGGGAGTGATGATCGAGATCTTGGGCAGGTATCTCCACTCCTTGAGGTGGCGCTTGACGTCGGTCGATCGAGGAAGGGACGGGGCTTCGCAGTGCTGAATCCAGGCGTCATAGCTTGGTCCTCGAGAAAAACCCTTTTCGAAAAGCTGAGAGTAGTGATTCCAGAGTTCTTCCAAAGCGGTCGGTTGGGTCAGTAGCCAGGGACCAATGGCGCTGTCGCTCTCCCCAAGCGCCTGGTGAGTCCCGAGCCCGCCTGCCTTGCGGAGCTTTTTCTTGATGCGCGAGACCGCAAACCAACGTGGTACACGCTTGATTCGAAAGTGATGAATAGAGAGCTTGCCTGGGTAGTCCGTTGGATCGAAGCGGAGCCGTGCGGGGTGGCGCAACCAAAGAAGGCGTTTAGCGAGACGACCGTCTCGCAGAGGGAGCGGCATTGACGTCTCTTCCTGTTCACCGGAGCCGAAGTCGACGTAAATACGACTCTGCGCATGTGCCTGAGGCAAGTCGAGCTGGACCTCCAGCATGTAGAAGCCCGGAGCAAAGCGACGCTGCAGGCGGAACTGGGGATCACCTCCGGTAGCTTCCCAGCATCCACAGGCCCAACGCCCCGAGGTCCGTTCTTGCCGCTGTGGATGTCTTGGCCTTAATTGCTGCGCAGCTTTCAGCATGCTCGACGAGGGGCTTCTTGTGGTGAACGGAAAGTTGAAGGGCGCTTTTACTGCATCACCCGGAGCGAAGAAAATCAAGACGCTTCGGGGCCAAGGACAGCTCGTGGGCGGGGAGACGGGCGCAAGCACAGCAATTGGCCGTCCGGTCAGGTTGGCTCTTTGAAGCAACGGGACGAAGTTGTCCGTCGTTCCTTGCGGTGCTCTTCGCCACAGGAGAGGCTTGGCAGCGTATGCGGAAGAAGGTGTCACCCGCCTTGCGGGGCTCGCTCGATTACATCGCAGTAGTGGGAGAGGACCTCGTGGCTACCGGATGGGTCTACGGGGCCCACCGGGACTCGATGGAGTTCGCCGTGCTCCAGGGTGACGAGCGACTGGAGCTCGAAGGGCTTGAGGTTTTGGGAGGAAGCCGTCCCGACGTGGCCGATCACGTCGGAGATCCTTCGCGATTGGATTGGGGGATTGTCCTGTTGGGTCGGGTCCCGAACCTTGAAGGCCCTCCTACCGAGCTGACCCTGCTCATCTCCAGCTCGGAAGGACAGTGCCGGCTCAAGGGGGTGCCCGATAGTTCCGGAACGCTCGACGCGCTCGAACGGGCGATAGCTCCCTATCGTGACGACGAGCGCCGGAAAGTCTGCGAAAGGGTCCGCCTGACGACTCAGCTTCCCAGGAATATTCAAGCTGTCCAGCTGAGTGAGCTACCAGGATTCGTCCGTGCGCACGTGGAGTGGGCAGTGCCTCTCGACCAGAGGCATGTCTACTTTCACGGTTGGCTGTTGGATGGCAACAGCGAGATCACGGGAATCTACGTACGAACTCACCTCGGATGGACCTCCAACCTCCTCCATCGTCTTGGTTCCTTTGAGCGTCCCGACGTTGTGGAGGCATTTCCAGAGCATCAGTCGAGAGCGCGGAATTGTGGAATGGTATGTCTGGCTTCGCTCGACGGTGCCGGTCTTGGTCATGCGGTACCAGCATTGGACACCAGCACATTGGAGCTGTGGGTGCGCACGACAGACAATACCATCGGATGCGCCAGCTACCCGCTCAGTCGCGTCCTGCCCTCCAGCAGTGAGTTGACAATGCCCTTCTTCTCCTGCTTTCGACCGGAATCTCAGCAGGGGCTGTTTCTGTTGGAGCAACATATTGGCCCTGCGATTGAAACCGCTTGGTCGCCCCCCCGCCCAAGCTCTGTTGACAGTCTCGTGGAGGACTATGGTGAGGTTCCCGGCAGTGCTGCCTGGGCCGTGGTCGTGCCGCTTTACGGCAGGTGCGACTTTCTTCTCTATCAATTGTCGCAGTTTGTCTT
>CAYTRQ010000462.1:0-4415 GCA_964440025.1 uncultured Polyangiaceae bacterium | reverse complement strand
TCATCGGATGGAAGAACCCACCATGCGTGTGCAGTGTGGCTTTGGGAAAGCCTGTCGTCCCTGACGAATGGGTGATGATGGCTGGGTCATCCGGATGGTGTCGATGCGGAACGTAGTCGCGGCCCGGGTTTCTTCGAAAGTCCTCCTCGCAGTAGACGAAACCCACGTCTGACTGCAGGGACTTCTCCAATGCAGCCTTGCGACGGCTGTCGGTGAAGACACCGACGACGCCGGCTTTTTTCATGTAGCGACACGCGGTCTCCACCGGCATCCTTCCGTTTACCAGAACGGGAATGGCACCCAATTCACTGAGGGCCACGAAGTGGAGGAGGTATTTCGGTCCCAAATCGCCGTAGACCGCTACCGGGTCCGCCCTTGCGACGAAAAGGGCGCTGTAGCGCCGAGCATAGCTGGACGCCAGCCGCATCCAATCCATCAGAGTCGGGACTGCCACGGTCTCGCCCCACGCCGTTTCGAAGGGATGGGCGGGTGTGATCAGCCGAACATTCCGCGGATAGACTTCGCTCGCCCGACGCAAGAAGTTCCCGATACCGATCTTGCTCTCCCGCAGCCTCGTTCGGACGTCAGTCAGTTCTTCTTGTGTCATGCTATTCACGAATGGCGCTCCAGCTTCGAATCACTCTTCGGTACGCGGTCACAGCCTCGCCTTGGCATCGATGTGGACCGCCTGGTCCTTCTGCGGTTTGCGCTTCGAACTCTTCGCAATCGAGGTAGGAATCCCGTTCCCTTGGGCCCCCGTCTCGCCGCTCTGCCGCAGGACGCGGCGTAGGAATCCCGTCAGCTTTTCATTGAAGGCAGCAGGATGGGTCAAGAACGGGTAGTGGCCCGCGTTTTCAATCTCCACCAACTTCGAGCCGTCATGGGATGCTGACGCTCGGATCTGGGACTCCGGTTTGACGATGGTATCCAGATCACCGACGACATAGAGCGTCGGCGCCGTGATCGTCGCACTGTCCCGGTTTGGGGACCTGGCCAGCACATCATTGAGGTAGCGCATGCCCACGGCTGGAACCACGACCTGGCTGTCCAGCAGAAGCTGCTGTCCGTCCTTTATGTCGTGGAGTCGGTCCTCATTGCCCTGGACCTTGGGCAGTGCGTCGAAGTCTCCGGTCAATGACTCTTTGACCGTGTCCAACAGCGCCTTGAGATCCGTGGCAGACAACGCGTCCCTCCCCATGTCGGGCATGCTCAGCTTTTCTGCGAACGCTCCCGAGAGGGTCAATGAATCGACGAGGTCTGGACGGTGAGAAGCGATGTACTTGGCCACTACCGTACCAAAGCAAGAGGCGACGATATGAACGCGCTCGCCTGGAGCTACCATCTCTATGGTTCGAGCCATCGTCTCGGCCAGAGACGGCACGGTGGCCTGCTTGGGCAGACTGGAGCGTCCGTGCCCCGGAGCGTGGATGGTCATGACCCGATAGTCCTGCGACAGTGCGGAGAACTGGTTGTGGAAGATTGGTGCTGTCAGCCCAATGGCGGGAATCAACAGCAGAGTCGGCCCACTACCGCAGCTGAGCACCTCGACAGCGTCTTCCCGCGAAGTCCCGACCAGGTTCAACTGCAAGCCATTTTTTTCGGTTGGTAGTGTTTGGACCAACGGAACAGCTGACGACGCATCGCTCTCCGCAAGCGTCTTCGGGTACTCCCGCAGAAAACGGCCGGCCTGCTCACGTGGAACAGCCAGCGACGGCTGTCGATTGCTGGAGCCATTGCTGGGTGCGCTTGCGGTCTGGGGAAGCCCCACCACCGACTTGCTGTCCTGGTCGTTGTCGCCCGTCGCCCGTCGCCCGTCGTGTGCTGTGGTGTTCTCGGTATCGTGCGTCCCGCTCTTAGCGATCTCGCGGGAAATGACGGCCGCCAAGGCGCGAATGGTTTCGCTCTCGATCAGCTCCTCGACGGGCATTTTTCCGAAATCGTTCTCGATGATTTCGACGAAGTCGAGGATGAGGATTGAATCCACCCCGTACTCAACCAAGTCGGCGGTGGCCTCGATCTCGGAGGGTCTCATCCTCAGGACATCGGCCAAAACCTGAATCAGTTTTGCCTCAATCTCGACGGTCGATGATTGTGGAGTAGGTGCGGATGCAGCCGGCGGCGGGGCGCTCTGTATGCGGCTGGGCGCTACCTGCTTCGTTTCCTGAACATGGATCTCGGGGGCAACGCCCATCCGTTGCAGCAACGAGTCATCCACCTTCAATGCGGCGACCTGCGCATTGCCCGCGGAGAGGGCGCGCTCGAGCAGCGCCAGTCCAGTGTCCGCGTCGATGAAGGAAATCCCCTTGTTGGCCAAGACCTCGTCGTTGCCGCGTTTGTTTCCTTCCCAGAACCCCCAGTGAATGCTGAGGACTCTCGGCCTCTGCCGGGTGGACGATTGCGCCAAGCCGCCCTGTAGGGCACATGAGTAGGCATAGGGAACCCAGCCAGCATTGCCCACGAAGGCCTCCGAAGAGGACATGAACACGATGTGATGAGACACGAGTCCCTCGCTCGCCTTGAGCAAGGCCAGACTCCCCAGGGTCTTGGCCCGAGTAAAATCGTCGAAGTCCCGCTCTGACATGGATTTCAAACGCGCAATGGAAAAGTCCATCGCGCAGTGAAGGACAGTCCGAACCCCCCCCATTGCCTCATGCGCCTTGGCGATGGCACTGGTCAGTTGAGAGGGATCGGTGACGTCTGAAGCCAGGTAGAGAAGACTGCCACCCAAGGCCTGGATCTCGTCTGCCATCGCCTCATAACCCTCCGGCGCATCCCGTCGTCCGATCCATGCGATCTTGGCCTGATATTGCCTGGCCAAGCTCAGTGATAGTTGCCGCCCCACAACGCCGCTTCCGCCGACGAGCACGACGGGGGCGCCTTGCTCGAAGACCGGCGCTTGCGCTTCCGAGGGCGTTGGGGCGGGAACCAAGACGCGCCGGTACAGGCCATTCGAACGGAGTGCGAGGTTATTCTTGATGCTGTCGTAGGCGTGAAACAGCTTCAAGATATTCGGTACAGCGGCCTCGTAGCCTTCGGTGTCGGCCTGGACTTCGACGTCCATCGACCAGATGTCGAGTTTTGGATACTCCTTCGCGCAGCCGGCAGCCAATGCCTGCACCGCAGCTGCAATGGGATTCACCCTCTCACCGTCCTTCACCGAGAAGGCACCACAGGTGAGGACCCGCAGCGTGGGCGCGCTTCCCAAATCGCGGAGCGCGTCGATGGCACGAACCAATTGTAGCAATGCCTTCGGCCCGACACCTTCGAGTTGGTCGAAGTTGTCCATGTCGAGAGGGCCCCCGAGCCCCGCGAGGAAGAAGCATTCCTGGGTACTGGGAAGCTGGGAAAGAAAGGACAACAGCTCCTCGCTGTTCGGTTGCTTGTCCAGCAGGAACTCCTCGATCTTATCGGGCCCAAGAGCGCTGGCGATGGCATTCCGCAGGGGTCGCTCGACCTCCGTGTACAAGATCAGGGGCTGGCGTTGTGAGTAGTCCTTCAGTCGGTCCGCCAACCTCCCATCGTCTTGCCAGTTTTGCGCAGGGATCTCGCGCCACGCAACATCCTTGTAGAACTGCTCCAGGTTCTCGGAAGAAGAACGCATCTGAAGCCCGACAACGGAGAGTGAGACTTCATTTTTGTCATTGACTATGTAGATGCTCGACTTTCCCCCTTGGGAGCGGATGTGGATTCTTCCTTGCCCGGTGCATGACCCGTTCCACGTCACTTCCTCGATGGTGATCTTCTGGTCCGTCCGCCAGCGTTCGTCGGGCACGTGGTGGAGTAAAAGCGCCATGGCCAGATCGAAAATCTGGGGTACGAAGCGATCTGGATGAGATACATCCAAGAGCGGCCGTGTGATGTCGTATTCGCCTCCGATCTCACTGTCCGTGGCACGTAGGGACAGCAGCGATTGGGTATCGCCTTCAATGGCGAGCCCTTTTCGTTGCAGCGATGACGCGAGCTCCTCAGGCGAGAGTGTGACGGCCGACCCCTGATCCCCCGCAAACGCTTCGGGCGGTGCGACGGTGGGATTCGATCCGCTAACTACGGACCGGGCCACGAGTAACTCGCTTTGGTCCGAGGCCCCCGACCTCAGCTCGACGCTGACCGATTTCGTTTTCGGGGCGACACGGGCCCTCAACTGAGCCAATTCCACTGATAGTGGCGTCAGCGGAACCGCCTCCAAATGGAGGAAAGTCACGGGACCGCCATTGCCTGCTATTTCGCAGGCACTGCGCGCAGTTGCCAAGAGAATGCCGAGGGTGACGGAGGGAGATTCGTCGAGCCGCACGTGACCCAACATTGGGTCGCTCTTTGCCAGGGTCGTTCGGAAGGTCAGCCCTTCACCGACGCTTTCCTCCGGAATGATGGCGTCAATGACGACTGCCGCCCCGACGATCACCACGAGCCCGATC
>CAYTRQ010000461.1:0-4417 GCA_964440025.1 uncultured Polyangiaceae bacterium | reverse complement strand
CTGAATTCCAGCGCAGTGCGCGGAATCAGGGCCTTCTCTCCTATTGGAACTTCAGATTAGCATGGTCCTGATGGTGTGTAGTGGCTCAGCTGCTCGTGCTTCTTCGAGGGGAGCTGCTTTTTCACTATCCTCCTCTGAGCGGGGCAACCAAATGCGCATGGTGCATCCCTTGCCTGGACGACTTTCTACCGTCAGTTGCCCTCCCAATTGCTCGATGGTTCCCATGGAGGTCGACAGGCCCAAGCCGGTTCCCGAACCTTTCGGCTTGGTTGTAAAAAACGGCTCGAAGACGCGCTGAGCGATCTCCTGAGGAATGCCTTCGCCGGTGTCGGAGACCTCAACGAGGATCTTGGGGATAGGGGGTTGATCTGCGTGGTCGAGCTCTTCGCGCTCGAAGCTGCAGATTCTCAGGGTGATTCTACCCCCATCGGGCATGGCATCCCGAGAATTGGCGCAAAGGTTGATGAGCACTTGTTCGATCTGCCCGACCGAGCAGCGGACCGGGGCGGGCCCATCCGCCGAGAAGTGGATGTGGACCGATGGGCCGACCAGGGTCGTGAGCAGGGGCATCAATTCCCTGGCTACCTGAACGAGATCCACTTGTTCGACACTGACGACTTGTCTTCGCGCGAAGGTCAAAAGACTCCGTGTCAGTAGCGCCCCTCGTTCGGCTGCATCGTCGATCTGTTCTAGTTCTTTTCTAGCATCATCATCATTGATGGTGGTCCGTGCGAAATCTGCACTGGCCTGAATGACGAGCAGCAGATTGTTGAAATCGTGAGCCACTCCCCCGGCGAGTCGGCCCAGAGCTTCCATGCGGCGTGCACGCTCCAACTCTTCACTGAGTCGTTCGTGCTCTTCATGAATGCGCGCTCGCTGCCGCGCCAACTCGACACCTTGACGCACCGCCTGTTCGTGTCCTCTTGCTTGCAGCAGGCTGACTGCAGCCGTCGAGACGAAAACGGCAGAGGCGTTGACGATAAGCATGCTGGGGCTGATGAGTGGCTGGGGGACACCGGCCGTTCCTCGCCACATCATGAACAGGCATCCGGCGCCAGCGACTGCCACGGCCAGTACGCCGCGAGCAGGGAGGGTCGTCATGGCGACGAGAAGAGAAAAGGAAGCGTAGTAGGGCGAAGGGCCGATCGATTGACTGATCAACACGACCAGGGTGCTCGCGCTCAACGCCAACGTCACAAGAGCACTGGCGGCCAGAGTGGCTCTCCCCCGATGGGCGAGCCAAGTCGTGATGCCCGCCACGGTAGTGGCGCCCAGTGTGATCAATTGGGTGCTGAGCGGTTCTCGAAACCATACCACGGTCACCAGAAGTCCGAGACATACGAGGGACGCCGTCCAACAGATCCCGTAGACGTTCCGTTGACGGCGGAGCTCCTCGATGCGTTCCAGTTCCCAACTTTGCCAGTACTGTTCCATCTATTGCCCTGAGCGCCCCAGCGAAATCCACCGCACTTGTGAAACTTCGTTTTGCCAGGGTTCGCGGATCATCAGGAAGAAAGCGATGTGCCGTGGCTAGTCCTGCCAGGCTAGCGGACGCCTGGTGACACCGCAGGTGCGACGGTCGAAGGAGTGGTAGCCTGCCGATAGCCCATGCTACTGAAGGAATGGCCGTTGGTCACGCGACCGGGCGAGGAGGGCGAAAGCGGGCAGGGCACTGTGAATCTCGTCGGGGAGCCCTGGTTCGCTGTCGTCCCAGGTGTGTGATAGTCACAGACCGTGAAGGGTACTGCGTTAGAGTCATCCGTTGGCATGAGTCCAAGCGAGCCTCCCCCGTCGGCCATCATTCCGTCGCCGATTGTCGCCTCCTCGGCCGACCGGCAGCATGAACGCCTCTGGGGGTTTTCTGACTCTGGATTTGCCGTGGAGAGCGGACACGTCGTTCTGGAAAGCCCTCGTTATGACAACGCTGGTCGACCACTTCCGGGGTTTTTGCCATTTGTAGAAAAAGCCATCGGAGTTCCGTTTGATCCGGAAGATAGGCACGAGCCTCACGCGGTAGCGTTCCCTGAGGGGCCAGATATGAGCCACCTCGTTGCGCGGCTCCACGAACTTCTCCCCAGCGATGCGATCTCGACGGAGCCGGCTCAGCGTTTGAGGAGAGGGCACGGCCACCATCTGGAGGAGATCTTCTCACTGCTCTACGGAAAGCTCGAGCGGATGCCCGACGTCGTCGTTTTTCCTGGGACTGACGGAGAAATTCAGGCTGTGCTGCATGTCGCAAAGGAGTTCGGAGCTCTTGTCCTACCCTACGGCGGAGGAACTTCGGTGACTCGAGCTCTGTCATGCCCGAGTGGAGATTCACCCATTATTTCTTTGGACCTGGGCAGGATGGATCAGGTGCGTTGGATCGACCCGATGAGCCGTACCGCTTGTATCGAGGCTGGTGCGGTGGGGCGCCTCATCGAGGAGTGCCTTCAACGGTATGGGTTTACGCTCGGCCATGAGCCGGACAGCGTCGAGTTTTCTACGCTGGGTGGGTGGATCGCGACGAATGCCAGCGGCATGAAGAAGAATCGCTATGGCAATATCGAAAGTATTGTTCTCGATGTGACGGTGGTCAGTAGTAGCGGTGTGGTTGAGCATCCGGTGAGGGTGCCGCGGGCGAGTCATGGCCTTGATGTTCGTCGACTGGTTTTGGGCTCCGAGGGCCTACTCGGCATCATTACCCGCGCCGTCGTGAAAATTCACCGAATGCCGGAAGTCAAACGCTACGCATCATTCGTGTTTCCGGACTTCTCGCGCGGCCTTGCTTTTCTTCGCGAGCTTTCGGAATGGCAGGCACTCCCTGCCAGCGTTCGATTGGTCGACAACCTACAATTTCAGTTCGGCCAGGCGCTCAAGCCGCCGAGTGGACGCTTGAAGTCGGCAATGCAGAAGTTGTTGCTCACGGCTATCAAAGGCATTTCCTTGAAGGAATTGGTTGCCTGCACATTGGTTTTCGAAGGGCATGCGGAGGAACAGGCGCAGCTCGAAGCCCGGGTGAGCCAACTCGCCAAGCGGTATCGGGGGGTGTCGGGCGGAGGCTCCGCTGGGAAAGCAGGATACAATCTGACCTTTGGGATTGCCTACATCAGAGACTTCCTTCTTCAGTATTGGACGATTGGAGACTCATTCGAAACCAGCGCCCCATGGGACTGCGTCGAGAAAGTCATTTCTCGCGTCAAAGAGGCGATCGCGAACGTTCACAAGGAGCAAAGTCTGCCTGGCCATCCGTTTGTGACAGCGCGTGTGAGTCAGATTTATCAAACTGGCTGCTGCATCTACTTCTACATTGGTTTTTACTACAAGGGAGTCGCCGATCCTCTCGCGGCGTTCAGAGAGCTAGAGTATGCCGCGCGCGTTGCCATTTTGGAGGCGGGCGGAGCGCTTTCTCACCACCATGGTGTGGGTCAACTCTGGGCCCCGTTTCTGCCGCGTATCAAATCGGCCGCCGCTTTGAGCTGGGAACGATCCGCACGGCGTGCCCTCGATCCCGATGGAGTTTTTGCCAGTCGAAATCAGCTTCCCTCGGGGCCCGCCGATTGACCTAAAAATCTCTCATCACCTTAAAAGATCCCGCGGTTGCTCAGCCGCAAGTGGGTCGGCGAGCACGGACGATCCGCAGTCATCATTCGCGTTTCCCTAGACGGGCGAAGGGATTGTGCGTGAGTTGATCTTTCGGGGCGCTCTTCTGCTGGCGCTTGTTCGACGGAGGCCTGCGTCGGTTCGAGGGGTTTTGTTTGGGAGAAGTTGCCCTCCCCGCGCTCGGCGCTTCTCGCGTTGTTTTCGATGACTCGGGCCGCGCTCCCTTGCGTGCCGACAGAGCGATGCGACGCCTTTCGTGGTCGACCTCGAGAACGACCACAGTGAGCCGGTCGCCGACTCGAGCGGCTTCGCTCGGGTCTTTGATGAAACGCTCGGAGAGCTGAGAGATATGTACGAGACCATCTTGGTGCACTCCGACGTCGACGAAGGCCCCGAATGCGGTGACGTTGGTGACGACGCCTTGCAGCGTCATCCCCGGCTCGAGATCCTCCAATTGGGTGACGTCTTCTCTAAACTGAGGCGCTTCGAATGTCTGGCGAGGGTCGCGTCCAGGCTTTTTGAGTTCGGAGATGATGTCGTCCAGCGTAAAATGACCGACATCGCCACCTAGGTATCGATCGCGATCGAGCTGGCTGAGAAGGGTGGCATTTTCCACCAGCTCGGCGACCGGCACCGAAAGGTCGCTCGCCATCCGTTCCACGAGGGAATAGCGTTCTGGATGCACGGCACTTCTGTCCAGGGGATTTTCCGAGCCACGGATGCGCAAGAAACCGGCGGCCTGTTCGAACGCCCGAGGTCCCAAGCCGGGAATGGTGAGAAGCTCTTGGCGGTTTTTAAAGGCCCCTTTTTGGTTTCGATGGGAGACGATACGCCG
>CAYTRQ010000460.1:0-4421 GCA_964440025.1 uncultured Polyangiaceae bacterium | reverse complement strand
GGAAGTCCACTTCGGCAGGGCGATCGTAGCGGGGATCGTACAAAACGTGATTCCGGTAATCGAGCTCCAAGTAGGAAAAGACCGCTTCCAAGAATTCTCTCACGCTATGGGTTTCTCCGGTAGAAAGGACGTAGTCGTCGGGCCTGTCCGCCTGAAGCATACGCCACATTCCCTCCACGTAGTCTCCAGCATAGCCCCAGTCCCTCTGGGCATCGATATTGCCCAAAAACAGATTGCGCTGCAAACCAACCTTGATACGTGTCGCCGCGCGAGTAATCTTTCTCGTCACAAATGTCTCACCGCGACGTGGGCTCTCGTGGTTAAACAAGATACCATTGACAGCAAACATGCCGTACGCCTCTCGGTAGTTTTGTGTCATGTAGAAGGCATACGCCTTGGCTGCTCCATAGGGGCTTCGCGGGTGAAACGGAGTACTTTCGTTCTGAGGGGTTTCCACGACCTTCCCATAGATCTCACTGCTCGAAGCCTGATAGAACTTCGCAGGCAGGTCCAAGCGCCTGAGAGCTTCGAGCACGCGCACCGTTCCTAGGCCGGTCACGTCTCCAGTATATTCCGGCACATCAAAGCTCACCCGGACGTGGCTTTGAGCGCCCAGATGATAGACCTCATCCGGGACAACGTCTCCCAGAAGCCTCTCCACGCTGGAGCTATCGCTGAGATCACCGTAAGCGAGACGAAGGCGCACCCCGGTCTCGTGCGGATCTCGGTAGAGATGCTCGATGCGAGCGGTGTTGAAGCTCGAAGAACGCCGAATCAGCCCCCACACCTCATAGCCTTTCTCGAGCAGCAGCTCGGCCAGATAGGCGCCGTCCTGCCCTGTAATCCCCGTAATGAGCGCCTTTTTCACCGGAAAAGAACTCTTTCAGCTTCTCGCTGCATGGGTCAAGTCGACTTCGAGTTTCAGCTGGGGAAAGGTAGACTCGTGCGTTCCGGGAATCGCTGAGCTGCAACGACAGCCTCCCAAGGCCATGAAACACACAAGACCCATCGTATCGCTCGTTCGACCGTCACCGGTTATCTCGCATCCGCCCCCGGCCGCCAGGCGCTGGCGAGGGCGATGGAAAGCCTGGTCGACGAGAGCAATCGGCGCGATTTCAACGTTACTGACATCATCCGCCGCCGCCAACGACGCTGAAATGGGCGGTCGTGGAACCGATCTGGTGCCGGTAAAAAACACGGTCGTTCGGATGGTGTCCGAAGACATCTTGCTCGACGGCACGAGGGATCGCTCGGGTCATGGCTGGAGGATCACGGCTGACTACGTATTCGAAAATCCCTCGGATCAAGAGTTGGATGTGACAATGGGCTTTCCCGAACGGGTCTGCCCGGATCCTATCGAATGCGGAGACGACCAGCGCTTTTCCCACATGAAAACTCGGGTGCAAGGTCAGTCTGCGAAGCACAGGATTGGACAAGTGAGCGCGTCCCATCCATGGTCCAAGCAGTTCGGGACGGTATGGCTCTATGACGTGCACTTCGATCCGGAACAAGTCCTGCGCGTGCAACATAGCTACGAGCTAGAAGCAGGTGGAAGTGTCGCCGGCGATCGTTGGATCGACTATGTGACGCGCACCGGTGCCATGTGGGCGGGACCGATCGGTGAGGCCCGCTTCACCATCCGCTTGCCCTATCCCGCGTTGCTTCTCGATCTGTCCGAACAACCACCCCTCGAGTCTCTCGAGCGCCGCCAGCACGAAGGCCAAGACGTGCTCGAGCTCGTTCTTCATGCGAAGAACTGGACGCCTCAAGGAGACATCAAACTCCTCTACGCCTACGAGGACCGGCTTCTTTGGGACTCCTCCGAAGACTTGGAGCAACCCACCACCTTCGATTGGCACGCGGCCGCCCTGCGCTCGGGGCTGGCAGGTGCCCACTGTCGAATCCTTGGTCAGGGAGGCTCCGTGCCCGTGCCGCAGACTCACAAGCTTTTCAAAGAAATGTTGGACGAACGAACCGAAATCTTGGCTGCCTCCGATTCGGATCTGCGGATTTGTCGCAACGCCATCTTCGCTCGGCACGGCAAAATCTTCGAGGATGAAGAACTCAACCTGTATTTCTATGGCGCCAAGCAACCCAGCGGAGGACTCCGCCGCTACTTCATCTGGCAACCCAACCCCGACTTCGAAACACGCCAGCTGTTTCCCTCCGACTGGAGTACTCTCCATGCCATCGACAAGGCTGCCGATCTGCGGCGCAGTCAGGTGGCTCCATCACAAGAAGAGGCCCCAAAAACGGAGACGACCGATACGACATCGCCGGCCCCTGCTGCCGAACAAGCCCCCTCCATCCCACCCAAAGAGATCGCCCGCCGCACGGTTCCCATCAAGCAGACCGGATGTGGCGCTTGCGTCGTTCGATTCGGGAATCGCTCCCCCGACCCCAAGTCGTGGATCTGCCTTCTCTTTGGAGCCCGATTGCTCCGGGGACGCCGGCGCACTCGGCCACGGCCGTCATCGTCATTCCCTTCACCGCGAAGGGTCAGCTCCCAGACAAGACGCCGGCGCAATCAGCCGCTGCCTACTTCACCCTGAAGGAACCACAGGGAAAAGTGATGTCGATCGTCGCCTGCCCGCTTTTGGTCGCTTCACAGGCTTGTCCCAGGAGCTCGATCTGAGTCGGAGAATTGACCGTCCAACCGTCGGCGCCGTCCAGCTCGAGTTCCTCCCCGTCGAGCAGAACGGTCCCGCTGCTTTCCTTACCCGCCGCAATCGAACCATTGAGATCGATGGCACACGACTGAGCCTCTTCGGTGATCGTCGAAAACGCCTCCGCCAGGCCGCCTGGATCGGTGCCGTCGAACAGATCCCCGCCGCCTGCCGCAGCCACGTCAGTCAGGTGCGCCCGTAGATCCGTTTGGGACGGGGAGCTGACATCCACCACGTGAAC
Organism: uncultured Polyangiaceae bacterium; assembly: GCA_964440025.1. Lineage (GTDB taxonomy): Bacteria > Myxococcota_A > Polyangia > Polyangiales > Polyangiaceae > NIC37A-2. The sequence goes on along the minus strand of CAYTRQ010000460.1, from coordinate 1,514 downwards.
CACGATACCAAGCTCATCGTGAATACGGGCCGCCTCGGCCACAACGTCTGCCTGCTCCTGCAACTTCGCCTCCTCGTCACAGCCATCGGGTGCAGGGACGCCATCCCCCTCCCAGTTGTAACAAGTACAATTGTCCGGAGCACCATCGGTGGCCAAGACAATCACCTTGTCTCCACTGACTTCTTCGAGAGCGAGAGCTTCTGCAGTCGCCGTCAAAGACTCACGCGTAGGCGTATCGCTCACTGTATCATCACATACAAATTCCGACAGCATGGCCTCCTGATTGTTCAGGGCAAGATCGACCGTAGTCAGCAGTGGACAATTTTCTCCACCATTGTTCGAGCTATACAAACTCAGACCAAAACGAATGCGATCTTCCAGCGGAGCAACCACGCCCGTCTCCGGATGAAGGAGTACGTTGCGCACGACGTTCCATCTCCAATCGTAGCTGCTGTCGCAATCCCATGGTTCATAGGTCCCCGCGTCGATAGCGTCGTCCACCGCTGCACCAAAACCATCTCCCTCGTTCATCGATGCCGATTGATCGATCAACAGAACAACCGCGGGGATCTGAGGATCGAAGTCCACGTCGACGTCGATACAGGGCTCATTGGGATCGCCTCCCATTCCCCAACCACCGGCTCCGGGGAACACAATATCTCCGTGATCTCCCCCGGTCCCGCCTGACGAAAGGGTCCCGCAGCGCCCATCGCTCAAACAGATCGCACCACTCGCGCAAGTCGCAGGGGCCTCCTGCCCTGCCACACACTCGGCCTGGCAGGTTCCCAGGGCGGAGTCGCAGTAGAGCCCGGAAGGGCAGTCTGGAGTCTCCTCGCAAGCACCCCCACATAAAGACACGTCGGCAATGTTGCATGGCGCTGTTTGATTGTTGCCCCTGCCTCCGGTTGCCGAGTTCGTCCCCCCGGTCCCATTCACATCAGAAGGGGAGTTGCAGGCAACCGGTACCGAGAGACCCAGCGCCAAGAAAGCGGCCAGGGTGAGTGGAAGCGAACGAATCGGCGACTGACGGATAGCCATGGCCAGCAGGCTAGCACGAAGAGGCTCGGTCATATGCCCGAGTCGAGAAAATCCTCCTCCGGATCGCGCGCACCAACCGCCGAGTGCAGGAGGAGCTCCATCAACGGACGAGCCTTCAAACAGTCACGTCACTATTTTTCCGACAGACGGTACTTTTCCGACAGACGGTACCGCGAGCCCCCAACGCCACCGGAACGTCGACCCGACATCCGCGCGCCGTCGACCCGACCTCGACGAGGGCTCCCGAACCGCCCCCTTCCATTTCGCCGTGCTCGGGAACGGTCGACCGGTTGACGCCGACCGTTGACCCCTCAAGAGCCAGCAACGCGGTGCCTTCAGTTTGCCGGCAGACGAAATCTTAGAACCAGTGCCGCGGTGCCTCTCCGCGTTCGAACCGCTGGAACGTCGCGGGCTCCCAGCCCTGCTGCCGAAGCCGCTCGTGAGCGTCAACCGCGGGCAGCAGATGGCTCAAGGTC
>CAYTRQ010000459.1:0-4423 GCA_964440025.1 uncultured Polyangiaceae bacterium | reverse complement strand
CCATGCTCCATCTGCTCACCTCGGCCCTTCCAGGAATCGAGCGGGCTGGACATCTGGGGGGACCTTTGGCGGGGGGTTTGGCCTTGGGATCTGGTTTGCTGACGCTCGGAATGCATGAACTGGGTGATCCCCCACGAGAAGGACGGAGCTCCTTTCCAAGGTTGATGGCGTTGGTGGCAGCCGGCCTCTTGGTGGCTGGAGTCGGGCGTGCCTTTGCGCACGGGCAACCTTGGAAAGCGCAAGTCGCCATGAAAAGTTCTTCTTAGAGGGGAAATTGGAGGAACTGGAAGCGATTTCCGGTACGGAGCGGCGATCGCAGTGCGTGGCCGGCGCATGAACGGACATGCCGCGATCTTCCTCACTTTCTTCTTCGTCGCTTGGGGCCGTGTTGGTGTTCGTGCCGCTGCTTGGACAGCTGGGGGGGTGCACGGCGCGAGCAGGCGGGCCGTCCGCCGATGCGGGGCGCGAAACCGGAGGCGAGAGCTCTGATTCGGGCGCTGCCAGCAGTGGTGGCGCGGGTGGAACGTCGACGGGGACGGGGAACTCCGATTCTGGCGTAGGAGGACTCCAGGTTGGCAGAGGTGGCTCGAGCGATCTCAACGTCGATCTTTCCCAGGAGCCCGCACCGGCCAGTTGTGGTGATGGTCTGCTCGACCAGACCGAAGCATGTGACGACGGGAATCGGCAAAGCGGGGACGGCTGCCATGAAAACTGTCTTGTCGTCGAAGCCGGCTTTATTTGTCCCCAGCCGTCTGAGCCGTGCCGTCCCTACGCCAAATGTGGCGATGGACGAGTGAGTTTCCCCGAACAGTGTGATGATGGAAACGTCGAGGGGCGGGACGGGTGTTCGGCGCTCTGCAAGACGGAAATCGGCTTCAAATGCAACGGTGAGCCGAGTGAGTGCATGGAGACAGTGTGCGGAGATGGAGTCGTCGAAGGCGCGGAAGGTTGTGACGATAGCAATCCGTTGCCATTTGATGGGTGTGATGACGAGTGTCAGTGGGAGCCGAGCTGCGCTGGCCCAGGCGCTGGTGAAGGTTGTAGCTCCTTTTGTGGCGACGGCATTTTGCTCGGCGATGAAGAGTGTGACGATGGGAACTCGATTTCTGGCGATGGCTGTTCCGCTGAGTGCCTCGAGGAGGAAGGCTACACATGTCGCACTTCTCCTTGTGAGGAGTTGAATGGAAAGTGCGCCTTGCGGGTGCCAGCCATTTTTCGTGATTTCAATGCCAGCCACGGTGATTTCGAAGTTGGATGCGGTGGGTTCGAGGCGACGCCCGGCGTCGTTTCGGTAGACCTTGACGACCAGGGTAAGCCGGTGCTCGCCGCAGAGGGGGGGCCGTGTATTGAAGGCGCTGATTCCTTCGAAGGGTGGTATCGGCGGGCTGAGGATCACTCCACTATTGTTAGCGAGCTGGTCCTCTATGAAACCAGCGATGGTGGCTACGTTAATCGATTCGGTCCTGGTGACGCTCAGTATGAAAATGCGGAGGGAGAGTTGTTTGATGGGACGCCCCTCTTCTTTCCGATTGATGGATTTCCCGATTGTGAATCGGGGGAGCTCGTCCAGTGTGCTCTGCCGGATACTCGGGTGACTGCGGAGATCCCAGGGGAGGGGACCTATGAGCAGAACTGGATCCCTGAGCCAGGCGGCGCTCTTCACAACTTCAGCTACACATCTCAGGTCAGCTATTGGTTTCAGTACAACGCGGCCGAGCCTGCTACACTGAAATTTTTGGGGGACGATGATACCTGGGTCTTCATCAACGGAAAACTTGCCGTCGATTTGGGAGGGCCTCACACTCCGCTGGAAGCAGAAATCACACTCGATGAGGTCACCATCGAAAACCTCGGTTTGGGACTATTAGACGGTCGTGTTTATCCTATCAGCGTGTTCCATGCAGAGCGCCGGGCAAAGGGATCGAGCTTTCGGTTGACCCTCAGTGGCTTTAGGACGGAGCGTTCGTTATGTGTTCCCGATTGTGGTGACGGGGTGGTGGCAGGGTCAGAAGAATGCGACGATGGCGTTAACGATGGTGGTCATAACGAATGCCAGCCGGGCTGCGTTCTGGCAGGCTATTGTGGGGACGGAACGGTTCAAGCGGAAGAGGAATGCGACGATGGCGCTCCCGATGCTCCACCGAACTGCTCTGGATGTCGTTTGGTGGTCGTTAAGTGAGCCTCATCCTGGCGCCGCGATCGGTTCGACTCTCTGCCGGCTCGGCGCTTCCCAGAAGTTGGTCTGGGGAGGTTGTGCTCCAAAGTTACTCATTCCTGATCACGAAGAAGTGAAAACAGCTGGAGGTTGACGACTGCGACCGTTTCGACAGGCTCGGACTGAGCGACGATGTTGCGTAGCTGCCGAAAATGGGCCCTCTGGAGCTCTTCGAGCTTTGCCAGATCTTTTCTGGAGACGCCGAACAAATTGTAAGAGAACACTCCTTGGGCATCTTCCAAAAAGCGGTCACGCCCTACGCTGAACCACCAGGCCTTGAGCTGTCGGGCTGCTCTTGGATCGGCACGGGTGTCGATGGTTTGACTTTCGACGATGTGCCAAAGTCCGTTCTTGAATTCGATCTGTCCAGTCGTCTCCAAGAGGGATAGTGCTTTTACCTCGAGTTCGAGAGGAAGTCCTAACTTCCGCGCCAGCCAGCCTTCTTCGTGATGCTGGAGCGACCGATACTCTTCGAGTTCGAGCGCGCGCAAGATCGCATGGGACCAAGGCATCTCGTAGGCGGCGCGCCGTGCTTCCTGGAGCTTGTGCCAGGGATGTTGCAGAGAGGGGACCAATCCCGGGTCGCAGAACGCGGCGACGAAGTCGAGTAAACGCAGAGAGATCACTTCGATAGCTTCTAAAAAGTCGGGCAATCTGGGCTCCGCTTCCCCACTCAGCCAGCGAGCGAGGGCATAGCGGCTACTGCGCAACTGGCTCGCCGTTTCCACCAACGTGCGCTGACCTTTCAGGTCTTCGAGCAGCGCAGCCACGCCATCGGTACTGTCCGGTGAGTAGTGGTTCAACCATAGAGGTCGGCGGCGGTAGAAGCTGCAAATGGCAGCTTCTGGATCGATGCCGAGTCGCCTGGCTAAGCTGAGAAACCCTGCGGCCGTCGGAGCTCCCTTTTGGGCTTCCCAGATGTAGGCGATATTGGTCTTGTAGCCCAAGCGGCGGCTCAGGGCTTTTTGGGAGCGTCGTCCGCGCAATGCTCGAATCAGCTCTGCAGCGACGCGAGGATAGTCGTACCTGGTATCGGTGGAGGGCATTCATGGACTATTGCACATATCCGAGCTTATTGGGGTCACAAAATGTGCGTGACGGAGCTAGCTTTCCCCAGCGATGGGTCACATAGTGCTTTTCATGGATACTTCGTGCTTCTCGCGCTGGCGGCAGATTGGTTTGAACGCTCAAAAGAGCCGAGCTGTTTTGGTGTCCCTTCTTGGTCTGGCCGTGGGGCTCGGGACGGGAGCCTGCAGCGATGGGGGCTCGATGAATCCTCAACTAGGAGGTCAGACCGGCGATGAGTTCGACGATGTCATTCAAGAGTTGCGTGGCGAGACCGAGCGCCGCATGGCAGAGGCGGCCACCGCGGATACTGCTTCCGCGGAGCTTGAAGAATTCGCGTGGGATTTCTACCGTGAAGCCGGGAGTAGTGAGGATAACTTCGTCTACTCTCCCTTGAGCATCGCAATGGCGGCCTCAATGCTCTACGCCGGTGCTGCCGGAACCACACAGGAAGAGATGGCCACTGCGTTGCACTTCGGCGAAGAAGGGGAGGAGTTTCATCAGGCGCGCAATGCGCTGCTTCAGGAGTTGGACGCGCGCAATCGCGAGGCAACCGAAGACCAGAACGCGCAGAGTCTCCGTATCAGTAATGACTTTTGGCTACGTCCCAATTTTACTCCTCACGATCCCTTCCTCAATACGCTCAGTGAGTTCTATGGAGCGTCAACGTACTTGTTCGATGGTTCCTTGGAAGACGTGAGGACGGCCATCAATCAAAAGGTGGCCGATGACACCGAGCAGCTGATTGAAGAATTATTGCCACCAGGTGCGCTCAGCCAGGATACAGTCTTTGTGCTTACAAATGCCTTGTACTTCAAGGCCAATTGGCGACACCAATTCAACAAGGACGAGACGGCTCCGGCGCCGTTTACGACTATCTCGGGGGAAACCGCAGAGGTCGAGATGATGCATGTCTCCGATGTGAGTCATGAGTACGTCGCAACACAAGAGGCCGAGATGCTCGTTATGCCGTATTTCGGTGGCGAGCTGGAGTTCGTAGCCATCATGCCTGCGGAAGGAACTTTTCAGGGGTTTTCCTCTTCGCTGACTCCGTCTGTGATCGACAGTCTTGAAGCGGAGCTTTCGCCGGTGAATCTCGACCTCTCCTTTCCTCAGTTGAACGTCGAATATGAGCTCCCTCTC
>CAYTRQ010000458.1:0-4436 GCA_964440025.1 uncultured Polyangiaceae bacterium | reverse complement strand
GATCCATCCGCTCGAACGTCACCCGGTAGCCATTCGAATACGCCACGGCCACCGTATCATCCGGATAAAACCGATACACGCTGGACTGGATCCGGTTCCTTTCGTCGCTGGGTAAATCGTCCTCGTCTCCATAGACCACCCACTTCACCAGCTCGTAGCGGCCTTCGGTGGGCAACTCGCCCGCCGTCGGCTCGGGCTGCGACTCTCTGGAGAGCTCGACCGTCACCGGCTCCGGAAGAACGAGCTCATCGGAAAGACACTCCCCCTCCTGCGCCGCAGCACTGCCGCCCGTGGCTGGTCCCGAGGTGTCTCCTCCCGAAGACTCAGCGGAGCCGCCGCTCGCGTCGCCTTCGGCGGAGGGACCGACGCCCTCTCCCCCGCTGGCGCTGACGTCCTCACCACTGTCATCGTCGCCGCTAGCGTTGCACGCCGTGCACGCGACCAGGAGCAAGAGGACGGCTGCCTTCTCGGGCGCGCTAAACCATTTCATCAGTTTCACTCGAGGTCCATTCCGTGAAGCTGTGCGCTGCTCATCATCCTGACTCAAGGCTCACCTCGGGCTCACTCGTCTCGCCGGCGGTACACATACACCCCATTGGGCGTATAGAGGGTCAGCTCGTCATCGGCAAAGGTATAAGGCTCGATTTTTCCCCCGCTATCCCTCGGACAAACATAAACCATCCTGAGCGAAGTCTCATCGTCAACAAACCACTTAAAAGTATTGTTAGCTCGATCCATCTGATTGTTCGGGCGAAATCTTACGATATCCCGGCTGGCGCGATGCAAACCATCGTGCTGACCATAGTGAATGACTGCTACTAGATCGAAGAGACCCGAAGACGGCAGAGCGCCTCCCTGCGGCTCCGGGGCCCTCTCGGTCGTGTAGGTCACATCCGCTGAGGGCAGCGGTGGCAAGGTCTCGGCCGGACAGGACTCTTCGTTCCCGCCCGCGCCCACACCCAGCTGATTGGCGCCACCCGTGCCGCCGGTACCTCCGGCGCCCTCGGCGGCGCCGCTCGCGTCGCTGACGCTCGCTCCGCCGTCGTCACCCTGGCTGGTTTGCCCCCCGCAACCCATGGCGACGAGCCCAGCAGCCACGAGCACAGGCCCCCAGCTCCGCCGGCACGCCACCTGGCTCGGGCTACCCTCTCTTGGACCATCACCCCGCATCATTGCACGAAGCCTCCGTTGTCCAGACTGAACGCGCCCAACTCCTCATCCGCCGACAGCTCGATGGCAAAACGGCACGACGCAGTTCCCGCACCGAGCACGGCTTGCACCTCCGAAGAGAGATCGAAACGCACCTGGTTGTACTCGTCATCGAACAAGATCTGCAGCGGTTGGTAGCCCAGGTAGGAATTGTAGATCCCCTGCTCCGGGCAGCTGAGGAACACGTTCATCTGCCCCAGCCAGTAATAGTCTGGCGGAAGATCCGGAATGTGCACGTCGAACGCGAGTTGTGAGCTCACGTCTTGCAGCTCGGAAACCTCGAATTCTTCGCTCTCCAGCCGGACCCAGCTTCCCACGGAGACGTCCAGCGCGCCGCTGCCCTGGGTGACATCGCTGGTCTGTGGCGCGATGGCCCCGACTCCCGAGGTCATCTGCCAATCACCGGGTTGGTCGAAGGTCAGCACGGAGCTGCTCGTCACCGGCAGTTGATCCGCCGGGTGAAAGATCGTCCGCGTCCAGCTCTCCCCCGTGAAGCGCAGCGAATCCAAGAGCACGGATTCTTCACAGGATGCTACGTTCGAAGCAAACCGGAAGCGTGCATCGGGATGATCTTCGAGCAAGATATCCACCTGATCGCTCGACAGCTGAAACTCAGCAACCGACCAGACTCCCACGTCGAGATCGACGAGATCGACTCGTCCGATCCAAACGTTGGACAGCTGGGCCGAGGGAATATGCAGGAACAGCTGCAGATCGCCGATGTAATCCGCCGCAAGAGCCGCGGGAACGAACACATCAACGGCCAGTCGCTCCCCGACGACTTCGAGCTCCGCCGTATCGAAGGTGGGGCTCTCAAACTGGGTCTGCCCACAAGGCGGGCTCAGCGCAAGATCATCGCCGGCGTCCGTCGTTGGGATGACCTCGCCATCGCCATAGCTTTCCACCCAAGGACGATCGACATCGTCGAACCCGAGGAACGAGGGCATGGTCCTCACGGAAACCGTCGTAGAATTGTCCTCTGGCGTCAGCTCCTCTCCCTCGTGACCCGCGGCGATGAGGATCTCGCGGCTTTCTCCAGTGCTATTAGCAGCAAACTGCAGATCGAACGTGAAGGATTTGTTCGTCCCTGCGGGCATGGGAACTTTATCGTACTCTTTGTCCAGCGCGGTGGAACACATCCACGTCCTGGTGGCGATCTGCTCGCAGACCGAGGGCGCGGACACGACCGTGGTGCCCACAGGAAAAGACAGTTCCACACCTCCTCTCGAGGCTGCATTGGGCCCAGCATTGGCGACCTCCACGCTGAGCACACTCGGCCCGCCAACAGGCGTCGGGGTGGGTTGGAGGGAGGCGGCAACACTCAGGTCCGTCTCCAGCAACGCCGCGCGGGCGGCAGCCACAGATTCATCGGTAAAGGGGGGGTGGCGATCTTCCCAGAGGAGCGGCTCGCCGGCTGCGTTCCCCAGAACACCGCGCCCCAAAGGCAGGTGCACCTTGGACCACTCGTCGCGGTTGTCGAGCCGCATTTGCGGTCCATTGTTTTGTGCCGAGCACGGATGTTCCGAGCCAACACCCGGCAATACGTCGAGGGTCGCTGCCATGCTTGTCCTGGTCGTGGTCGGATCGTTATCCCAATCCTGGGGACTATCGAGCCAAGTGCCGTCATAAATTGAGGAGCCGTCTGCAAACTGGATGGTGTGGCGGACCAAAAAGTCCGCATCCCAACTTGAAGCGAGGAGGATCTCCGTTTCATCCAAGTCCGCCTCGTCCAGGCGAGGCAAGAGCGGAATGCGCCGATTGCAACCCGCCGTATTGGGAGCGCAGTTGCTCATCGCTATCGGAGACACGACGATCTGATCGTCGGGGATCTTCGAGGGCGAGAAGTCGTCGAAAAAGAGGGTGGCGCCGCCCGTTTGAAACGGGATCCCGTTCCCGTAAAGGTAGTTCATCGACGAGAGATGATTCGGTTTACAGTTTTGCCCTTGCGCATATCTGTCGAGCGACTCGAACGTACCGTCCCCGTCTTGGTCGAGCGCCAGAGCGTCGCGGACACCGTCGCCGTTGATGTCGGCGGCTCGTGCATCAAGCGTCCCATCGCCATTCGAGTCGTAGCGGTCGATGGCCCCATCGCCATCCTCATCGAGCAATTGGAAGGCAGGCCACGAACTGTTCCCCTGACGCTCTTCGCCGCCATGTATCAGACCAAGAGCATGTCCCAGTTCGTGAAGCATCGTTTGTGTGGAGTCCTCGTCCACCTGCATCCGGTCATCACCCACAAACCGACCTGCTACGTCTTCGGGCTCCGGCAAGCCGTCTAGGAACATCGGACCGAAAACCATCTGTCGAAAACGGCCCACGCGCCGGGTGACCTCTCTGCCCGTCATGAATGTTTGAAACTCCTGCAAACTGTCGGGCGCCAGACTCGGCGAGCCCAGGTCCCCCGCGATGGAGTGCATGCCGACATCGTTGTGCACGTTTCCAGCATCGATGATCAGGTTGATCCCCGGCGTGCCATCAGGGTTGTCCTGCCCCCCTGCGTCGATCGGAGCACGAGCAAAAATGGCTTTGAGCTCCTCGATCTCGGCCTGGCGGGGTTCATACCCCGTGAACCAGTTCATCTCCACGAGCATGTCCTTGTGGGTCGGACTCACCCCCATCTGATGCAGAAAGAGATCCTCACCTGGATTGAGAGCCCCATCACAGGAAAAGTCCACACCCCGCGTCTCGGCGATGTCCGGCAGCCCGTCGCCGTCCGAATCGAGCGTCATGTCCTCACTCGTCTCCACGGTGATCTCCCAACAGAACCCGCCAAAGCCTGAAGCGGTTTCATCGTGGCAGCCTTGGAGCGCCGCGTTGGGATCGGAGATATCCACCGTCCACGAGTGGGTGGCCCTGGGGTCGTAGCTGATAGTGTTGGGGTTATTATCTCGCTCCAACATCTGCACCTCGAAGGTGTACTCAGGGTCGGCGCAAGCTAAATCCTCGACGAACACAGAGGGCTGCGTCGGCAAGGTGTACATACTTTGGTTGTAATCCGGGCAAACAGGAAAGCCGAAAATGGCCGAGAGCACTGGGTCGACGCCCCCTTCGCCCGTGACGGGATGCAAGAGGTTGACCACACCGGAACCTTTCTCGATTTGCTTTCCCTCGATGCCGAGCTCGATGTACGGACGAAATACGTCGCAGTAAGACTCGTCCGACGCAGCGGCGGCGGTGATCTCGAGGGTCACCGTCCGCGTCGGAGCCACATAGTTCTGGGCCCGCGC
>CAYTRQ010000457.1:0-4448 GCA_964440025.1 uncultured Polyangiaceae bacterium | reverse complement strand
CGCTGGAGGATCAGATGCGGTTTGCCATCCGAGAAGGTGGTCGCACCGTGGGCGCCGGTGTCGTCTCCGAGATCATCGAGTGATTGTTTTTGACCGCCCGGGCAGCAGATGCTTGCTCGGGCGGTCGTTCTCTTTCGAAAGAAGAATCAATGGCTGACGCAACCAAAATTCGAATTCGCCTCAAGGCTTTCGATCACCAGCTACTCGACAAGTCCACGAGCGATATCGTCGAGACGGCTCACCGCACTGGGGCACGAGTTGCAGGCCCCATTCCGTTGCCCACGTCTATCCGGCGCTACACGGTGCTGCGCGGGCCTCACGTGGACAAAAAGGCACGTGAGCAGTTTGAGGTGCGAACCCACAAGCGCTTGATCGACATTCTGGAACCCAATCCGCAGACTCTCGAGGCTCTGATGAAGCTCGATCTCTCTGCGGGGGTGGATGTCGAGATCAAGAGCTGACTCCGGAGATCTGACAATGGCGAAAATCGATGTATTCAATCTGAAGCGCGAGAAAGTCGGTGAAGTGGATTTGGCCGACGAGGTCTTCAGCGCTGAGGTGCGCGAGCACCTCTTCCAGGAGGTCGTCACCGCGCAACTAGCGTCCCGTCGTGCCGGAACACGTGCGACGAAGGAGCGCTCGGCTGTCTCGGGCTCCAGCAAAAAGCTCTACAAGCAAAAGGGGACTGGTCGTGCGCGTCATGGTTCGGCCCGCGCCCCCATCTTCGTTGGCGGTGGCCGTGCCCATGCGGCGAGGCCCCAAGATTGGAGCTACCGTCCACCTCGTCGAGTTCGTATCGGTGCGCTCCGGGGAGCTCTCTCCCTGCTGATCAAGGAAGGGCGCTGTACTGTGGTGGACAAAATCGACCTGGGCGAGATCAAGACGAAGAAGTTGGTGGGTGTGCTTTCCGATTTGCAGGCGGGAAACTCCAGCCTGCTGGTGGACGACGCCGCCAATCAAACCTTGAAGCTCTCGGTGCGCAATATGAAGAGCAGCAACTTCCTGCCGCCGGAAGGAGTCAACGTTTACGACCTTCTGCGGCATGACCACCTAGTGGTGTCGAAGGACGCCATCAAAGCTCTGGAGGCGCGTTGCCTCGGAGCCAAGAGTGCCCATCACGGAAATGGGGAGCAGCAGTCATGACCCCTGAACAGATTATCAAACGTCCCATCGTGCTGACGGAAAAAGCGGCCAATCTCAAAGAGGCAGCCAACCAGATCATCTTCGAAGTCGATCCACGAGCGAACAAGGTTCAGATCAAGGGAGCCGTGGAGGAGCTCTTCGAGGTTCGCGTAGAGAGCGTCAATACGCTGATTCAACGTGGCAAGGTCAAGCGGATGGGAAGACACTATTACAAGCGCCCCAACTGGAAGAAAGCCGTCGTGACGCTCCGCGAAGGTGACGACATCCAGTTTTTCGATGAAACCGCCGATGAGGGCGGGGAGGAATAAGGAAAATGGCAGTTCGTTCCTACAAGCCCACGTCGCCGGGACGTCGCGCGGCAAGCAGCTACGATTTCACGGAAGTCACTCGTCAGCAGCCCGAGCGGAGCCTGACCGCAGTGACCTCCAAGAGCGGAGGCCGAAACAACCACGGTCGTGTCACGAGCCGGTTTCGCGGCGGTGGTCATAAGCGGCGCTATCGAATCATCGATTTTCGCCGGAACAAGACGGGTGTCCCCGCGGTCGTGGCCGAAATCGAGTACGATCCCAACCGCACGGCACGTATCGCGCTCCTTCATTACAAGGATGGCGAGAAGGCGTACATCCTCGCGCCGGATGGACTCCGCCAGGGGGACGAGGTGATTTCCAGTCGTCACGCCGACATTCGCCCGGGCAACAGTATGCCATTAGGAGTCATGCCGACTGGGACCCTCGTTCACAACATCGAAATGCGGGTTGGCAAGGGGGGGCAGCTCGTGCGTTCCGCCGGTGCGGCAGCCACCCTCATGGCGAAATATGGTGACTACGCCCAGGTGAAGCTCCCGAGTGGAGAGGTCCGTAAAGTCCACGTTAGATGTCGAGCTACGATCGGGCAGGTGTCCAACATCGCTCATCAAAACGTGAAGCTCGGAAAAGCGGGGCGCGCCCGCTGGCTGGGCCGCCGTCCTCACAACCGAGGTGTTACGATGAACCCCGTGGATCATCCTATGGGTGGTGGCGAAGGACGCACCTCTGGTGGTCGTCATCCTTGCTCACCGTGGGGACAGCTCGCCAAGGGGCTCAAGACCCGCAAAAACAAGCGCACTGACTCCATGATCGTCAAGAATCGGAAGGCACGCTGAAAATGGCACGTAGCATTAGCAAAGGTCCGTTCATTGACGGCCATCTCCTCAGCAAGATTGAAAAGGCCCAGGCAGAAAGCTCCAAAAAAGTCATCAAAACCTGGTCGCGTCGTTCGACGATTCTTCCTGAGGCGATCGGTCTCACATTCGCCGTTCACAACGGACGGAAGTTCGTCCCGGTGTTCGTGACGGAGAATATGGTGGGCCATAAGTTTGGTGAATTCGCTCCGACCCGGACCTTCAACGGACACGCCGGAGACAAGAAGAAGAAGGGCCGGTGAGCCCTGGCGAGTCAGCTCGCGTCCACAAGAGGAGGCGAGCTGACAGGCAAGGAGGCGCTGGAAGCCATTTGAAGGCTTTTTCGTGCCTCCCTACCCCAAGAGAGCGGGAAAAAACGGTTCTTTGAGTGAGCGGCCGACTTGCGACCCAGGAGAGCCTCTGCTACGAAGCGTCCCCCTCGGCGGCGAGGCGCTTCGGCCTCTCGCCTCTTCTCTCTTCTTCCGGATGAAGGACTCTTCCTCCTTCCGGAATGAGGGATTCCCCTTTCCCACCTTTGTCTCTGATCCCCGCTGCTTCGACTTCTGCTGTGGGGCTCGGCCCAAGGGATCCATCGAGTTTCTCTCGGTAGCCCGCCAGGCGACGCTGCTGAACCTCCTCGAACCAAGAAGACTGGCTCCAACCAATTGGGTGAAGAGTCGGCCCCTCGAGACGGTGCTGCAAGGTCGAACCAGCGGTGAAGTGAGGGACTCACCAAGAACTCTACCCAGCTTTTTTGGGGCTGCCAGTTCGCGAAGGCGAATGCGCCGCCCAGGGCACGACCAACTCGATAAGTCGACCCCTCGAAAGAGGCCCCTTAGCTAAAAAAGGGTGACCAGGCTCAAAAAGGGTGACCAGGCTCGGAAGAGTCGCTTAGTGGAGAACTCGCAAATGATCAGCAGCGCAAGAGCAAACTTTCAGCGCATCAGCCCACGAAAGGCGCGGGTCGTGGTGAACATGGTGCGTGGGCGCAATGCCGCTGAGGCGCTTCAGCTTCTGGAATTCACCCCCAAGGCAGGTGCCCCCATCGTCAAGAAGGTACTGGCCAGTGCGGTTGCCAACGCCCGACAGAAGGGCGCGTCCGATGTTGATGGCCTTGTCATCAGCAAGGCTACCGTGGACCAGGGCCCCAATTCTCACTTGAGGAGATGGCGCCCCCGCGCTCAGGGACGTGCGACTCCTATTGTTAAAGGCGTCAGTCACATCGCCATTGAACTGGATCAAGGTTAACGGGCCGGGCGGATCAGGCTGAGTCGAGCTCAATCAGGAACAGAACTCATGGGACAGAAAACACATCCTTACGGTTTCAGGCTCGGTGTCATTCGCACCTGGACCAGCAAGTGGTACGACGATCGGGGTTACACCTCATGGCTGCATGAGGATGTGCGCATCAAGCGTGCCGTCAAGCAGTACCTTCAAGGAGCCAGTGTTGCCAGCGTTGAAGTGGAGCGAGCCGCCAACAAGGCCAAGGTGATTATTTACACGGCTCGTCCTGGCATGGTGATTGGCAAAGGCGGCAAGGGAATCGAGACGCTCAAGAGCGGAAATCTCAAGACCGCGACGAAGGGCGAGACAAAGTTCCCCGGAGTTCAGTCGTTTACCGATAACGAGGTCTTCATTGATGTCCAGGAAGTCCGTAAGGCGGAAACCAACGCCCAGTTGGTTGCGGAGAACATCGCGACTCAGCTCGAGCGGCGGATTGCTTTTCGTCGTGCAATGAAAAAGAGCTTGGGCATGGCGATGAAGTTCGGCGCCAAGGGCGTTCGCATTCGTTGTGCGGGGCGTCTCGGCGGCGCGGAAATGGGTCGCATCGAAACCTATCGTGACGGCCGGGTCCCGCTTCACACTCTCCGTGCAGATGTCGACTTTGGATTTGCCGAGGCGCGCACCACCTACGGCACGATCGGCATCAAGGTTTGGATCTTCAAGGGTGAGGTTCTGCAGCGCAGAGCTCGCCGTCCCCAGGAGGCTTAAATCATGCTGCAGCCGAAGCGTACGAAATGGCGTAAAGTCCAAACTGGCAAGAATCGTGGCGTTGCTTGGCGGGGAAGCGATGTGTCCTTTGGGGACTATGCGCTGCAGGCAATGGATCGACACTTCATCACCGCACGACAGATCGAGGCGTGCC
>CAYTRQ010000456.1:0-4462 GCA_964440025.1 uncultured Polyangiaceae bacterium | reverse complement strand
AGCACTAGTGCCTCGGCAACTCACGTTTCGAGCGGTTTCGAAGCACTCCCAGAAGGGGGTGAGGTCGGCTTCGAAACCGCGCTCGACTACGTCTTTGCCTCGGCTTTTTTCCTGGTTTTTGTGCTGCGACCGACCGGAGGAAGATGAATGATTTCCACATAAAAGTGGTCTCCCTACCGACCACTTTTATGGGGTCGCAGCACTAGCTGCCCAGCGCTCAAGGGGCGCGCCCTCGCGAGACGTTCGCGGTCTCCGGTGATGAGGTTCTACGCGGAGAACCCAAAGTACTCTCGCGCATTCTTGTAGCAGACGCGTTCGACCAGTTGGCCGATCATCTTCATGTCTCGGGGCAAGACGCCGCGTTCGATATCGTTGCCTAACAGATTGCAGAGCAGACGGCGGAAGTACTCATGGCGACTGTAAGAGAGAAGGCTGCGAGAATCCGTGAGCATTCCTACGAAATGAGAAAGCAGACCATGGTTGGAAAGTGACTCGAGCTGCCGGGTCATCCCGTCGAGCTGATCGGAGAACCACCAAGCGCTGCCGAACTGCATTTTGCCCTGCACGTCACCCTGAAAGCACCCGAGAATGGTTGCCACGAGATCATTGTCCCGCGGGTTGATGTTGTACACGATGGTTTTGCCAAGCTGGTCGGTTTGATCGAGCCGGTCGAAGAAACGAGCCAGTGGTCGTCCCAGAGAGTCGTCTCCCATGGCATCGAATCCCGTATTGGGACCCAGCTGGGTCATGCGTCGCGAATTGAGGTTGCGCAGGGGACCTAAGTGAAATTGCTGCGCCCACCCTTTTGCGTGATTCATGACAGCCAGCTCGTGCAACAAGGCGGAGCGGTAGGCTGCTGCATCTTGGGGTTGTGGGGAGTGCCCCTGCCTCGCCGATCGAAAGGCGGCGCGCACTTGCTGGAGTGAGAAGTCACCCACCTGGAGCTCGGTGATCCCATGGTCGCTCAACCTGCAGCCGGCGCGATGAAAAAAATCATGGCGCTCGGCGAGGGCCTCGAGCAGATCGTCGTAACTTCCCACCGTGCGGCCGGTGCATCGTTCGAGCTCGGTGATCCATCCGAGGAATGAAGGTCCAGCTTCGATGTCGAGAGAGCGATCGGGACGCCAAGTGGGCAGCAGCTTCAGCTTGAGGGAGCCGTCTTTTTTTGCGGTCAGGTGATGCTCGAGGGAGTCGGTGGGATCGTCGGTCGTGCACACCACCTCCACCCCATGTTGCTCGAGCAAGCCCCGGGCGAAAAAGCTCTCGTGGAGCAATTTCTCGTTGCACTCTTCGTAGATGCGGGAGGCCGTTTCGGGATTGAGGAGTCGATTTTTGATCCCAAAGGGAAAGGCGAGCTCCAAATGGGTCCAATGGTAGAGAGGATTTCTCAGGGTATGGGGGACAACTTCCGCCCAGGCCTGAAACTTCTCCCAATCGCTCCCGTCGCCGGTGATCAAGCGCTCTGGGAGGCCGTGGGCTCGGAGCGCCCGCCATTTGTAGTGATCGTGAGCCAGCCACAGCTCGCTGAGGGAGCGAAAGCGGTGATTCGTGGCAACCTCGGCCGGTGAAAGATGACAGTGATAGTCGATGATTGGCTGCGTTTTGGCGTAGACATGATAGAGCTCCTGCGCCGCCGGTGTTTGGAGCAAAAAGTCTTCGTGGATGAAGCGGATCTCCATGAAAGCCTCGTTGTTGCTTGTCGTAGGGGACAGTGTTGCTGCTCGCCTGGGGACTGCAGTGGACCTCGAGTGGGCTCCCGGCTCAAATAGGATGGCTGCTTGGCCGCTCCCGATTCACCGGCTTACTGATTCACGCCGCTGGCCAAAAAGCCTCCATCCACGGTCAGGACTTCTCCGTTGACGAAGCTGGCAGCTTCCGAGGCCAGGAACACCGCGGCTCCCGCGAGCTCCTCGACGCGCCCAAAACGGCGGAGCGGCGTTCGGAGGAGGAGCTCCTCGCCCCGCGCCGAGCCTTCGAGCAGCGAGCGATTGAGCTCGGTGGGGAAGACACCAGGCGCAATGGCGTTGACATTGACCCCGCAGGGCCCCCACTCCACCGCGAGGGCCTTGGTCAGGCCAGCGACCGCCGATTTACTCGCTGTATAGGCCGAAACCTCGTGAAATCCCACGAAGGAGGACAGCGACGCAATATTGATGATGCGGCCGTAGCCCCGCTCGACCATGTGTTTGCCGAACACTTGGCACGCAATGAGCGTGCCTGTGAGGTTGGTGTCCATGATACTGCGGAATTCCTCGACGGAGAGCTCCAACGTGGGGGCCTTCTTGGTGCGTCCCGCAGCGTTGACCAGGATGTCGACATGACCGGAAATCTCGATCGTTTTTTCAAGGACGTTCTGGACGGAGGAAGGAGATGTCACGTCGGACGTCACTTCGATGGTCTTGCGCGAAAGGTCGCGGATGCGCTGTGAAGTCTCCTGGACCTTGTCCCAATGGCGCGAGGTGGCCACGACGTTCGCTCCTGCTTCGGCCAATCCTAGGGCAGTGGCTTGACCGATACCAGAAGTCCCGCCAATCACCACGGCGGCCTTGCCTGCCAAATCGAGCTTCTTGTATCCCATGACGCTTTCCGTTGTACCTTGATGACCGAGCGTGATTGATGACCGAGCGGATTTTCGAACAAGGGTTCGCTCCCACTCGGGATCGCAAAGGCTGTCGCTCCAGGTTGAAGCCTATAACCTTCCACTGAGTTGTGAGCAATTCGCCGGCCGTTGGGAATGGCGAGTGTCGCAGAGAGCGTCCGTCGCAGAGACGGAGGTGTCGCCGGGCTAGCCAGGCTGGTGCCGCAGGCAGCGCCTGCCGCAGGGACAGTCCGTCGTGCGCTGGAGCCTGGGAGGTGGACGCGAATCAGCTAAAATTCCGCCGCCCCAAAAAAGGGTGGCCTGAGTCGGCCCTCATGCGCTACCGAGCTCATCGTAGGAAGCAAGTCCCCAGATGATTGAACGAAGCTACTTGATCCGAAACTGCGCCATTGCAGCAACCCTTGCCCTTGCTGCCGGAGGATGCATCAAGCGAGAGCCCCTGGCGGTGGACGCAAAGACCGCCGCAGATACCGGGGAAGAGAAGTCGACTGAAGACGAGGCGCAGGCCAACACCCTCGCAGAAACTGGTCCCCCCGAGCCCACGGGCAATTGGGGAAAAGTCGAGGGGGTAGACGTTCTCGAAGGCAAGGGAGTCGAGGCGTTTTCCCTGTCGGGGGACACGGACAAGGTGAAATTGTCGGGAGTCCGCGTCAAAGGACAGGATTTCGAGAGGGCCCTCAGTGCGGACATTCGGAAACCTTCGGAGAAGGCTTGGGACGTGCAATTGACCGCGACGGTACCTGTGGAGGTCGAGCGGGGAGACGTTCTCTTGGCGTCATTTTACGTGCGCGCCGACAAGCTCCGCGTCAAAACGGGGGATGCGGTTTCCGAGTTCGTGTTCGAGCTCAACGAGGACCCATGGACGAAGTCGGCAACCCACGCCCTCCAAGTTGGTGAGCAGTGGACGAAGATCCTGGTGCCTTTCAAAGCCGAAGCGGACTACCCGCCCGGCAAGGCTCAAATTGGTTTCCGTCTCGGCTATGATCCTCAGCGCATCGAGCTCGGTGGGCTGGAAGTCAAGAACTATGGCAAGGAGCTCACCCTGGCCGATCTGCCGACCACCCCAGTCACCTACGCCGGAATGGCCGCCGACTCGGAGTGGCGAGGAGCGGCGGCGGAGCGGATCGAAAAGCACCGTCAAGCCGATCTGGAAGTGGTCGTGCAGGACGGGCAGGGCAAGCCAGTGGCTGACGCGGAGGTCGCCGTCGAACTGGAACGAAGTGCCTTTGTTTTCGGGACGCAGGCCCCGGCGAGCAAAATCCTTGGAGGTGACGGCAAGTATCAGGAAGCGCTCGAACGATTCAATCTGGCTGCTCTCGAGCACGATCTCGAATGGCCCCCCCTGGCCGGCGATTGGGGGGAAAGTTTCACCCTGGAGCGTGCACAGAAGGCGATTGAATCCCTCAAGACCCGCGGCATCGAGGCGCGAGGTGACGTGCTGGTCAAGCCTGGTTGGCGCAATCTTCCCGAGTTTCTCGGGCAGCATCGAGACGACCCCGCTCGGCTCCGAAGCGAGATCAAAAAGCACATCACCGACCTTGTCTCCCACTTCAAGGGGCAGGTGGCTCACTGGGACGTCGTGTCCGAACCGTACGACAATCATGAGCTCCTCGAGCTCCTGGGTGAGGAAGTGATGGTCGATTGGTTCAAGCAGGCTCACGCCGCCGATCCAGAGGCCAAACTCTACATCAACGACTATCGCATGCTGACCGGAGGGGGAGGGACGAACCCGCACCGAGACTATTTCGAGCAAACAGTCCGCATGCTGGTGGACGCGGAAGCTCCCCTCGACGGCATCAGTTTGCAGGGGCGCTTCGGTTCGACCCTGACGACCCCGGTCGAGCTGCTTCGGCTACTCGATCG
>CAYTRQ010000455.1:0-4509 GCA_964440025.1 uncultured Polyangiaceae bacterium | reverse complement strand
ACTAGTTTCTAGTGGAGGGTGTGCCAGCCACCGTCGTGCTCCACCTTGGGGACATCCGGCCCTGCTGGTGGCAGGGGTCCTAGCGCCGGACTCACCTCTCGGGGCTTCATCTCTGTCTCCCCTTCCTCCGGCGTGACGGCTCCGCCAGCAGACGTCAAAACCACGCGAACCGGTCCAGCTTGACGGAGAACGGCTCGAGCCAGATCGCGTCGGGCATCTTCCGCAGCCTCTTCCCGTGCCCATTCGTCGAGACGGCGCCGATTGCGACGCTTGCGTTTCACATAGCCCCACACGACAAGCCCGATCGCGAGAACCCACACCATCGAGCCACCAAAAAGAACCGGCCAGAACGTATAGCGTCGTGCGACATCCCGCCGCCAATCTCGCTCGAGCGTAAATAAATCGGTGGTATAGGCGTCGGAAAGCGCGTTCTCGAAACCTTGCCCGCGCGCAATCCGGTCCAACAGATCGCGAAATCGATGCTCTTCACCCCGGCGCAGAAGAAACCGCACCATGTCCGCTGCCTGCGCATAGGCCACACTAGCCGTCGTTCCATCAGCGGGAAACCCATTGGTGAGCTCGCTGAGCGGCAACAAGTTGTCTGCAACGGTTGCTGTCCAGAGCGCCTGAATCCGGGAGGTTTCGGCCTCGCCCGAGGCATGCACCGCAAATCCTTCGTTGAACCACCTTGGCACCCGATCTCTCCCCAAAGCATCATGAAGAGCGATGTGGGCGAGCTCGTGTCGAAAGATCTCTCTGAGATCGTAATTTTGTCCCGGATATTTCGGAGTTGCACTCAGTAGGATCAAATCCAACGCCGAATATGCAACTCCAGAAGCATACCCCGGATAACTTCCACCCTTTGGTGCAAGAGTCTCCATTTCCCCGGGAGTCCTTCCTATCCGCACGCGCACCCGATCGAGAACAGGACGACCCAAGAGCTCGCTCAAATCCCGGCGTGACTCCAACGCCACGTCGACCAGACGGCGTACCTCCGCAGAGAGACTGGGATGATACTCGAGAGTGAGCCAGCCCTCGTCATAGGAGTTAAATTCGGCTGGCACCGACTCCAAAGAAAGTTCTTTGCCGCTCTGGGAGTCGGGCGCGATGGCGGCTCCCGCCGCTGGACCTGCCAAAAGAAGAACTGCCGACGAGAGCAGCAGACCCATCCAAGTAAGGAGACGCATCCGCCAGCCTTTCTGAGCCGGCAGCGCCAGTTCGGAACTTCCCGGCACAGTAGAATAAAGCTAAGTCCGCTTGAGAGGATCGTCAACCAAGCAGGGCAGCCCCCGAGCCCGCTCGCGCCGAAAAGCAGGCAAAAACTGAACGCCTGCACTCCTACAATAGCGCGCGGACGAGAACCGCAACCGCAGTGACACCACTGACCACCCAGACCCCCCTTCGGACCCGAGCGCGACTTTGCGACACCTCTGGATCCAAAACCCTTCGACACAACTGCTCCGTAACAGCCCATGAAACGAGAGCAGCCGTCGCAAAGGTCGCTGCGCCGAGAGGACGATGATGGGTCTTAGTGATCAGCAGCTCACCGAAAAGCGCAAGCGGGGCCAGCAACAATACGGCGGAGAGCCAACTTGCATGGAGAGAACGATCATCCTTCTTGTTTGAAAGCATCATTTAGTCCGCCAATCCGCAAAGGACGAAATCGACAAAGAAAACCAGGACGCTCCAGATCAGCAGCGCGAAACTCTCGACGACTTCGCATCCACAAAAAGGCGCCCCCTTCGTGTCTCTGTAGTCTATCGACAACTTCGCATCCACAAAAGGCGCCCTCATCGTGAAGCGGTCGAGTCTCCCTTCTCTTCTGACCCTGCCTCGGCAGAGCCTGCTCCGGTCGATCCTGCCTCATTGGACCCTGCCTCGATGGATTCGGCGCTCTCCGAACCATGATGAGAGCCTGGCATCCCGCCTTCCTCGGTTGAAGCATGCTGTTGCGAAGCAGCATTCGGAAGCACGACGCTCTCGGCACCGGAGCGAGCCTGGTTCGCCTGACCCCTTTTCCCGTTTGTATCCATAAAGGGAATGAGAATCAGTCCCTGCTCGTCTCGCGGCAGCAACATGATAAGAATGCCCAGAGTGGCCGCCATGAGCAGCACGCTTGCGTTGTAGAAATGGAGGTCAACCGCGCTTTCTTTCACAGTAAAGTATTGCGCAGAGCACAATCCGAGAATCAACATCCACACCTTGCCATTTGCTTCTCTTTGGAATCTCCCAGACACGGCCAAGGGTTCTTTGACCAACATGGGCAGGAGAAATACGAAGTGAATGTAGTAGTTCGCTGGATACATGAGCACTGGCATCATCAAGATGCCGAGTAAGGCCACCGAGTGCGCTGGTCTCCTGAACGAGGCCCAAATAGCGAGCACCACGTACAAAGCCGTCGCTGCCACGTGGAGAGGCATCCGCGCCTGTAGCACTGCATGCTGATTTCCTTCCGATCCCGATGTCACAGTAAGGAGCGAAATATGATTAACGTGAGGCGACGCAGTGAAGCTACTGATCTTCTTCACCCAAAGGGGCCAGCTATCTGCGCCCATCACATAGGAAGAAATCGCCACGGCGCAGATCAGGAATGCCGTAGCTCCAAAGGCCGTTCGAAAAAACCAGCGTTGATTTTGAAAGATTTCCGACCAACTAGGCAGTTTTCCATGAGCTCGATAGTATTCAGCAACAGAATAGGCCAGAGGAACACCAAGGGCCAAAAGCGAAATCGCTGGAAACGCGCGTATCAGCGCAGAAAAGGCCAGAAGAGCCCCCCCAAGACGGTACCTTTCAGTCTTCAGAGCGCAGGCTCCCAATCCCAAGTAGACCATCCAATCGTTGCGCAAGGTCGCCCCTGCCCAATTGGAACCAAACATATAGAAATCATTGGCCCCGAATACGATAAGCGAAACTAGAGCCGTGCGCAGACCAAAGCTGCGCCACGCTGCGATAGCAAAAACCAAAAGTAGCAACGGATCCAACAATCCGGAAAGCAACAGCACTTCATTGGAAGCAGGCGCCGACTGAAACATCAAATGAGCGATCGTTAGCCATACTGGCGTCGCATTGCCCCCGTGATCCCTCATGCTGCCGAGGTACCCCCCTGAGCCCATGGTTTCCCAAAAATAGGCCATGTCCTTCTTGAACTGGGCCCATCGAGCATCGGAAAAACGCTGGCGAATTTGGCGGACCTCCGGCATCACTTCCCGGACCTTGCGCATCTTGTGATCCCGAAGATCGCGCAACTCAGTCCTTTGAATGCGGGGACTCTCCAGCCCGCCGTGTTCCTCAGCATAGCTCAGCACACTGGCCAAATAGAGCCCGTCGTATTTAAGCTCCTCGAAATACTTGGCAACGGGGAAATACACCCGCATGTCATAGTTGTGCACGACACTGGGTTCTTGTGCCTCGTGATCGAAGAACTGCGGCTTTCCTAGATTGAAAAAGGCAGCGACTCCGATCACCGCGCACATGGCAAGAACCAAAACATTGAGGCTTCGAAGCGGCGGGAATCGACGGCAGTACGTCTCCCTCGCCACGACACCAAGGGCCACCGCTGCAGCGATGCCACGAGCCAAGCTGACCTCGAGCTCGTCGGGAGGAAAGCTTTCAATGAAAATCTGAATCAGTCGGACCGAGCCCAAGCCCAGAAGACCGAACATGACCAGGTTCCACACCAGCCCAGCGGAACTCGCTGAAAACGCGACCGCGGCCAACGCTGCCGTAGCAAACAGGAGCAGCGCATGACGGAGCCTGAGACTCGTATCGTGGGCCGTCACCTCCGAAAATGCCGGAAGCTTCTCCTGGGGAGCTTCCGTGTGAAGCGAAAGCTCGGCGACGCTCAAAGAACGATCGCCTCTGCGTGGAGTCAGCCGCACATAGCGAGCCTGTTGAGACAGGTTCCGCTTTTTTCGCCAACGAACTCCGGCTCTCGCAACACGCCGGGCGACCCAGGCCCTCTCGAACTTCTTACCGTCCTTGGAAAAGAGTAGTTCGTAATCGTCGTTGTTGTCCCCAAGGAGGAACGCCGCCTCAATGAGGGTTACCTCACCTAGATCGTATTCGACAAGCGACTTCTTGGTTGAAAAAATCGCTGTCCGATTGCTGTCCCACCCACTCCCTTCCGGAGGGATCTGCCCGTCATTGATCCGTTCTACGTGAACCACACCTTCCACGCGACTGGGCGTTCGCCCGGCAAGCACTCCCACCGCGGCGCCATCCTCTCTCTGGCAAGCAGAAAGAAATAGTAGCCCAGCGATTGCCAGCAGGATCAGAAAAACCCGCGCCAACGATCGATGCCCGCGAACTCGAAGTAAGGAGAAAACCATGGGTCGGCGCCAATCATGCCAGGCTAGTTCGCGTCCACAAGGACGCGAAACAACAAGCAAGGAGCTGTGAGCCGCACAATACAGGCTCAAAGCAGAGTCGAGCGCCCTCGCCCTGCTTCCCCCTCCTCCCCCCACGAGTGCGACTCAGCTTCTGTCGACCCCGCCTCCCTTCAGGGAGCCT
>CAYTRQ010000454.1:1350-4513 GCA_964440025.1 uncultured Polyangiaceae bacterium | reverse complement strand
CGAGGCACTAGCCCAACAGCGCTGAGGGTGCTCGAACGGTTCCTTGCTTCACACCAAAGCCGGCTCCGCGACAGCAAGGTCGTCATCACCCGAGCTGCCGTCCTCGCCGAGCTTGCCCGGCACGGCCTGAGGCCGGCACCCTTGCATGACGAACAGGAAACCCTGACGTTGTTTCATTGGGCGTCGCAGATGGGAAGAACGTGGCCACGTGACATTGCAGGCACGAAGCTGCGAAGGGCGGAGCAGAACATTGTTCTTGCGCACGTCGCTTCGTCGGCAAAGACGGTGTTGGTCGCTGCGGGCCCGGGAAGCGGCAAGACCTGCCTTCTACTGGACATAGCCGATGAGCTCGAAGCGGATGGCGTGACGGGCGTTCTATTTATCAAGGGCGATCGGTTTTCAGGTGTGGACGATGAGGCGCGGCTTCAAGAGAACGGAATGCCCGATGACATTGTGGGGCGCTGCGCCCGGCTTACGGTATCGCGCCCGGTCGTCGTGCTGCTGGATTCTCTCGACGTGCTATCCATCAGCCGGAACCACGGTTCACTTCGAGTGTTTCTTGGATTGCTGGAGCGCCTGGAAAAACTCGATGGAGTCACTGTAGTAGTCGCCTGTCGCGAGTTTGACCTTAGGTACGACCCTCAGCTGCGCGCACGAGAATGGCAGGAACGAGTCCCGCTCGGACTGCTGAACTTTGACGATGTGGTGGCACCCCTCCTTGAGCAGTGGAATGTTGACGTCGCGACACTCAATGACGAAGTGCGCTCGCTTTTGTGCGTTCCGCAACATCTTAGATTATTCCATCGCTTGGCCAGAGACGGCAAGACGCCGGATGTGGTTTCATCGTTCCAGCTGTACGAGCGCTTCATCAACGATGCGGTAACCCGCCATCCCGGGCTCGGCGATCAGACCTTGCGAGCATTGGAAGACCTTGCTGCGAGCGGGATTCACCAGAGGCGCCAATTATTTCCGCGAGCGAGCTTGAATCTCACAAGCGACTCTCTGCAGCAGTTGATCAGCTGCGCGATACTGATCGAGGGAGATACCGGAACCCCTGGCCTTCGCCCATCAAACCATCGCGGAATCCCTAGCCGTCCGGAAAGCCTTGCGGGAAGGCCAAACGCTCGCGAGCTTCATCCTGGACCAGCCACCGCTGCCCTTTGTGCGCCCGACTGTGCGCACGTTTTTCTTTTGCCTCCGTAGTCAGGACCGCCCAGCGTTCCGAAGACAAGTCTGGGAGGTGCTCGCCCATCCTAGTATTGCATATCACCTCAAGCGGCTCATTGCGGAGTCGTTGGCCGAGACGCGACCCGACGATTTGGACTGGCCCCTCGTACGGCGCCTGTTCACCAAAAACCCAACTCTCTTTCAACGCACTGTCGCGCAGGCACGGGGTAGCGCCTGGTTTCGGCTGCTGCGCGACCGCTGGCTTCCTCTGATCAGGGACGACGAAGGGGCCGCGGAGTGGCGCTACCAATACCTTGGTGCGCTGGGGCGATGGCTAAAGCGTTCGAGCTCCCTACCCCGACGCCGCAGCCACACTTCCCACCAAATCGTTTCGGAGTCGTCGGGAAAGGCATTCGGCGCATCGGTCCATAGGCTGCCGATCACGCAAGGCCTGCATCAGCTCCCCCTCGCTGACCACAGTCGAGTGTTCGAGGATCGCGTTCTTCGCCGCCTGTTCACAGGCATGCGCCACCTCGGCGTGACTCAATCCGTGCCAGCTCACCTCGGGGTTGCGCCAGAGGTGTTGGCTTGGGGCTACGGCTCCGAGACTCACTCGTCTTGGCTCGATCCACCAACTCGCGGAGCTCAGGCGCCAGGCGTCCATGACCGCTGCGTGCCGCGTGGGCCGCCACCTGCATGGCAATGGCATAGAAGCGGGAGTCGTCGCCCTCCCCGTGGCTCCTGATCAGCGCCTTGATTTGGTCCGCTTTCGCCATGAGCTTCAGTCCCGTGCTTATCGAATGCTTCGAAACTCCAAGATCGACCCCAATGCATTGGAGGAACGGCCATTTGAGGTGACCGCCCAGCGGTGCGCGGAGCGCGAGGTGGTGCTGGCGATTCAGGATACGATGACAGCGACTCCGCGCACTACCAAATGGCGTCCACGCCGGGGGTGCGAGCTATGTCGGGATCCCGGGTGACGATGGGGCAATCGAGGATGAGCGCCGTGGCCGCGATCAGACGATCGCCGCGCTCCGGAATGGCGAAGAGTTCATAGGAGTGGAGAACAACGTCGAGAGTGAGGTCGGCGATGTGATAGCGGCCCGAGGTTGAAAGAGCGTTGGCCCACGCCTCGTATCCTACTACGAAAGATACAGCAGCTTGCTCAAGTCGTCATGAGCTTCGTCGATAGCGCGAGCCCACTACGAGGGAAAACCGTTTGACGCCCATTCGATTCGTTGTCATACAAGATGTATGACGCAGCGCATCAATGCTCGCATCAGCGAGGAACTCGCTCGCAAGCTCGAGCAACTGCGTAAGACCACGGGAAAGGACACCACGGAGATCGTTCGCGAGTCCCTCGAGGCCTATTACGAAACGCGCATGCAAAAAGCGCGGCCGGCACAGCTGCTGCGTGACGTCGTGGGCGTCGCCGAAGGACCGGAGGAACTTTCGAGCGACTACAAGGACATTCTGCAGCGCAGCCTCGATGACAAGTTTCGGTCCTGATCGAGGTGGACCGCTCTCGATGCGCAATCGGCGGCGGGCTGACGGAGGACACCGCGAGTGAGCCTGATTGCAGATACGGGATTCTTTTTGGCGTTGGTGAATCGGTCCGACCGTCATCATGCTCGTGCAGTCGACGTGCTCGAGGCGCTGCATGAGCCCCTGGTCACCACGTGGCCGGTGCTCACCGAGACCGCACACCTACTGCAAGCGCGCTTGGGGCAGGGCGCGCTTCTGTCGTTCATGGGGTCCGTCGCAGACCAAGCAGTGGAAGTGTTTCGGATCGACAGGAGCCACCTCCCGCGCATCGTGCAGCTCATGAAAAAGTACGGCGACCTGCCCATGGATCTCGCGGACGCCTCGTTGGTGCTGCTGGCCGAAGTGCAAAACGACGGCCGCATCCTGTCCACCGACCAGCGCGATTTCCGCACGTACCGCTGGAAGCACAGAAAGCCCTTCAAGAACCTGCTGTTGCATTAAGGCTTGCCCC
>CAYTRQ010000454.1:0-1250 GCA_964440025.1 uncultured Polyangiaceae bacterium | reverse complement strand
CGCTGGAAGCACAGAAAGCCCTTCAAGAACCTGCTGTTGCATTAAGGCTTGCCCCCCAGAATCGACCGACGAAGGGCTTCGAGATGTGCCACCTTCAAGAACCTGCTGTTGCATTAAGGCTTGCCCCGGTACCAGCTCCGACGTGGGTCCGGCTGCTGAGTGCCAGCCAGGTCTTGCCCATCCGGGGTGGACAACGGACGCTCGATGGGCCTGACGGCCTGCTGAGTTGTGACATCGTCGCCCATCTGCGAGACCCTCTCTTACCCTTGCGAAACGCACGACGATGATTCAGCTCACTGCCCCCCGCATTCACCTCCTCCACGCCCTCGCAGCCGATTTGATTGGACCCTTTCGTCGAGGACTGAAAGAAAACGATGGTGCCGACGCGCCGGAAGATCTGAAGCTGCCGCCGAGTCGCTGGTACTTGACTGGCTTTCTCACGCCCGAAGCCCAACGTGAAGAGGTCGAGGACGCGAACGAAGAGCTCGGCGGGGGCAGTGACGAGACGCGCGAAGACGAGGGCGAGCAGGCCAACGCCCTACCGAAGAAGAAGAACTTCATGCCCGCATCGATGGGCCTGACGGTGTTCGTTCCTGAAGGGACGCGAGAGCTCGAAGTGGTGGTGCGCTACGCGGACTACGAACGTATCGATCGCAAGAAAGGTGAGAACGACCAGGACTGGCCGTATCCGGAGCAGGGCTACTTTTGGCGGCGCAGTCCGGCTCAATCGCGCACCGAACGCGTGACTCTGATGGATGGCTCACTGGATGGCGAAGGACTGGCCGTGACGGAGTCGCGGGGCCTTCGCTTGCAAGGTCAAGTCGAAGCGGTGGGTGACGTACCTGGACTCCCCTCGGGCACGCGCGCGGTCTCCCTGTTTTTGGTCAATCGCCGAGCGGGCGAAGCTCCCGGCTATCGAGATGCCGCCTATGTGTTTCAGGTCGAACTCGAAGTCGAGAAGGCTTCGTGGGACGCCAAGATCGCTCGGCCGAAGGCGACAACCGCGATCTCGACGAGCAGATCGGCGACCTGCAGTACCGCAAGGTGCTCGAATACGGGGTCGGGCACGGCGTGTCGGTGGAAGTTCCCGAAGGACAACAGCCCGTCACCGTGGTCAAGACCTGTTGGCTTCCGAGTCACGAGGTGCGACGCGTCGTGGCTCGCGCGGAACCAGGGGTGACCGTGTCCATGGAGAGGTTGGCGGACATCGGCTCGGCCGACGAAGTCCGGCAACACCTCAGTCGGCTTCC
>CAYTRQ010000453.1:0-4541 GCA_964440025.1 uncultured Polyangiaceae bacterium | reverse complement strand
GTGAAATGCCAGTTGGGAGCCGTCACCCACCCGAGATACGGCGAGCGGGCGACGGCAGCTCTTTTCCCAAAGACCGATTCAGTGGAGCGCATGAAGCCAGAGCCAAGTGCGCGGCGATCGCTACCGGTTCCGCTGGGCCCATCATCTGGATCGACTAGGTTTTCACCTTGAACTACGGTCTCACGATGCCGGAAACCTTCATCACATTCGACAAATCCCGTCTTCTGTCCGTCGACCATCAGTGGTGTTGGGTTGGTGCAGGATATCCGCGGCTCGTTCCCTCCGCCTCCTCCAGTCGCTCCACCGCTGGAGCCACCGCTTCCGCCCATCATTCCGCCAGCTCCACCGTCCGCGCCACCCCCTCCTCCCGTCGGATTGTCCGAGCCTCCAGTATTTCCTATTCCTCCAAGCCTTGATCCACCGTGCGAGCTACACGACAAATGGTCATGGCCATCGGTCTGAAGCTGCGCCCCTACCAACGACAAGCTGTCGAACGAACGCTTGCCTACTTTCGGCATTCCGACAAACCTGGTTGCCTTGTTTTGCCCACGGGTGCAGGCAAAAGCATTGTCATTGCCGAACTGTGTCGGCTAGCTCGGGGCCGAGTGCTCGTTTTGGCGCACGTGAAAGAGCTCTGCGAACAGAACCACCGCAAGCATGCAGAGCTAGGTGGGCAAGCGGGCCTCTTTTCCGCTGGCCTAGGACGAAGGGACCATACCGATCGTGTCGTCTTTGCGAGCATTCAATCGGTCGCACGGCATTTGGACGCCTTTCGCGAGCCCCGCTCACTGGTCATCGTGGATGAATGTCACCGCGTCAGTGACGATACTCAAAGCCAATATCAATCGACCATTGCCGCCTTGCGAAAGGTCAATCCAGAAGTCCGCGTTCTCGGATTGACGGCCACTCCCTATCGACTGGAAACAGGTTGGATCTATCAGTTCCATGCCCAAGGCATGGTCCGGTCGGCAACTCAGAAACCCTTCGACACCTGCATCTACGAATTGAGTCTCGGTCAGCTCATCCGTAAAGGTCATCTCACGAAACCATGGCTCGTTGATGCTCCTATCGCTCACTCCGACTTCGATGCGGCAAGCGACGAAGAGCAGGGAAAACTCAACCAACTACTTGTTAGGCACAAGCGCGTCACCCGTGCCATAGTGGAACAGATCCAAGAACTCACGGAGAAACAGAACCGCAAAGGGGTCATGATCTTTGCAGCTACGGTCGAACACGCCGAAGAGATCGCACGAGAACTTCCGAATGACGAAGTGGGCTTGATCGTAGGAAGCACTCCTGACGATGAACGTGACAGGATTATCTCATCATTCAAACAGCAAAAGATCCGCTACTTGGTCAACGTCTCGGTCCTCACCACAGGATTCGATGCCCCCCACGTGGACTTCATCGCGCTGCTTCGTCCCACCGAGTCGGTCAGCTTGTTTCAACAAATCATTGGCCGAGGTCTCCGCCTCCATCCGAATAAGAACGATTGTTTAGTCGTTGACTATGCCGGAACGGGGTTCGATCCGTTTTGGCCAGAAGTGGGAGAACCACGCCCGTCAACAGATTCTGTCCCTGTGGGTGTCAAGTGCCCCGAGTGCGGCTTTCTATGCAATTTCTGGGGAACGACAGACTCGGAAGGGCACGTCATCGAGCACTACGGACGCCGCTGCCAAGCCTTTTTCCACACCAAAACGGGAGCTCGGAAGCGTTGCAGCTATCGATTTCGTTTCAAGGAATGTAACAACTGCCTCAGTGAAAATGACATTGCCGCACGAAAATGTGAAGGCTGCGCCTCCATCCTTGCGGACCCGGATGAAAAGCTGCGCGCAGCACTCCGACTCAAAGATGCACTCGTGCTCCGCATTTCCGGTATGAAGTTCGAGCATGGCTCGGGCGAGGTGCTTCGTGTTGTCTACCATGACGAAGATGGCCTCGAACAATGCGAACGCTTCGATTTCTCCCGACCAGGCCAGCTCCGCGCGTTCAACCGCGTATTCGGACGACGCATTGCCAACGGCCGTCGGCCGCTCTCTCTCAAGCGAGTCGAGCACGCCCTCGCCGTAGCGCCCTACATTCCCTCCCCCGATTTCGTGGTATTCCGCAAGCGGGGGCGCCACTTTCAAGTTCAAGAACGTATCTTCGACTACTCGGGGCGCTTCCGACGCGCCGGGGAACTCTAAAACACTCGTCACGTCCTGACGGAGAGAGGACCGGTGTGCATTTCCGGGCGAGCTGAGGTCACCGCATGGGAACAGGTCACGTTGAGCGCACACGTTTGGTGGTTCGCGGACGCATGGTTCATGTGTTCTCATCGACCACACTTTTGCGAGCCAAGCAGCAGGGAAGAACAGCGGTCGGCCAGCCGGGCAAGAGCTGCTCTTCGACGGGAACGCTCCAATTTTCTTCGCTCCAGGTAGTTCTCGAGCGGTGACTTCCGTACCCATTTCGTTTCATGCGGGTAGCCGCTCGCGAACAACCTGGCCTGCTCGCAGCGCGAAGATGCCTAATTTCGCGGTCATCAAGACAATCTGGCTCCATGCTTGCGGCGGCCAAGCGCGAGCGCTCCCATGGACGAGTGTGAATCAGCGGAGCATCGAATCTTCAGCGCTCGAGAGGCGCTGTCAACAGACGTGCAGATAGCAGTATGGCTCAGACTGCAGATGGCTCAGGCGGCGAAGGGTTCGGGAAGGACCCACCAGTACTTCGCCTCACGTCGGGAGACGGGCTTGATCGCGGTTGATGCTCATACCTGAAGCCTAGGTTGAGAAAGTCGTGGTAGAGGATCGAGAAGTCGTCGTTTTAGTCCTCGGAATGCTGGTGTTGGCCTTCATGATTGCCCACGTCAGACAGCTCCGACGATTTCCCTGGTGGCCGCTACCTTTCTTGGCTGGAGGCCTCATGACAACCGGTTGGGGGATATCCGTAATTGAACACATCGTGGACTTCCCTTTCGCCAATCTCGTCGAACACGGCTTGTATGCCGCCCACTCGCTACTGCTGTGTGCATGGGCATACAAACTATCCGTCAAAGGGAGGTCTCATTGAACCCCGTTGCGCTGCTCGAGCTCTGCGGATTCGCTGCTAGCGCAGTGGGGATTACCTTTGCCCTGCGAACACGCCCAATCATCAGCCACGATAGTCGTATTACGCTCTTCGCATTGCTGGTCACGACCACCATCGTTCATGCATTCGACCTGGCAGAATGGACCGGGCATCAGGCAGCCGATCGCTACGGCGACATTCTCAAGGTGATCATGCCCGTCGTCTGGCTCTTTTTTCTCTTCGTGGCCACAAGAGACGGTTTATTGGGAAAATTGCACGAAAAAGGGCAACAACTCGACTTTTTTCTTTATCAGGCCCCCATGGCCATCGCGATCGTCGACGAGCGTCAGCGCTATATCGACTGCAGCCGCCGTTGGTTAGAGATCCACGAAATGAAGACGATTCCTCTCGGAACTCCGATTTCCGAGGCACCTCCCCGCTGGGGCGACCGTTGGGCCGAAGTGAGCCGCGAAAGTCTGACTGCCGGAATCACCCTCGATGGTCTCGACCACCGCACCGAGGACAATTCCGACGTTTGGTACGAATGGCATGTTCGACCCTTCGAAAGAGAAGGACGACGTTCCGGTTGTCTTCTCATCATCGAACCCGCTACCGAACGAATCAAAGAAGAAAATCAGCGACAAGAGGCGCACGATCAAGTTTGTCGCCAGCAGAGCCTCGAGCTCGTCGGTCAAATTGCCTCCGGCGTCGCTCACGATCTCAACAATGTGATGCAGGTCATCCAAGCCCACGCGAGCATCCTGGAAAGCGAACGAATCGATGAGCCGACTCTCAAGGAAGCAGCGGAGTCCATACGAGAGGCTGTCGACTCCGCAAGCGGAATGACCAAGTGGCTGGTCTCTTTTGGCCGCAAAAAGGAACCAGAGCTCATCTGGCTCGATCTCCGTGGAGTCGTGATTCGCATGTGTGACCTCTTGGCCCGTGCCCTCCCGCGCGACCAGCATCTCACGTGCGACACCCCGGACGAGCCCATCAGGGTTTGGGCCGATCCGACACTCGTCGAACAGCTTCTCATCAACTTGGTCCTCAACGCGCGAGATGCCATGCCGCAAGGCGGCCAGATCCGCGTCTCATTAAAAGCTCCGCAAGACTCCCCTATTCTGGAGGTCGCCGATGAAGGCACCGGAATCGAAGAGGAAGTCCGATCCAAGATTCTGGAACCCCTATTTACTACAAAAGGAAAACAGGGCTCGGGACTGGGCCTCGTCGTCGTTCAGCGTGCAGCTGAGGTCCATCGCGCAAAGCTCGGTCTCAACACGCAGGTCGGAGTAGGGAGCTCCTTTTCCGTTGCCTTTCCCAACCCCAAAGAATGGAGTCCTCAGGCAACCAACGGTACGACGACCTCAGAGATACCTTGGTCGCACGCACGAGGACACCACAAGGCTGCCAGCAGCGACGGGCGTCAATGAAGAGTTTCGTTCTAGTGCTGCGACCCCATAAAAGTGGTCGGTAGGGAGACCACTTTTCTCTCG
>CAYTRQ010000452.1:828-4573 GCA_964440025.1 uncultured Polyangiaceae bacterium | reverse complement strand
TGACGCTGAACCCCTCATTGCTTGTTGGTTCGCATCCTTTTCGGATGCGAACTAGTTAGCTCGAGCCCGCTGGGCCTTCTTCCCCTTATTCCCTCCGCTCTCCCCAGCAGAACCGTCGGCTGCCTGGCGCGTTTCCGCACCATTGACCTGTCCTTCCTGCTGTGGAGCTTCACCGATTCCGTTCTTCACCAAAACCTCCTGAGCGAGTTTCTCCATCACTTCTGGATGTCCCTCCAAATATTGTCGAGCATTCTCGCGCCCTTGACCAATGCGCTCGGTGCCCATCGAATACCAGGCTCCGCTCTTCTGGATAGCACCGAGCTCGACACCCTGATCGACAATCTCTCCCGAACGGCTAATCCCTTTGCCATAGAGAATGTCAAACTCCACCTCTCGGAAAGGAGCTGCCATCTTGTTCTTGACGACCTTGACTCGTGTGCGGTTACCGACAACCTGATTGTCCTTCGAGCTGGCCTCTTTGATGGCTCCAATGCGTCGAACATCCAGGCGGACGGAAGAATAGAACTTCAAGGCATTCCCACCACTGGTCGTTTCAGGACTGCCAAACATGACCCCAATCTTCATTCGAATCTGATTCGTAAAGAACATCATGCAGTTCGAGCGAGAAACCGACGCCGTTAACTTCCGCAAGGCCTGACTCATCAAGCGCGCTTGAAGGCCGACGTGCGAATCCCCCATATCGCCTTCGATCTCTGCTTTGGGAACGAGCGCCGCCACGGAGTCGACAACAACGAGATCCACCGCACCGCTTCGTACGAGCATATCTGCGATCTCCAGGGCCTGCTCTCCATAGTCGGGCTGACTGATCAGAAGATCGTCCGTCTTGACTCCCAACTTTCTTGCATATCCAACATCAAGCGCGTGCTCGGCATCGACGAACGCTGCAACCCCGCCCTTTTTTTGAAGCTCGGCGATAGCGTGCAGCGTCATGGTCGTCTTACCGCTCGACTCCGGCCCGAAGATCTCCACAATTCGGCCCTTGGGATACCCGCCGATCCCCAACGCGACGTCGAGGCCAAGAGATCCCGTAGGAATGACCTCGACCTCACGACCGACTTTCTCCCCCTCTTTGAGACGCATGATCGCGCCCTCGCCAAATTCCTTTTGGACGCTGGCGATGGCGAGTTCGAGGGCTTTCGTCTTGTTTTTGTCGTCCATGGCTTTATCTCTCTTCCTCTAGTTCGTGCGCGGCGAAAAATGAGCGCCTGCCCGTCATATCAGTAGGCCAGCGCCTTTGTCTGTCGCTCTGCCTTTTTCGTTTCGCGTCCCCACGAGGTGGCGCTTTCGGATGGCGAAGTTTTGCTCGCATCATGTCTCTTACGGTTCGGCATCCTCTTGTTGATGCGATTCGCATCCTTTGTCGACGCAAGTTGTGACGAGACGACCGACTCCATGTGATCCAAGATTGTGGTGATCCAAGATTGTGTCGCTGAACACATCAGCCTGTTTCGACGAACCTCGTCGAGACAAACTCCTCGAGCGCGGATCTTGCGCCAAAACCTCGTCTGCATTCTTAGTACTGTTCTCCTGTTCA
Source organism: uncultured Polyangiaceae bacterium (assembly GCA_964440025.1). Classification (GTDB taxonomy): domain Bacteria; phylum Myxococcota_A; class Polyangia; order Polyangiales; family Polyangiaceae; genus NIC37A-2. The sequence continues at coordinate 3,018 of CAYTRQ010000452.1, read as the reverse complement.
GTTGTCAATGACTCGCTTTTTGAAGAGGCAAGGAGCGGTGTGTGTCTGTGGATGCGGCTGTATGAGAATATCGCGCAGAACATCGGCACGGTGTGCCCTGCGCTCCGTCGTTGCTGGCCCTTCGAGCCACGCCCCGAACGAGTCCATTGAGGTCCATTTCGAATCGTTGCGCCAGCCCAGATCGGACATTGTTTGTCAAACGTGGGAGGCGATGTCGATCGCGGCACCGAGTGGGAGTCGCTGCAAACACCTCCGGGCATAGAGTGCCCGTCCGCAACCCTGTCTGCCTTCACTATTTTCGGTTGACGACTCCCCGAATCCGCCAGAGCCTTCTCTGCTGGGACGATGAACGCTGATGAGAGGGGAAAGGTTTGGCACGCCGCCGAGGCGATTGCCTCGGCCCACCGCGGGGCACGACCTGACAGGGGGCAGTCGGGAGCCATCGAAGAAGGCGCGCTGCTTGGCGCGCAATCCCCCCGGAGGCGTCCACTGCTCGCTTCTCCCGATCGGGGACGCCAGGTGAGCCGGGTCCTGGAAAGTCTTCGCGCGCTCGAAACCGAGCCATTGGGCGTCACGATAGCGGATCTGATCCAGCGTCCCCACCTCTCCTTCCCGCAGCGCACGCTTCAAAGCGATCTTGAGCATCTTCAGGCTGCTGGTTTTCCGATCAACCGCCAGGGAGATCGGTATTCGTTGTGCAAAGCCGGCTCGCAGAATCTCCTGCCCTCACAGGTTCTTTCCCTGCTCCTGGCAGAAGAGCTTCTGGCCCCTCTTCACGGGTCCGCCATCCAAAGGGATCTGGTCGCCTTGCGGGAGTCTTTCCGAAGACGCTTAACCGCAGAGGGGAGAGTGTGGATCGAGCGCCTCCGCGAGACGATGGTGATGACCCTCCGTGCGGGACACCTACCAACCCCTCCCGAATCTCTCGATGCCATCCAAGACGCTCTCGTCCTTCAGCGGTGTCTCCACCTTGAATACACTGTGCCCGAGACGCCTGCCGAGACCCTTGTCATCGAACCCCACTTCCTCTCTGACCATCAAGGTGCCCTTTCACTCGTTGCCTATTGCTATGAAGATCAGCAATTCAGACAACTTTCATTTGACCACATCCGGTCGGCCTGTCTCTTGGACCAAGCCTTCGAGCAACGCCTGAGCTCAACCAATAGCCCTGAGCCCCAAACCCCCTCTGGAGTTTTCCAAAGGCGCGAAGCCGAAGCGCTCATCCGCGTCACACGCGATACTCCGTCCTTGGCACAGGAAGTCGCGCCCAAGCACGTCCGCTTCAGCTCGATCCAACCTGACGGTCGAGTGGAGATGGCGGTCCATGCCCCCAATCTTTCCGAAATGGCTGCGTGGATCGCAGCATCTGGCGGACAAGTGGAGGCGGTCGCCCCGCCAGAGCTGCGCGCTCGGGTATTTGCGTTGCATGAAGCGGGATTGCGCGCCCATACTGATCCCGACTCGAATCGGTAGATCTGGTTCGCTTCCCCTCAAAGAATGCGAACAGGTAAGCAACGAGGCTTGCAATTTGCTTCGTCTCCTTTTCAGATGGAAGGAGATGTCAAGCGGCCCAGCAGCTCGCGTTTTTTCCCCAACAACGACACCATGTCCGACTCGATGATCCGAAACACAGGGGAGATTTTGGAGGAAATCTCCGAAGATCCCGACGGGCGTCTTCGCTCATGGCTCCGTGAACGCGAGCGCCTGGGTGCCCTGCCAGAGTGGCATGCCGCTCTCGACGACGCCTTCGCACGCGGCTACGCACGCGGCACGGAAGACGGAAATGTCGAACGTCTCGACGCTGCACGAACCATCTTGTCACGAATGTTGGAAACTAAGTTCGGCGAAATTCATGATGCCGCGATGGATCGTATCGCGGAAGCCTCACAGGCGACCCTCGAGAAGTGGATGGTTGCCCTGCTATCGGCTTCCTCCATCGACGAAGCACTGAAAGAATAGGTCGCGGCAAAAATTGGCGCTTCATCGCTCGTTCGTCACTCCCGGCGAGCGACTGTCGCGGCGCCTTTTCTCGCCCGCTCGTCTTGCGGGCGAAAGCGGTCAACTCCGGTTTGCCATTTTTGCCGCAGAACGCTCCATTGCTTGCCCGTTCACTGCGCGGCCTCTTTCAACCCTCTACTCTCCGTCATCTATGATTTTGATAGAGGGAGCTGTCACGATCTGGTCGTCAAC
>CAYTRQ010000452.1:0-818 GCA_964440025.1 uncultured Polyangiaceae bacterium | reverse complement strand
GCGGCCGTAGTCGTCGGGGTCTTTGTGGACGAAGTCAACCACTCCACCCTCCAGGACGTACCAGGAGGTCCGACCATCACCGTCGAGATCTCCCCGAGCCCATGTGATGAAACGGGAGCCTTCAGGAACGTCCTTGGACATCCCGGAAGTTCCCCCTACGGTCGATGAACCCGTATCATACCCGTATTGGTAACGCTGCGGCTCATTCATCGACACGTCCAGGCACGACCAGCCCTCCGTCGAGCTCCCCTGAGACCAATCGCCTGGCGCAGACTGGTATCGGGACCCCTGAACAAAAGAAAACTGAGCCGGAACAGGAGAAGCTGAGCTACAGAGGCGCTCGTCTTGACTCGCATCACCATCACCAAAGCCCGGATCGCCATCATCCTGTCCGCTTCCTCCCTGGCTGTCGCCTTCCGAAGCTGCTTGACCAGACCCTTCACCACCTGCACTGCCACCTCCGGAGTCGCCGCTACCGGCATTTCCACCTCCGGAGTCCCCACTACCTGCATCTCCTCCCCCCGGGCTCCCGCTGCCCGAGCTCCCACTTCCAGAGCCGTCACTTCCGGGATGCCCACTGGAGTGGCCCTGACCAGAATCGCTACCACCAGGATCTCCCCCGGCGGTATCACCTCCGGAAGGACCACTTCCCGAGTTCCCGCTCCCCGAAGAACCACTTCCCGATTGGCCACTTCCCGAGTTCCCGCTCCCCGAAGAGCCGCTCCCCGATTGGCCACTTCCCGAGCTGCCGCTCCCCGAAGAGCCGCTCCCCGATTGGCCACTTCCCGAGCTGCCGCTCCCCGAAGAACCGCTCCCCG
>CAYTRQ010000451.1:0-4580 GCA_964440025.1 uncultured Polyangiaceae bacterium | reverse complement strand
GGGAGCCTTCGATGGGTTTTTCCTCTTTTCGCGGAGATTCTGGCGTGCTCCAAAAATCATAGAAATTGAACCAATTGTAGGGGGCCAGGCGACAGTACTCTTCCAGTTGGTGAGCGTAGTCCTGGACGAGGGATCTGAGAACCTCCGTGCGATTGTGCCGGGGGAGAACGACTTTCGAGGCAAAGGGCTTACAGTACAAGTCATAGGTGTCCGGCTCATGGAAAAGGCCAAATGTCAAAAAAACCGGGCACTTAAGTACCGAGGCAACGACGAAGGGACCGGTGGGAAAGCGGGCGGGACGTCCGAAGAACTCAACGGTGACCGCCTTCTCGTGAAGTCCCACCCGATCGCCCATCGTCCCGACGAACTGGCCTGCGGAGATGGCCTGTTGAACCCTAAAAATGAAATCGACGGAGCTTTGCCCAATATGGATGACCTTGGCCGAGAGGGTCGGATTCAGTTTTTCCAGTAGTGCGTTGATCATCCGTGCATTTTCGAAGTGGCCGAGAATGTTGATAGGAACGTGGATGTCTTCTCCATCCGTACGGAGCGCCTCAAAACTTCCCACGTGGGCGCCGAGCAGGACGGCGCCGGAGCCGGTCTCGAGGGCTCGTCGGAGATAGTGGTCGCCGTTGCGAGAGATCCGAAAATGATGAGTCTTTCCGCGGACGAAGAAGATGCGGTCCGCTGTCACCTGGGCAAAGTGGCGTATGTGTTTCCAAACCTGGCTGAGCGACGCTTCTCGTCCCAAAGCGACGCTCAGCCAGCTACGCGAAGCGGCTGCTACCCGGGGCGAGAATAGAACGTAGTAAAGGCTCACGAACCAAACGAGGACACGAACCGGTCTTCGTCCAAAGGCCGTGGCCAGGAAGTACCCAAGATAGATGCCCCAAATGGTCCCCTTTTCTCTTTGAGTCAGCCACGACGAGTCGTCATCGGGAGCTCGAGGCTTGCTAGAACGTTGTTTGCCAGGACCGTGTGGGTTTGGCGAAGGATCCTTGTGGGCTTTGGAGCTGCCTTTCGAGGTGTCGGCGGTCGACGACTGTTTGGTCATCCTGTCCCTTCAGACGAAGCAGTGGTGGACGGGGAGGAAGCTTTGGATTCGGGGAGGAGTCGAGAGGTCCACGCGGAGCGCAGAGCGCGGAACGGCCAGGCTCCGAGGCGCAGCAGTACCGAGAGGGACCGAATGGTGCCCAACCGAGTGTGCAACCATGAAAATTGAAGGCTGTCGCCGAGGGGGCGGAAATGACTAACTCCGCCCTCCTCTCGGGAGAGATAGCGCACACCCACCGGCGCGTTTTTGATTGGGATGCCGGCCCAGGCAGAGCGGACGATGATTTCAATGTCGAAATCCATTCGGTTTCCGCGGACGTCGAGGGTAGAAAGAGGAGTGAGAGGATAGATCCGAAAGCCGATCATTGCGTCTCGAACGACGCCCCAGCCGACCTCGAATCCAACCCAAAAATCGGTGATCTTACGAGCGTAGCGGCGCAGCCGAGGAGCAGAATCATCATAATCTGGGTAACCGAGGATGAGCGTTTCCGGGTTCTGTCGAGCTAGTTCCAGAAATGTGGGCGCAGCAGAAAGGTCGTGTTGACCGTCTGCGTCAACCTGCAGCACGTGAGTGAAGCCGAGCTTTTTTGCTAGGGAAAAGCCCGCCTTGAGGGCCGCGCCCTTACCCTTGTTCTTGGGGAGATGATGAACTGTGGCAAGACCTTCCGTTGCTAGCTTCTCGCAAATTTGGTGGGTCAGAGGGCCGCTGCCATCATTGATGATGATGATGTCTTTCAGGTAGTTGCGGCATTCTTCGACCACTGGGCGAATGGTCTGAGGATTTTCATAGATAGGGATGAGGGCGCAACAGCGAACTTCTGGTTGAGTGCCTTCTTGAGGCGTCGGATTGGGTTTTTGGGTGAGCCTCTTGAATGCAGACGTAGGCAGAAAACTCAGGCGACCGGACGATACGCGGCGATCTGTTAGGTAGACGGAAAAGTCGCATTCGACAGCGGTTTGGTCTGAGCGTTGATTGAGCTCGATATCTACCTTTACGACGTCACCGGGGCGGATCTGTCCAGTAAATTTGACTCGGGAGAGCTTGTGGAGCTCTCCGGTGCCTGGTCTGTAGCGATGAATGAGCGGGATGATCAGCTCATGGAGCTGAACGATTCCCGCCATGACGGGGTAGGCGTCGAAATGCCCGCCATAGTGAATGTAGTCTCTGGGAATGCTGAGAGAGGCGGTGATCTTGCTGGGGCGCGTGGGATCTCCTTCTGTCTCGACGTCCTCGAAGGTCAGTTCTTCGGCTAGGGCTTCCCCTTGGGGTCCGAGCCCAAAGAGGCGCAGCACTCGATGTCGCTGGAGTTTGCCGTTGTCTTCCCGGGGCAACCGGTGAACGAAGAGAAACCGTTGAGGGAGAGTGCTAGGTTCGAAGAGGGCTCCGAGCGCCTTTCGGAGCTCTACTTCGGTCCAGTTGGGGGCGACAAGGGCGGCGAGGATTCGGGCGCCGCGTGTCGAATCTGGAATACTGAGGACGACCGCATCCGCAATCCCGGGTTGTCGGGCAAGCCACTCTTCCATCGCCTGAAGGTTGACTCGTCGGCCGCCGACCTTCACGACGTTATCGCGCCGTCCAAATGATAGAAATGTTTGGTCATCGTGGACTTCGACGTGGTCCGACGTGACGAGGGGCTCGCCTGTCCCGTTGGCGTAAGGAGAGTCAACGACCAACTGGCCAGTCGGTGACTCGGAGACGAAAACGCCTTTGAGTGGTTGCCAGCGTTCGTGATGTCCCCGCCGCCGCCAGGCAATGCCTCCTGTCTCGGTGGAGCCGAATATCTCGGTGATTGCCAGGCCGTGGCGCTCGATGAAGCTCGTGGCGGTTGCCTCCGGCAAAGGGGCGGTGGACGATAGGACCCAACGCAGTGATTCGAGGCTAGTTGGATCGATGACCTCGGCGGCACGAAGGTGAACGGGAACCGTGACGAGTACATGTGCCTGATGTTTGTGCACGCCGTCGGCGACAGCCTCCGGGAGTAAGGGGGTTTGTCTGAGAAAAGAGCCGCCGGTCGCCAGAGGTAGCAAGACGGAAAAGAGAAGCCCGTAGAGATGGGCTGCTGGGACCGTCGCGACAAAACGGCTTCCCTCTTCGAGGTGAAACGTCTCGACCCAGGCTTGTACTTCGTCCATGAGCTGAGGCAGGGTTTTCTCCCATGCCTCGCTCGAGCCCGTACTTCCCGACGTCAGGACCTGAGCTGCGATCCCCTTTGGTTCTGGCACTGTAGGGAGCGGAGGCGCTGGTGAGCCTTGAAGAAGCTCGGGTACGCTCAGGTGACCAGAGACGCCGGTGTCATGAAGGAGCACTGCAACATCCGGCTCGTTCAGGAGGTCGGTGACGGTTTCAGCGCGCAGGTTGGGGGGCAATGCGACGGGAAACCCTGCGGCCCAAGCCGCCAGAATCGACGCAGCGAAGGCATATCGATCCGACTTGAAGCACAATAGCGCTCGCGCGGCGGCCGGTGGCTCCGGCAAGCTTCGAGCAATGGTTGCAGCGTCTCGGAGGAGATCTTGTGCGGTGCGTTCGCCACCGGTTCCGAATGCTACAAGCGAGTGTGGATGGTGCATTCCCAGTAGGTGAATGGTCACATCTTCCTCACGAGTGCAAAGGTGCGCGCAAGCTGACGATCGAGGAAGTGATCCTTCAGTCGTCCGAAGCGATACTTTCTAAGCGTGTATTCCAAAGAAAACATCGTCCCGATAATTACATAGCTGACGGCGCCATTATATGCGGTCCAGATAGCGAGTGCTCCGAGCTGGGAAAGCACCAAAGCGATCGCAGCATTGGTGACGAAAAAGGCAGTCCATAGCCAGGTCCAAAGCCTGCACCATTTTCTCTCCTGGAGAGTGAGATTTCTGTCGACGAAACGAGCAAAGCGCTCGACCATGGGTCGGTCGCTTCCCAAGGTGATTCCAAAAGAGATGAGAAACGAGAGATTGATTGCGACGGGAAGGAGGAGCAAAAGCTCTTTCGAGTCGGCCATGGCGGAAGCTCCGAGAACGCCACCAATCATGACTGGCAGAAGAGCCGTCGAACGCGGCAGCTCTAGATGACCGAGCGCGGCCCTCGGGCGGTTCGAGGAGCGCTCGAAGTCATTGTTTGTTGACTCGCGTCGCAGAGCGACCGGCTCGTCCGGCTCCGCCGACTCGCCTTCTCCGGTTGGCGGGCTTTGAACGATCGACCGGCACGCCCGCTCAGGGAGGCTAGCCTCTCGCTTGGCTCTTCGAATGCGCGTGGCCACCACGGGAGTCCAAAAGAGCGCGATCAGGCCTGCAGTCAGTTGCGGCGAAAACGCTTTGAGGCCGAAGTATACGGTCAACGGATAGAGGATCATCGCCGCGGGGCTCAGAACCGCCATGGCGTGCCTCCCCCCATTCATCTTGCCTCGACCTCTGCAGCGCATGTCACAACCTCGAGCCTTCAGGCGCAAGCCTTCGCGAAGAAGCTTTCATGAGCAAGCTTTCGCAAGCCAGCCCTCGCGAAGAAGCCCTCGCGAAGAAGCCCTCGCGAAGAAGCCCTCGCGAAG
>CAYTRQ010000450.1:0-4589 GCA_964440025.1 uncultured Polyangiaceae bacterium | reverse complement strand
GACGCCATTCCCGACCTGAGGTTCAGCGTTTCTCATACGACGCGAAAGCCCCGCATCACGGAAGAAAACGGCCGGGAATACCACTTCGTCTCTCGAGAACGCTTCATTCACCTGGTCGAGCAAGACGAGTTCTTGGAATGGGCCGAGGTGTTCGGCAATCTCTATGGGACGAGTCGAGCCGAAATCGACGCCGCAGAGGAGATGCGGGGCATTATATTCGACATCGACCACCAAGGTGCCCGACAGATTCTTTGCGCAGAACCAAGTGTGGTGTCGGTGTTCATCGTTCCTCCCAACATGAACGTGCTCCTCCAGCGACTCCGAGGAAGAAAATCCGAAGACGAAGAAACGGTCTGGAAGCGCTACACGGAGGCTCGACGAGAAATCGCTCACTACGGCATGTTCGACTACATCATCGTCAACGACGATCTCGATCGAGCAACGGAGCAGCTCATCAGTATCTTCCGTGCCGAGGAATGCCGCCGCATGCGAAGCTCCCCTCTCGCCGAAGCGCTCTTGATGCAAGGTCGAGAGCCGGACGACGCACCCCGCCCTTCTCGATTTCCTGGTGCGCCCAACTCCAAGCGCCCCTGATCACTCGAGGAGGGATTTCTCGCCTCATTCAAGCTGCGGCGGTTTTCGCACTCGAATCGTCTTCGACAATGAGAGCGCCGGTGGCGGGTCCATCTATCCCACGGCGCGCTTCGGCGACGATTTCCAAAAGCTCTTCCGCCGTTGCCACGCCCGAGAGCTCCAAGCAGCGCATGAAGCCGTCGGCATAGCCTTGGGCACGACTCTGCTCCCCTTGCTGACTCCCTTTTTTTCGAGCGACGATTGCGGTTTTCAAGAGCCCTCGAAGGGTCACCACCAACTGCTGCCTTTGCGCGTGGGTCACAGTCGTCAGGGCAGAGTCGCCGCCCGAGATAGTGTTGGACACGATTGTGTTCATCCTGAGTCTCCCAATTGGCGAGACGCCTCCAAGGCGCCATCGCATGAATCATCGTTACCGGACTCCGACTGCCGCGGCCAAATAACTCGATCCCCGCGCAAAGCGGCGCTTTGTCTTCCCGAGCATGGCGGTCCGCCCACCGCCCCTTGATGTCACCTCGGACGACTTGCAAGGCGCCCAATCATGCGTATTTTCACCCAGTCTGTCTCCCAGGGGGACCTGCACTCGAGCCGGCCACCATGTGGAGCAGATCAGGAAAGCTATGAAACTCAGGATGTTCAAGTCCAAGATCCATCGTGCGACGGTGACACACGCCGATCTCGAATACGAAGGAAGCGTCACGATCGACCAGGAGCTGATGGATCTCGCCCAGATCCTCCCGCATGAGGAGGTCCACATCTGGAACGTCACACGCGGCTCCCGACTGACCACCTATGCGCTGGTCGGTCCAAAAGGCAGTGGCGCAATCTGCGTCAATGGCGCCGCGGCGCATCACAATCAGCCGGGGGATCTCGTCATCTTGGCCACCTTTGCCGAAATGACCGAACAGGAAGCGCGGGCGTTTTCGCCTTCGGTCGTCCGAGTCGATGGGCAAAATCGCCCTCTTGCCGATGATGGGCCCGAACAACCAGGTCCTCTCCTCAACTCGGTAGCTCTGGCGTAAGGCCGGTTTCCGGACGACTCCCAGGTGTCAGAGATTTCAAGACAAGAATCTGGAGAGGCAACGGCGGAGTCGGAGCACCCGGAAAGTCAGAAGCCGGCACCTCTCGGGGACCGGGATGTCGATGCGCCCATTTTTCACCGGGAATCCGCCGTGCACGGTGCGCTCAGCTCACTGGGCCCCCGGGGATGGCGCCGCGTGCTCCTTACCATCACCTTGGTGCTCTTCTTCCGCGCGGCTCTCCGCCTGCTCCTCCACCTCCTGGCACATTATCGCAGGCAAGGCATCGCGTACGTCGACCAGGACGGGCTGCAAATCCACGAGCGCCGCAGCGTCTTCGGCAGACCACTGACTTCCAGGCAAACCCTCGTCGCAACGGACCAAGTCGCGGTCGTCACCCTCACCCGTGGCATCCCAGGACTCGCCTGGGGCATCAGCGTCGCCTCGCTATGCCTCGGAACCTATTTTGGAGCCGGGCTCTTTCTCGCCGGCGTTCGCACACCAACACTAGCTCCGTCACTGATCGGCACGGGACTTTTGTTGATCGCTCTGGGACTCCTGATCGATCTGTTCCTCTTGGCTTTCCCTCAATGGCGCGGAGACGTTCATCAACCGCTCTCGCTCAAACAAAGAGCTCTCCGTTCCTGCTCGCTCCGCTTCCAGCTTTCTTCCGGTCAGGGCTGGGAAATCTCGGGAGTCGAGCCAGCTCAGGCCGCTCGCCTCGTGGAAAACCTCGGAGCTCACTCGGACCTCTCGACTTCGTCTTGACGGGGAGGTTGCTCCCGATCGGAAGACGTCTCGTCCTCAGGGGAGGTTCGTTCCTGCTCGGAAGACCCCGGGCTTTGGCCTGAGGCTGTCGTCTTGTCGGCGTCCTCGTCAGCGTCCTTGGGCCTGGAGCTCTCTTCCTTGTCGGCCTCCCTGTCAGCGTCCTTGGGCCCGGAGCGTTCCGCCGCATCGGCCGCCCCATCGTCGTCTTCCGGCTGAGAACGCCCTTCTGAGTCGGCTTTGAGGTCTTCTCGCTTCGGGGCGTCTTGATCATCGCTCGGCGCTTGCGCAGCGCCGGTGCGGCCCCGCGGTGGAGGAAGAACCGCATCGAGCAGATCGCTGAGTGTGACGAGCTGCGCTTCGGTCATTTCGACAAGCCCGCGGATCTGATCGTCCTCGGCGAACAAATCAATACGCTGCACCATCTTCTTCTTGCTCCCTCCCAAGGCAAGGCTCGCGAAAGCCCCCAGAGCTCCCAGGCGGCTCAGATCGATTTCCGCAACCTTCCTCAAAAGCGCCTGAAGCTCCGAAGCATGTTTTCGTGCAGCTTCGGGCGATTCATCCTGGAGCAGGAGGCGCAACCGCGCTCCACCGCTATCGAGCGGCAAGGCCTCGACACGAAGCCATTCGATGGACGAGGGGATCTGCAGTCCCAGCGCCGCAACAGGCCGTGCGGGTCGAACAACGTACGCCTGAAGCGCCACCCCCTCGGGACCTTCGGGAAAGCGGAGTTCTTTTCCCAGTTCGCGGAGAGAGGCGGAGGCGCTGGGTGGGGCGACCGCCACGATACCTGGTCGCGGCGCGGAGAAAAGCCGTGTGGCCCGATCGGCTCGAGCTTGCGCGAGCGGTGGGTCCCTTCTCAGCCAGCGTCCATCTCGCTGGACCAGTCTGGACAGAGCGGTATCAATCGCCTCACTTGAGAGGTCGTGCGCGATCACCGCCACGACATTCGAGGAATCCCTGAGTTGAGGACCGGCAATGAGCACGCGATCGACGTCGGTTACTGGATTGACCCCCGAAGGTCCAAAAAAGTCCTGCCACTGGGGCGTCCTCTTCAGCAAGTTCCCGATCTTGGGCCCCAACGGATGGTTTCTAATGAGATCCGGATAGATGAGGAGCCGAACGTTCGCGTTGGAATCCGCAAGCTTTCCTGCGGGGCCCGCCAGAGCAACGGGATCACCAATTCCCCCACCAGAGACCTCCTCTTGGTTCGCCGGCTCAGGACTCTCTTTTGGCTCGGCGACCGGTTCCTTCGGTTCTAGGATCGCCTCCTTCGGCCGAGGGCTTTCTTTCCCCGATGGTTCGGGCTCGGGCGGCTCGGGCTGAGGCTCGGGCGGATCGTCTCTTTCCTTCTTTTCCGCCGCAGGCTCTCGTCCCACCAGATTGACGGGAATGGCGTCCAACCGCTCCTCGGGGGGCTGCTGCTCGGGAAGCTGCAGCGCCGGGAGCATTCCCACAAGTCCCAGCAGAGCAGGGGCGGGACTGAGCAAGGCATGGACGACAGCGGACGCGATCAGCATTTTCCAGAGCCGGCCGTTTTTCTCCGAAGCCAGCTGAAATCCTAGCCCTGTGGCCCTCCAGCCACGCCCGTGTCCCCTCGAGGACACGGGGGCCCCCTTGGGGGCGGGGCGTTTTGCATCCAAGCTCGCCATATTCTTGGTCTTTTCAGCAGGAGCCTAGTTCGCATCCCGCAGGGATGCGAACCAACAAGCAAAAACCTTCGTGCGAGCACACTCGCTCCACTTGAAGGTTGTTGCGCCCCCTCGCATCCCGAGCGGGACCAACAACCGGAACGACTTTCTCCGCTCCACGCCCTCCCTCGCATCCCGCAGGGATGCGAACCAACAAGCAAAAACCATCATGCTCCCCCCAGGCGGCGGAATCTTTCGCCCAATACCTTGTACCTTGGCTTGGCACGAGATTCGCTTAGAACGAGGATTCGCCGGACATTTGTGCTGCCAGAATTCGACAAAACCCCTCGCCGATAGTACGCGAAGGCCCGCCTCTGCATGATCCGATCTACTCTTTGCACGCTCCTGCAATTCCTCTTTCTTCTCCCCCTCGTCCTGACGCTGACCGGTTGCCCCCAGTCCGATCGGGAGAAAGGAACTCGCTCCTCTGCGACACGCACGGAAACTCCTTCCCCTCACCCCCCATCGGGCCAGTCCAAGCAAGCCCAACCCAAGCGAAAAGGCGATCGCTCCTCGGCCGAAC
>CAYTRQ010000449.1:0-4610 GCA_964440025.1 uncultured Polyangiaceae bacterium | reverse complement strand
GCTCATCGCACCATCGATTGCCTCGCCTATCGAACCCTCACCTATCTCGATTCGGTTGCCATCGATTTGCGTGAACGTGCTCAGTGAGACGGCTTCAGAACTCCTTGCCCGTCGTTTGGATGGTCGGATAGCTCAGTTGAAGAGCTCTCTCCGTGGCCTGAAGGTCGCGGATAAAATGGCGCGAAAACACCGCGCCGGAACGGAGCGCATCGCTCTTGTCGGCTACACCAACGCAGGCAAGACGTCGCTGATGAACGCCCTGGTGAAGACCTCTCTTTCGGCGCGAAGTCGTCCTTTCGAGACACTCGAGGCCACCTCGCGTTGCCTCACCCGCCATGGGGGAGACGTCCTGCTGAGCGACACGGTGGGCTTTATTCGCCGGTTACCAGAGCGACTCTTCGCCAGTTTCGAGTCAACGCTCGCGGAAGTGACCGAAGCTTCGCTCCTGCTGTTGGTCGTCGACTGCTCAGATCCCGAGTTCAAGCTGCACCTGGAGACGACTCTCGGGGTGCTTGAGAAGCTGGGAGCTGGTAAAGTGCCTCGCTTCTATGTCTTCAACAAAGCCGACCAGTTGGAGACCCCTCTGGCACCCGAGCTCTTGAAAGAGCTCGCAAATGGCTCACCAGTACGAATGTTGAGCAGCCGTGACGCCTCAGCAGTAACGGAACTCCGCGGCTCGTTGTTGAGGGAAGTCAGAAAGGGGCGACGTACCGAGACCGTCTTCGTTCCCTACGACAAGACAGAAGCAGTCGGGCTGATCTACTCGAAGTGCCGCGTGATCAGCGTAGACGCAAAGGAGACTGGTTCGAATTACACGATTGAGGCTGAACCTCATGTGGTGGAGGGAGTGATCGCATCAGTTGGGAGGCCGGCATGAAAAGTCTCAGGGGTAGGGATGTGAGCTTCAACACACCCACTGGTCGCCCCCTGGTGAGTGGCCTGAACATGCTCCTGCAGGATGAGCAGGTCGCTATCGTGGGTAGGAACGGTGCTGGAAAGAGCACTCTCCTGGAAGTGCTCTCAGGGGAGCAGCTTCCCTCCTCCGGACGAGTCCATTGCGAGGGGCACCTTCAACTGGTGCGTCAGACGCTATCGGCGGCGAGGAGCACCGGCAGTCCGGGGGAAAGACGGAAGGCGGCGTTGGCTGATGCCTTTGCCGCTCGCCCCGACTTTCTCTTGCTCGACGAACCCAGTCAGGAACTGGATCAGGAGGGTGTCGCCTGGCTGCTTACGAGATTCGCGAACTACGCTGGGGGCCTTTTGGTCGTCACGCACGACCGACAGCTCCTCCGACACTTTGATGCGTTCTTCGTCGTGGCAGAGAGTGGCTGCCGGTTGGTCACTGGTGGGTTGGCCGCTCTGATGAAATCGCTCGAAGACTGGCAGAATAGGGCGAACAGTAAGTATCTCGCCGGACTAGCCAACCTAGAGAGGGGGGAGATCCACAACTCCAAGATCCGGCGACGGAGAGCTCGAAAACGCGCGGGGGGAAGAATCCGTGAATTGGGACGTTGCCCCGCGCGGGCGAGCCTCAACGCCAAACGTGGATACGCCCAAGTGTACCAGGGCAAGAGAGAGCGCGTTCGCGAGGAACGTATCGCGGCAGCGCGCGAGCTGGCGAAGTCGTCCAGAAGAGCCTTGGCAGTCGAACTGCCGCTCAGCTTGCCAGATTTGCGCCTTCCTCTGAGCACGGGGCTCCCTGTCGTGAGCGCGTCGGGAGTCAGCTCGGCGTATTCGGGGCGAGTGCGTTTTCCCGTCTCCACCTTTGAGCAGTCCAGGCAGCGGGTCGCCATATGCGGACCAAACGGCGCCGGGAAGAGTACGCTTCTTCGTGTTCTCGTGGGCGAGAGGGAGCCTGACCAGGGCAACGTCAGAACTGACCGGGAAAGACTCGGCTACGTCTCCCAACATGCGGCGAACTGGTGTCTGGAGGAAGACCTCGTGTCTCTCCTCATCACCCAGTCGAATGCTGCATCCGTGGAGACGGTAGCGGAGCTCCTAGCGCAACACCGGTTTCCACTGGCTCTCGCCCAACGTCCACTCAGGTCACTGAGCCCTGGTGAGCGAGCACGAGCAGCTCTCATCGTCCTCTTTCACCGAACCCAGCAAGTCGAATTGCTGGTGCTGGATGAACCGACCGCTCAGCTGGATCTTGTGGGCCTCACGGCTCTTGAGAAGGCCTTGAGCGCTTGGGAGGGCGGTCTCCCGCTTGTGAGTCACGACGAGGAGTTCCTTGAGAACGTGGGGATAGAGGAGCGACTCGTGATTCAAAGGCCAGAGACATCTGATTCGACTTGGCCCCCTCGATGAGTTCGTCCATGCGATCGTAAACGCGGGCGGTTTGAGGAGGAGGTGGACACATCCGGTTTTCAGCCTCCGTCAAGACTGCCGCGCGATCGACGGGAGTCGATGCCCAAGACGGCGCTTTCCGACGACCGCTCTCGCAGGACTCGAAATCGCCTGAAATCGCCAGGCGTATTGGGGTGGGATACGGTCTGGGCTGGCTTCCTTGGTGCAGTTGTCTCCTGCACAGCGCCACCCTGGAAGTCCCCAGTACGCCCAACCCGTTTCCCCCACGGGGGCCGACGCTCGGGCTCAACAGAAGCCAACCATTGAAGGAGATGCACGATGGATTCAAAACGCAACGACGCGCGCTACAGAGCCCCCACAGCTCCCCGAAGTTCCCTCAAAGCCACGTTCTTCTTGGGGCTCGGGCTCTGCTCACTCGCGGTGGCCTGCGCGGTGCCGATGGACGAAGAACGAACCGACAACGACGTGTCGAGAACCGTCGCATCGTCATGGATAGTAAAGCCGACCATAAGCGTTTGGCCGTACGGCTATAGTCCCCTCAACAAATGGGGGCCTCAGGAATCTTTCAATATTCTCGCTGAGCCTGGAACGCACTCCGACAACATCCGCGTGATCCTTGGAGGACCCTGGGTAGATTGGAATTCTTCGGTACCCGTCGCGACGCGAATCAAGCTTGATATTAGTGACTGGAACGGCACAGGCCCTATTTATGCCGACCACTTTCCTTTGCTGCAGGAATGGCCGGGCCAAGAGCCGAGTGGGGCTGAATACGCATCCTTTAGCTCAATAGCCGGTGTGGACGGACTTCACGAGTTCCCCATCCTCAATGAGCAGAGCCGCTTCCTGGTCAAGTTCGGCCAAGCCACCGGCGTCACCCATCAGAAGAAGCACGTCTCTTTCGGATCGGACTTTGAGACGGACGAAAAGCCGGTCGTCTTCGCCACTCAGGTGACAGACAACGGCGGCGATCCCACCGTCGTCCGCGTCACCAATGTAGACACCGAAGGATTCGATGTCTACTTGGACGAAGCATGGGGCGGCAGCCACAAGGAGGAGACCGTGCACTGGGTCGTCTTCGAGAGGGGAAATGGCGTCATCGACAACCGTGCCGCGGAAAATTATGGGGAGTGCGTTAGCGTATACACGGGCAGCATAGTGACCGACGAAAACCCCGTGCCGCTTTCGGCCGATGATGAACAAGCAGCTTTCTATGGTCTGCAGACCGACAACGGCGGTGACGCTGCTCAGGCTCAGTACATGGAGCACAAATTCTGTAGCAATTGCGACAGCGTTACTCATTTCGTTTACGTGGCCGAAAACGGCTCCAACGGCGAAACCGGTCACAAAGACGAAGAGATCGGCTACGCCATCTTCAAAGGTAGCGAATGTTGGGAAGAAGTCCGCTAGCTCGCTGGAAACCAAGTGCGTGGGATCCACTCGCGGGCGGCACGCCTCGGGTGTGGGTTTCTTCGATTGGGACCAGCATCCCGCGGCTTCCGTTCGCGAACTGCCGCTGCTAGTCACAAGATGGCCCGAGCCTCAGGGCGTCAATTCCGATTGCAAAGTCCGAACCCGTTACCCAAAGGTTCAGACCCGTTGCCGCTTGTTGGGGCAGGACTTCAACACACCTTGTCCACCAGTCTGCAGTTGCTTCGAGTCGCTCGAGAGGAACAGAAATTTCAGGCTGAATAATCCACGTCCGTCCGACGGGGTCGACAGTCACTGTCCTGGCCGACGGTGACGCCTCCACCACCGACAACAGACGCTCCGCCTGTATACGGACTTTCGAGCGAGAAAGAGAAGTAGGCCATTTCTTGACCCCGTGTGCCATCGGAGAAACCCTCCCTTTCTATGGGAGACTTGTCGAATTTCGCGAGGGGATCTCGATGTTCGGGTGGATCTCGAATCGTGACCAGAATCAGCGCACTTTCCTGGATCTTTTTGCTCATGGCCTGCGGTCAAGTGGATGACGAAAGCGATGATGGGGGCGAAGACGTTCACTTTGACGATCCGTCGGGGGGCAGCTCCACCGACGGATCGGAGGCAGAGTCCGGCAGAGTGGACGATGGCGTTGGGGGCACGGGGAGCGCTGCGGGAGGTACGGGGGGCGACACCGGAGGGGTAAAAGACGCTGCGGGAGGCACGCGAAGTGATGTGGTGGAAACGGATCCCCTCGTTGATCTTACGGAGGGCGACGATCTTTCGCTCGAATCCGGAACGGGACTGTCGCGGGAGGCTTTAGACAAATGCCGTTCACTTAACGCTCCGGCGTGCGGTTTTTCGGCGTTTTCGAGGGAATT
>CAYTRQ010000448.1:0-4619 GCA_964440025.1 uncultured Polyangiaceae bacterium | reverse complement strand
ATCGAGGGCTATCAGCGGGCTACAGAGCAGGTGGGAGACCGTCAAGACCTGCTCGACGCCTTGGATCGCTTGTACACGGCTCGCGGGGATACCGACGCGGTGGTCGAGCTCCTCGAGCGTCGGATGGTGCTGGCCGACACCGACGAAGCGCAGGCGAAGATCTTGACGCGCCAAGGGCAGCTTCAGCTAGAAAAGCAGAAACAGCCAGAAGAAGCGATTGCGACACTCCAAGAGGCGTTGCAGCGAGATGTGCACAATCGAGAGGCGACCGACCTCCTGAATCAGTTGCTGGGAAACAAGGCGCATTTCGAAGAAGTGTTCGATATTTTGGATGGCGTCTATCGCGATCGAGCAAGCGGTGAGGAGCTTGCCCAACTCCATCGGTTGCGCGTCGATCGAGCCACGTCGCCAGAAGAGAGGCTGGACATGCGTCGGTCCTTGGCGGAAGTTCTCGAGCAGGACTGCCAAGATCCCCTTTCCGCTGAGCGAGTCCTCGCCGAAGGGCTTGTCGATGATGTGAGCGATAGGGGCCTCCAGGACGACCTCGAAAGGCTGGCGGGAATGTCCGGGGCATGGGAAGAAGCCGCGCAAGCGCTGCTTCTTGCCGTGGACCGGGCAAAGGAGCTCGACCCGGAGATTGCGGTGGAGTCGTGCCAGCGAGCGGCGGCCTGGTATCGAGATCGGGCCAGCAATACCGAAGGTGCCGAACGAGCGTTGGCTCGGGCTCTCGATTTTGCACCAGACAACGATGAACTTCTCGAAGAGCTCGAGACGATGCAAAGTGTCGAAGGCAGGGAAGCCGATCTTCTCCTGACGGTGCGTTGTCGAGTCCCTCTTGCTTCCACCGTAGATGCTCAACTCGATTTGCTCCGTCGGGCTTATCGGTTGGCTCTCACCAGCGATCAAAAAGGTGTCGCCGAGGAGGTGCTGAGGGAAATCCTCGAGCTCGAGCCAGGTGATAGGGAGGCTTTGGAGGGACTCACGGAGCTGGCCCATGCCGCTGGCGACTATCAGCAGGCTTATGATCTGTTGCGCAAGCGCGCCGAGCTCGAGACCGATCCCGATCGACTGCGAAAACTGCGGGTGGATGCAGCGGAGATCGCGCGGGACCGGCTCGGTAGGCAGTCGGAGGCAACGTCCATTCTGCTCACCCTTTTCGAGGAAAATCCGGATGACCCGGACGTTGCCAGCGCTCTCCAGGATGCCTATGCCGCTGAAGAGCGCTACGAGGAATTGGCCTCGCTGTTGGAGAGGCTCATCGAGGGCTTGTCAGATCCGTCTCGCATCGCGGAGCTGAGGGTCAAGCTGGCGCGTTTGTCCCGCGAGCAATTGAACGACACGGATCGAGCCATTGCGCTTCTCGAGCAGGTGTTCGCCGACCATCCGCACCATCCGGAAGCCGCAGTGGTGCTGGCTGATGTCTACGAGGGTGCGGAACGATTCGCCGATCTCGCCAGCCTGCTCGAGCGTCGAGCGGCACAGGCCACCGCGTCGGAGGACTCTTCCGGGGCTGTCATGATCCAGAAGCGCCTGGCTGCGCTCTATGAGGAAACTCTGGGGGATCTCGAGCGGGCGGCCGAGGTCTGGACCTCCATTCGCGAGCTTGAGGATTCTCCAGAGGCACTCGAATCGCTTTTGCGCATCCACCTAGCTCGGGAGGAAAAGGTTGCTGCCGCTGAAGTTCTTGAGGCGATCTGTCAGCGTGCCCAAGGTGAGGAAGCCATCGAGCGAAGGATCGAGCTAGCGCGTCTCTATCGGGAGCTCGGCGACGGTGATGCGGTGATGCGCACACTGGAGGCGGCGCAAGCGCTGGATCCAGAAAATCGCGAGCTCCGGGATCGACTGAGAAAAGAGTATGAGCTGGCCGGCGTCTGGTTGCCGGTGGCACAAATGATTGTGGTCGATGCCGAGGCGGCGGAGGAACAGAAAACTCAGATCGCTCTCTATCGGGAAGCGGCGGCCATCCATCTCGACAAGCGAAACGATGCGAGCGCCGCGGCGGATTTGCTTCAAAAGGCAGTCGATCTGGATCCTGGCAATCGAGAGATCCTGCTCGAACTCTGTGATGCGCTTAGTGCTGCAGGGCGCGGCACTGAGTCCGTGGCCGTGCTGGAAAAGATCGTAGAAAGCTACGGTGGAAAGCGCTCGAAGGAGCTGGGTGAAATTCACCGCCGTTTGGCCAATGCCTATCTTTCTCAAGGTGAGAAGGAAAAAGCGTTGGCGGAGCTCGACAAAGCGTCTCGTATCGAGCCCGGCAACATCAACGTGTTGCGTCAGCTTGGCGAGCTTGCGTTAGAAAACGGCGATTTAGAAAAGGCACAGAAGCACTATCGGGCGCTTTTGCTCCAACGCTTGGATTCCAAGAGCCCGATCAGCAAGGCGCAGGTGTTTTGTCGATTGGGGCAGATCCTGCAAAAGCTCGGCGAGGGGCGAAAAGCAAAGCAGATGTATGAAAGGGCTCTCCAAGCCGACGCCGATCTTCAAGAAGCCAAAGAAGGGCTCGCATCGCTTTGAGGCGTAAGAGGCTTCTAGGAGCGCTGTGGCTCTCCCTTCGTTTCTGAAGGGAGTTTTCGGCCCATGTGGTGAACTACCTGGCGGAGATCGTTCCATACGTCGCGCTTGGCGGAAGCATTGCGCAGAAGGTAGGCGGGATGAAACGTGGGCATCACCGCGACTTCACCGCGATAGAGGCGAAAGCGTCCACGGATCCGCGTAATGCCGCCGCTGGCTCCGAGGAGACCTTCCACGGCGGTTGCACCCAGGGCGACGATAGCTTGGGGTTGCACGATTTCGAGCTGACGATGGAGGTAGGCGACGCAGGCCTGCATCTCTCGCGGATGGGGTTTCCGGTTCTTGGGAGGCCGGCATTTGACGATGTTGGCCACGTAGACCTCCTCGCGAGAAAAGCCCATTGCGGCGATCATCTTATCGAGAAGGATTCCGGCTTTGCCCACAAATGGCTCACCTTGGGCATCCTCGTCGACGCCCGGGCCCTCTCCGACGAAGCAGAGTCCACTCGATCCATTCCCTCGTGCGAAGACCGTTTGAGTGCGAGTGGTATGGAGCTCACAGGCCTGACAATGGGTGACCAACTCCTGGAGCTCGGTGAGAGTGTCAGGCAAGTTGGCATGGGTCACCGGGAGGTGAACTTGGGGAGCCGTTGAAATGCTCGTCGGCGACGCGGATTGATCCGTTGTTTGCTCGCTGGAGCTCGCTGGGATGCTGGCGGAATCGGCGAGGGACGGCCCTCGAGCCGCTGACGCGGCGGGCTGTGATTCTTGGGGGCGAGCCGCCGCGAGTGCCCGAGCTGCCTTTTCCTTGGCCTCGGGATCACGCGGCAGTCCGGTGGCGCCCGACTCCATCTGCCACTCGATGGAGGCGCGCAACGACCGCACGATGTCCGCCAGCTCGGCCTGTGGATCGAGCTCGCCCCCGCTCATTTCAGGCGTCTTGCTCACTGAGCCAGCGTTCCGCATCGAGGGCTGCCATGCAGCCGGTTCCTGCGGCCGTGACTGCCTGCCGGTAGACCCAGTCAGCGACGTCACCCGAGGCGAAGACTCCTTCGACGGAGGTGTGAGTCGTGCCGGGGCGGATTTTGAGATAGCCGTTGGAGTGGGTGTCGAGCTGTCCTTTGAAAAGTTCAGTCATGGGAGTGTGGCCGATGGCCACGAACATCGCCGCGACCTCGAGCTCTTTGATCGCGCCAGATTTGAGGTCTTTGACCTTGAGTCCTCGAACGGCGTCTTCCTCGACGCCGAGCACCTCTTCGACCGTGTGACTGTAGAGGATTTCGATCTTGGGGTTTTCAATGGCGCGCTTCTGCATGGCAGCGCTAGCGCGGAACTCGTCACGCCGATGAATGAGGATGACCTTCTCACAGAGGCCAGCCAAATAGGTTGCCTCCTCCATCGCTGTATCGCCACCGCCCACGATACCCACGACTTTGCCACGGTACAGCGCTCCGTCGCACACGGCGCAGGCGCTGACCCCTTTGTTTTTCAGCTTGTCCTCGCTTTTCAAGCCAAGGTAGTTTGCGCGAGCACCGGTGGAGATGATCACCGCATCGGACGTGTGCAATTCGTTTTCATCCTCGCCGACCCAGATCTTGAATGGACGCTCCGAAAAATCGACCTTTTGTACGTCGGCCGTGATGAACTCGGTACCTTGACGTTCGGCCTGCTCTCGGAAATCCGCCATCATTTGTTGGCCCGTGACGCCTTTGGGGTAGCCGGGATAGTTTTCAACGTCCGTGGTGAACATCAACTGGCCGCCAGGAATCAGCCCCCCCGCATTGAAGCCTTCAACGCACAAGGGACGTAGGTTGGCGCGTGCAGCATAGATCGCCGCTGCCAGCCCGGCAGGGCCAGAACCGATAATCAGAACCCGATGGTGGGGAGCACTCATGGTCCAGGGGTAGCCACTGCAGCAACCGACCGCAAGGCAGATACGGTGGGACGGCCCAGCTTTCCGCAGCGGGGAGCAAACGGGGCAGTCTTGTCACCTGGCTTGCGTTCGTGGCCTGCCAGTGCTGGTGGCCCGCCCGCTTCCCATGGTTTCTGGACGAGACGCTAGTGCTGCGACCACATAAAAGTGGTCGATAGGGAGACCACTTTTCTCTC
>CAYTRQ010000447.1:3012-4634 GCA_964440025.1 uncultured Polyangiaceae bacterium | reverse complement strand
TCGAGAGAAAAGTGGTCTCCCTACCGACCACTTTTATGTGGTCGCAGCACTAGATTGGGGTTACGGGTGAGGGCTTGCGTGACACGTTTTTGCTCGGATGCGGACGTTCGATTCGGAACACCTGTCGTCGCCTGCGAGCACCTGTTGTCGCCTACGAGCATCTGTTGTCGCCTACGAGCACCTACCGCGCGACGGCTTTCAGCGCGGCTTCCACCTTTGGCACATCCTCCGGGACATCGACGGCCAGCGCTCCCTGCTCGAGCTCGACCATGCGGACCGGATCACCCTGCTCCAAGAACCGCAGAATCTCGATGTCCTCGATTGCCTCGAGCGGCGACTTGGAGGGGGCGGCAGCAAAACGACTCAAGGGCTCCTGTGGGAAGACATAGATGCAAACCTGCTTCCATGCCGCCGAAAATCCCAGAGACTTATCCGTTGGAATGGCACCTCGGCTCATGTAGAGCAGCCTTCCATCTGGGGCCGCGGCCACCTTGGGTACGGTGCTGCTGCGGAATTCCGCTTCGGAGCCGATTCGACACATCCCATTGAGGATCGCAGCAGGATGCTCCTGCATCTCGTCAACGAACCGCTGTATCTGCTCCGGGGCGATCAGTGGCTCATCGCCTTGGACGTTGATGGCGTGGCTGAGCCCGAGCGCCTTGGCTGCTTCCGCAACCCGGTCCGTTCCCGTGCGGCAGTGCTCGGAGGTCATCAGCGCCTGGCCCTGGAACCCGCTCACGTGGGCGGCGATTTCTTTCGAGTCCGTCGCGACATGCACCCGGTCCCGACCTACTGCGTCAGCGCAGCGTTCCCACACTCGCTGAATCAGCGACTTGCCGGCAATCTCGACCAGTGGTTTTCGCGGAAAGCGGCTGCTTGCCAAACGCGCGGGGATGATGACGGCCCAGTTGAGTGATGTGTTCATTGTTTTGGCGTGTTCGAATTCTAGCGATCGGAAGCTGAGGCTGAGTCATGAGGAGCGTGCACCGGTCGGTAAGGAGCGTAGACCGAACCCTGCTCGATCGGATAAGTAGTTGGTGTGATGGCCGTTATCTGGAGATCGGGATGGCGCCCGCGGATGACTTCAAGGACACGAACCATCTCCTCCTGCCTCGCGTCACCAGCAGCATAGCCGTCGAATCCGGCGGCCCAGATCTGGCCTGCTTCACCTACGAGGCACAGGGCAATGGCGTAGGCCATCGAGAGGGGAGCGGGGATCGCACAGCCCCGCTCCTCGGCGCGGAACTGTCCTGGAATCACCGCACAACCGTAGTCGAGGTGCTCAATGGCGCTGAGGTTTCGCCGAGCCGCCGCGGGAGCGCGGTTGGTAGGGATGATGAAGGGCCGCTCGAGACGAGCGTAATCCACGCTTTCCAGCGACATGCGCATGGCATCCACTGCCACATAGTACCACACCAGACGCGGCTCGAACTCGCGGTTGAGGTTGAGCGAAAGAACCACGGCACCTCGTTCGCGCACGAAGCGCTCGATCGCATGACGATGATCGTGCACGGAGTTGCCGGCTCCCACGATGACGACCTCTTTGCCCCGACACCAGCCCACTGCGCTCCAGCGGCCTTCCGCCAACTCCCCCTCCTGCTGCTGATCTTCCAGGGCCTGAC
>CAYTRQ010000447.1:0-3002 GCA_964440025.1 uncultured Polyangiaceae bacterium | reverse complement strand
GGGCTGTAGGAAGCGGAGGGAACCTTTGCTAGCGCTTCGAGTGCGCGCCGCACATGCGCGGCGGAGTAACGTGAGTCTCCGAGCAGAGTCTGAACGTAGGTCGGATGAATATCGTTGTCCGCTGCGAAGTGGTAGAAGAGGCTTGCGCCCCAGCCGTGCTTCCGCTGAAGCGGAGTGAAGTCTTCCATCACCAGCTCCCAGAGCTCATCGGGGCGGTAGCCGTGCCCCAGCTTGGCGAGCTCGAGTGTGAGTAGCTCCGTGGCCGTATTGCCGGCCCCTCGACCCATGCCCGTCATGGTTGCGTCGAGCCACGTCGCGCCGCGCTTCATTGCTGCAAGGGTGTTCTGGAGCGCGAGTCCCTTGTTGTTGTGTGCATGAATCCCGATGGGCCCGGACCAGCCTTCGCGCAGTGCCGCCTGCACGCGGTTGACCTCCGCCTCATCCATGTTGCCGAGGGAATCGGCGAAGTAGAGCACGTCGACGGCCCCGGATCGTGAGACCCACTTGGCTTTCTCTACGAGCTCGGCCTCGGGGCGGCCCCCGGACTGCATCAGATTGAAGCCGATACAATAGCCCAGAGACTTCAATTCTTTGAGTAGACTCTCGCAACGCTCCACCTCATCGAAGTGCGCAGCAACCCGCACGAGCGACACCTGTGAATCGCTCTTTTTACGAAACAGCCAGGCAACGCCAGCCGAGACGCCCCCCTCGTGACCGAGGAGTGTTTTGGCATCGACCATCACGCCCAGCTCGAGGTCGCTCGGGATGTCGAGCTCGGCGATGTGAGCATCCGCGGTGTAGGCGTAGGGCCCCAGGAACTCCTTTTTCGGGAACGCCCGGAGCCCCAGCTCGACGACATCGACTCGCGTCGCCGCGGCAGCCGTCAGGTACCGACTCACCGCCGCGCGCGGGAAGCTCCATCTTGTGTAGTAACCGCCATCGCGGAGCGTGCAGTCGAGGACCTTGACGTCTTTGTTGGGGGCCATGGGGAGAGGGTAGTTGAGTTGAGACCTGAGCTCTAGCGTGAGCAGCCGCCCCGGGTGGAACCGGAGCTCCTCTTGCGCGTCTGCAGCTACCTGCAGTAGCACTGAAGAGGCTCCACCGAGTGACCGTCCGACCTGGCTGCACCCGGTGCCCGATTGCTCGACCAATGAGAGGGAGCCACTCCAATGGTTTCTGTGACCCAACTTCTCAACGTCTTCGAATCAAATCACGGCAACGTCGATGCATCTTGGGTGACAGAAGCTGGGCAGGCGTCTCGTGAAGACGTCGATGCCGCGGTCGAGAGCTTGGAGTTGCTCAGTGTTTTTCCTCCATCTCAAAGTTCCGATTCGCTTCTTCACTACTTCTCAGAAGCCGAACGGAGCGCTTTGCGTGAGTTTTGTGACTACGCGATGTCTCCTGACTTCGCTTATGATCTCGTCGTCTCGGCGAGAAAACATAATGAACTTATCGTTCGCGATCCCATGGGTGGTGCGGCTGCCAGGAGTTCTTCGTCGCTAGTTCATGGATCGATGATATTCCTTCGCTTCGAAAGCGACACCGAAGCATTCTATGTCATCCAACACAACTTCGCCGCTGAAGCAATCTGTTTCCTCAAGCGCCGCTGTGTCGTACAGCTCAATGATTTCCTCAAACCTCGCAACAAGCTTCAAGCTCTCGTGCGGAACATCTTGCAGTCTCCAGCGAGGAGCAGCGTCTATTTCGCTGAGCCCGAGCGGAACGTGTGGGGAGGCCTGTACTACGGACACCAAAGCCCGTTTCACTTCTTCAACTTCCACTATCCTGGTGTGGTGATGGCACTGAGCAATTCGCCCACTCCGCCGCCGTGCTTGTACACACAAGACCGACATGTCTTCGTCGACCTGAACAAGACGTTGTCACTCGATTCGGAGACCGTGGTCGCTTCTGATCCAACTCAGCTGCGGGATCACATACTCGCTTCAAGAACTTTCATTTTCAGTGTGGGATTGCGACCTCGAGAGTGGAAAACTCCTCTCAGAATGCGGCTCATCGACTCCCCCCTCATCGAGGAAGCTGAGAAGGTATTCGGCGATGAGGCTGCGCGGCTGACTGAGAATTCCGACTTTGTTCTCTGGGCGGGAATCACAACGGGAAAGCGGAGTTGGATTCAGGAGGCAAGCGGAATCGTCGAACTCGCGACCGCGCTAGCCAAGAGATACACGTCACTGACATTACTCATTGACGGTTGGACCGCCACAGCCGCCTGCAGCCATCCTCCTGCCGGCTATACGGCGGACACTCAACGATATAGTGAAATCGTCTCTCGACTTCCCGAAAATGTAGCTTGCATGTCTATCGTTGGATCCTCGCCGCTTCGCAAAATCGCGATCGCCAGAAAATGCGATTTCTTTGTCGGCAACCATGCAACTGGTTCCCTGTTTGTGTCACGCATTGCGCGTAGGCCAGGTGTCACCCATATTAGCAATGCGGCTCGTTCCACGGCCATTCATGCACATACCCATCCCCGGGCAAGACTCATTGCCGAATCCTTAGTGAAGGATGAAGTGAGCGAAAATGAAGAGACGCCATTCCACGTGAGCTACTCGATCGCTCCGGAGGATTTCGTTCGCTTTGCTCTTGCCGAGCTCGAACGCGTGCAGGACGAACCGAAAAGGGACGAAGCAAGTGCGATGGTGACCTTGGATTCCATGGATTCCACCATGTAGCGAAGATCTGGTGCTGAACGAGGCGTGACACGTCTCTGTCCGGCGGTACTCGACGAGAGACCATCTCATCGCCTCGAAAGGCCCGCCGCCGCCTAAAAGGGCACATACTCCTGGTTGAGCCGCTGACGCTTGGGGCGTGGGTTTTTTGTCCCGGGCCTCTGCGGTGCACTCGTGCGGGTCGGGGTAGACCTGCCGGATGAAGTCGCGGCCGTCGATCACCGTCCCGCTCTGTTCGGTCACCTGCCAGCCCTTGCGGTTAAGGAGAATCAACCTGAAGATCGTCCACCTGTCGAAACAGTTTCATCCCATGCG
>CAYTRQ010000446.1:1417-4658 GCA_964440025.1 uncultured Polyangiaceae bacterium | reverse complement strand
CTGGGGAAACTCATAGCTGGTTTCGCTCATGGTCGCCCGGGAGTATCGCGGCGGCCCGGGCTGACACAATTGATCGACGGCCGCGGGCTAGATGAGCGCTTCCAAGCCATCCACCGCTGGAGCGACAGGAACGGCTCACCACATGGTTCACTCTGCCGGCACCACCTCTGGAGAGCTCTCCCGTGCGCCCCGCTCGAACTCTCTTCTCGCCTCACGCTCGACCGCTGCAGAAAAACGGATCGATAGCCCGAGAGCACCGAGGATGGCCACCACGAATCCAAGGTAGAAAAACACCTCTTCGATCGGAAGATGACTTCTGAGAAAAAATTGGGCGTAACAGACAGCACCAAGATTTCCGCCTGCCCCAACAATACCCGACACGGCTCCCAAAGACCGTTGGTTGATGAAGGGCACGACAGAATAGGTCGCTCCCTCGGCCATCTGCACGCAGAGACTGAACAAGATCATGGTCGCAACCGCTATGGGCAGATTTCCCATGCGCGAAAACAGAACGAGAGCTACGCCTTCAGCGATCATGATGGCCACCAACCAACGCACGCGACCGCTCAAGCCCCGCGTGGCTGCGAATTGGTCCCCCAGCCAACCTCCTGTGCTTCGAGCAAAGATGTTCATCAGACCGAAGAGCGCCGCAATCATTCCGGCTGATGCCTCCTCGAGAGCAAATCGCTCCTGATAGTACTCTGCAGCGCGACCGTTGACGAAGAGCTCCATGCCAAAACACCCCGCGTAAATGAGGCAAAGCACCCAAACGCGATAATCCTTGCAAGCACTGACGAAAAGACCGCTCTCCCCAGAGCGTTTTTTTGGACGCACATCCGGCAAATCATCGTAGTTTCCTTGGGGACAATCGGTCGTGAGCTTCCAGTAGAGCACCGCAACAGCCAACATAATGAACGCCGGCACGAACATCGCGGGCCGCCACTTGGAAAGCTCACTATCGGCAAACCCGAGACCGAGCATGGCAGCAGCAATCAGGGGCATCACGGCCTGAGTCACACCTCCCCCCAGATTCCCCCAACCCGCCGTCGTCGCGTTGGCGATACCTACGCAGTTCGGCGCAAACATCACTGACGTATGATATTGAGTAATAACGAAAGAGGCACCAATAACCCCAATACAGAGACGCGAAAACAGATAGGTCTCCCAACTATTGGCAAAGGACGATCCAGACACGGCAATAGCGCCGAAGACCAGCAACCCGACGTAGCTCTTCCGCGGCCCGATCCTGTCACATAAATAGCCAATGAACAGTCGAGCCAGAATAGTAATTCCCACTGAACCGATAAATGCCGTGATCCTCTGAGCGCGCGTTAAATCCAGATCTGGACCAATCGTTTTCGGCAACAGCGGCGCATGAGCAAACCAGCCGAAGAAGCAGAGAAAGAAGGCCAACCACGCGAGATGGAAGGTTCGCATCTGCACGGTTTTGAATGAAAGGAGATTGATTTTTGTTGCTTTTTCCATTGTTCGATCGCTCCGCGAGAAAGAAGCAATCCAACGATGGCCGTCGTGAGTTTCTTCGTCGTAGCCGCCACGTGACTGGGTGCACCATTTCGACGAAACGTCCGTCTGTTGATGTCGCTATGGTTTCTATTTCCATCGCGTGAGCTTTCGAAACATCACAGTCACCGGTCATGTCCTCGCAAGGAGCAGCGTTTCCTCCAGGTGACGGCGCGGGGGATCTCCACTGCCAGACGGGGATCTGCCCCCACCGACGCATGGGTGGCACAGTGCGCCAGATGGCACACTTCTGATCCGTAGATCACTCGCTCGCGCCACCAACAAGGCGATTTTTCGCAGTCAGTCGATGGCACAGCGATTGCGTAAGCTTCTTTCAGCAGGAAAACACGCAAGCCAGAAGCATGCGCCAGCCCCCGGGCGGACGACGCCGCGTGAACCCACTTGGCCGACGAAACACGGAAAGTGCTTCGGCCCATTGGCGAGTCCGAACCAGGCCGACGCTCATTCAACGCAACGGACGGAAGACGATCTGCCCCAGCAGAAGGAATCATTATGCTTAGCAAGATCACTTACACGGCTCTACTGCTTTCAGCAGGTGCCATTGCAGCGTGCAGCGCCGAGAGCGCTAATCGCACCTATGTCGACGACAATAGCGCTGTCGACGGAAACAATACGGGCGCCAGCGCGTCCGCCGGAGATTCAATCGCGATAGGCAGCGCCACCGGAGGCAGTGGATTCGTCACCAGCCCAGAACAACCTTCCGACGACGACCCAACGGCCATGGGAGGCGCCTCGGGAGACGACTTCGAACCAGTGGGCACGAATCCATTCGTCGTCACCTCTTACGATCCCCTCTCCACCTTTGCCGCCGACGTCGACACGGCCAGCTACGACTACTTTCGTTCTCGATTGGGCGACTCCGGCAACCTGCCTTCTCCCGAGAGCGTCCGCCTCGAAGAATTCGTCAACTACTTTTCCTATGACTATACCGCTCCGGAGCCGGAGGCCGAACATCCCTTTTCTCTGCATCTCGAAGCCGCTCCCAACCTTGTGGGTCGCGAGACCACCGTATTGCGTGTCGGCATCCAAGGAAAGGTCGTTCCTCCTCAGGAAAAGAAACCGGCTAACCTCGTGTTCTTGGTGGACGTGTCGGGGAGCATGACCGACGAGCTACCACTCGTTCAGTCTGTTCTCCATGAGACTCGAGGACTGCTCGAACCACAAGATACCATTTCGATCGTGACCTATGCTTCCAACCCGGGGACGCTGCTTGAAGCAACGCCGGTGAGCGAAGAGGATACGATTCAAATGGCCATTGACGCGCTGCAAGCCGGTGGAAGCACCAACGGCGAAGGAGGCATTCACGCTGCTTACGAAGAGGCAGAAACCGCCTTTATCGAAGATGGTATCAATCATGTCCTCCTCTGCACCGATGGGGACTTCAATGTAGGAGTGAGTTCGACGGAGGCCCTGGAAGAACTTATCGTGGAAAAGCGGAAGACTGGCATTACTCTCACTGCACTTGCCTTTGGCAATGGCAATGTCAATGACGCCATGATGGAAAGGATCTCCAACGCAGGAAACGGGATCTATGGCTACATCGGAAGCGAAGCAGACGCGGAGCGCTACGTCGACGAACAGATGCTGCAAACGCTGGTGCACATCGCCAAGGATTTGAAGATCCAAATCGAGTTCAATCCGGAACAAATCTATGCCTATCGGCTTCTGGGCTACGAAAATCGAGCCATCGCAGACGACG
>CAYTRQ010000446.1:0-1407 GCA_964440025.1 uncultured Polyangiaceae bacterium | reverse complement strand
ATGCCGGGGAAATCGGATCGGGACATAGCGTCACAGCTCTCTATGAGATCGTCATGACCGAAGAGGAAATGCCAGAGCGTGATGACGCTCCGCAACCAGAAAACGGTGATGACTTCACCGGCGAGCGCGAAGTCGGAGACGACGAACTGGTCCTCCTCAAAGTTCGCTACAAGAAGCCCGGCGCCTCCGCAGAAGACCCGGCAGCGGAAGTGACCCGGTCCCTGAGACCCGACAGCGTCCAAGCAGGGCTGGCCGAGGCAAGCACGGATTTTCGGTGGGCCGTCGCCGTGGCCTCCTATGCCGAAATCATCAAGGAAAGCCCTTACGCCGACGCCGAGGCCCTGCCCACGATCCAGCAAATCCTCTCCAACGAAAAAGGTGAAAAAGACGACCGCGCAGAGTTCGAAGCACTCGTTGACAAGAGCATTTCACTCCTCGGTCAGTAGCCAAGCCCGACAGCCGAACAGGGCTATCGTGCTCCCTTCCTGGGCGGAGGCCCGACAGCCCTGTTCGCAAACCCCTGCTCCAGTTGAGGGCATGTCTCTTTTTGGGGCGAACCCGTTCTACTTCGGCTTGCAGCCGACTGATCCGGAATGCTTGAGTCTTCTGCTCCGATGGCCTTGTCCTCCACCAACACTTACCGTCGCCTTCACAGTGGCATTCCAGGCGACATCGACTTTTACCGAAGAACATGCGAAGGCGCCGCAAGGGTTCTCGAACTTGGTTGCGGGTGGGGAAGAATCACTCGACATCTCAGCAGAACAGCCAAGTCGGTCGTGGGATTGGACCAGGAAGGAGCATTTCTCGAGGAGGCGCGTGACACCATTCAAGGGGCAACCTTCATCGCCGGCGACATGGCGTCATTTGCTCTGCCTCAACTATACGATAGAATTGTTATACCCTATAACGCTGTCTATTGCCTCGGGGGTTCTGAAGGCCTTCTCTCGTGCTTGCAATGCGTCAAACGACACCTTGCTCCCACAGGAGAACTTTGGTTTGACTGCTACCCTTGCGATGATTTCCATGCCGCCGCCCTCAGCGAGGAAATACCACCGGACGATGAGGAACCCGTCCTCTCCTTTTTCGAAGCAGGCGAGCACTACGACGTCCTTGAGTCGACCGAGATCGACGTTCACGCGCAGCTCTTGACGGTAACCTACACTGTCGTCAATCGTGCCAAAACGATCGTATTGGAGACGACATTGGAGCACCACTACCTACTGCTCCCACAGATCACTCAGGCGCTCGACCAAGCAGGTCTCTCACTTCTTGTGATTGCAGGCAGCTTTTCAGGGGCGCCGCCCGACGAAGACCCCGAGCAAATCATCGTCGGAGCTGGACACGACAATTGATGCCCTTGCATGATGCTCCGAGACGCTTCGTCTCGCGCCCTACGGGGCGAGGGCG
>CAYTRQ010000445.1:2572-4663 GCA_964440025.1 uncultured Polyangiaceae bacterium | reverse complement strand
AACCCCTCACCCCAAAGGGGTTGCCGAAAAAGCGGGATTTCGCGCCGCGAACTAGGCTGGGCATTTCGCTCAAGTCGAGCTCCGGAAATTCAAAGGGGCGGCCCCGTGAATCGGCGAGGGCGTGCAGGCGAGAGTCCGTTGTCAGTTGCGGGCCGTTTGCTGCAAACAGAGCGATACGCGCTGGTCTCGAGGGATCGAAGTCGGCTATGGCTTCGACGATGGCCTGCGGTGAATCAGCAAGCCGAATGCGGCGCGTAGCGTCGAGCAAACGAACGGATAAATGCCGTTGACGAGTTCCCCACTTGGTCCCCGCAGCGGCTGCTAGCGCATAGAGGGCAAACTGAAGCAAATGGCTGATTGGTGTTTGCGGAAAGCGCAGAGCAAAGGGGAGGGACGCGAGCCAGGTGCCCAGGCTCATGAGCAGAGAAAAGGCTTGCGTGGGCTTTTCGCTGCGGGACGCAGATGCTTTGGCGACGAACACCAGCATAAGTGCAGTGAACTCCATGCCCAGTTCCTGGAAGAGCTCGGTTGCTTTGCCGAGGAACGACTGGACTTCAGGGCGTGCTTCGCCAAGATGAACAAGGAAGACGGCTGTGTGCAGGATAGCGTTACACAGTCCAATCAGGAGGCTGGCGAGCGGGACGGCCAGTGCTCCTAGGGCGACCAGCCATGCGGCGCGGGCGATACCACGCTTGCGGTGATGAGCGCCCGCCCACCGGCTCACCTTCTCGATGAAGGTCGCGGGGAAATGGGGGGGGCGGAAGATGCTCGAAAACCTGGGCATTGTTGCGCTTCGCTCCTGAATCTTGCTCCGACTGATGGCTCGCGCAAAGAGACGACCCGTCGCCGCGAGCAGGGGGGCGAACCCTTTCAGAGGAGAGTTCTGATGGGCTCGTCATTGCGCGGCGGCATGGGGTTCGAGCGTGCTTCACGTGGTGGAAACCGAAAATCCACCGATCGGTGGATACCGCTCTGGCCGGAGGCCAAGCAATTGTTCCCTCTGCGATTCGATGTGTCGCGTCAATCGCCCGTGGGGAGGCAAGCGGCGACTCTCTCGTTGGACGGAGCGGAAAAACAAGATGATGAAGAGCAGGAATT
Organism: uncultured Polyangiaceae bacterium; assembly: GCA_964440025.1. GTDB lineage: Bacteria > Myxococcota_A > Polyangia > Polyangiales > Polyangiaceae > NIC37A-2. The sequence continues at coordinate 3,565 of CAYTRQ010000445.1, read as the reverse complement.
GTAAAAAACAAGCCACTATTGGCATCGCCTGTTTACTTGGGGCGTGCGGCAACAATCTGGGATTGGCGCCAGGGGAGGCAGAGGCACCGCCGTTGCCTCCCGTGACCTCGACTTACCGGTTCTGGGATCACCATTTGATCCAGTGGCTTCCCGAACATGAAAAGTATGAAACGGTCGAGGCGCTGATCGACGAGAGCGGCCCGGAGCCCAGCATCCATTTTTTTCTGACCGAGCGGGAGGCCAAGCAAGGATCGAAGGCTCAATATCACTATGTGAACAATGAGAGGTTGGCAGCTCTGTTGAGCTCTTCCTCAGGAGAACGGGAAGTGCACCATGTCGACATCGATTGGTCCAAACACCCGACCGAGACGGGCACACGCTTCGAGCTCGGGCTCGAAACGGAGGAAGGCGGCGTCCACTGGGCTTTCTCGACCCAAGGTGAGCCGACCCGTGAATATGGAGCCGGTTTGATCGATAACGCCGAAGCCGCTCACGATCTGGAGGGCGGATTTCTTGCATTTTTCCTCGAGGAGGGAACCTTGTCGTCCGCGGAGACCGAATTGTCTCTCGGAGAGGCCGAATATCCAGTTCGGGAATGGCCGGAGCAGAGCAGTCCACCGTATTTCACTGCTTATCGGGGGGCCTACTCACGCAATGTGCACCATGGCTATTTCCCCGCCATGCCCGCAACTTCTAGCCGGTTGATCGAAGGGAGCGAAGCCTTGGAGCCCGGCGCCACCTGGACGCACGAATGGAAGTTTGATGATAGAGACGAAACGCAGACTTCGACGACGACGGTGTCCGAAATCACGGAGGAACACGTTGTTTTCTCCACAGAGGAGCTGCAGCTCCTCACCCAGCGCAGCTCACGCGGGCTGGCTATCGAGGCAATGGAGGTCCACGACGATGGCTCCGCGATGACTCTCCGGTTCGATCCGCCGATGCTGGACATTGCGGCGATCGCTGATGGAGAGCACGACTTTTCGTTTTCGA
>CAYTRQ010000445.1:0-2562 GCA_964440025.1 uncultured Polyangiaceae bacterium | reverse complement strand
ATCTGATCACGGGGCAGGCCAGAGTGACCAAGAGTGGGGACGAAGCTTCCGTCGTGTTGGATCCGCAATCGCCCGAATGGACCGTCGATCAAAAGCTCGTGACAGAGATACAAACCGGTGAAGAGAAGGTCAGCTACTCGTCGCACATGGTTTTTCCGGGTGCCGAGACTCGATCCGAAGAGTGAGAAGAACAGGGCGTGCGCCAAGGAGCGAAGCTCGAGGAGCGTTCGATCGGACTCGAACGCTCCTTCTCTCGTTGTTGAGCGGATTGCAGAGCGGGATTATTCTGCGGGGAGAAAGAATACCCCCCGCAGATCCTCGGTGGTCGAAATGGGGGCCGCCGTTTGGCCACCTGGCTGCCGCCACGAGGAGACCCGGAACTGATAGTACATGCCGGGATCGAGCGGTCCCTCGTACTGGATGCTAACTGTTTCGCTTCCGCTCACGGACGGAATGTCTTCGGGCTCCCAGACGAGATCGCCAAAAGCGTTGAAGACCCTGATCTCGTACCAATCCTCGCTGGAGTCGTCGGCCCATTCGAGGGTCGGCTTGCCGTCGACCGCTTCCGGCTCATCGACGCCTGGCTCTACGGTGGCGAGCGCCTCGGTCACCTTGAACGTTTCGCTCATGGTCAACGTCTCTTGGCCTGGTTCGACATCGATGTAGACGAAGCCCGTACCGGCGATGTTCGTGTCGGGGTCGCGCACCAGGCCGTCGTTCTCGTAGGCGGCCAGCACCACGTACCGTCCGGCCGGCACTCCCTCGATGGAAAAGTCGCCAGTGACGGACACCGGGCCGGTTTTGGGGGCGCGCAACCCACGGGGGACTTCGCCACGAGCCGCGTTTTCGTCGAAGGTATCGGCCACCACCAAGATCACGCTGGTCTTGGAGCCTCCGGGAGCATCCACAATGCTAATGTTTCCGGACACCGTGGTGGTCCCGTCTTCTAACTCGGGAAGCACCACTCCGTCTTCATTTTCGCCGGAAATGGTCACCGTCTCGGTGCCGATCTGGATACCGTTGGCGTAGGCCGTGACCTCGTAGCTCCCGTCTGGCGTATTGAAAACGGTAAAGTCGCCGCTCAAATCGGTCGTGGCGACGAAGGTTCCTGCCTCTCCCGTGGCCACGACCAAAAGCCCGGCCACGTTGGATTTCTGGTCTATGGCATCGATACCGCCGGAGATGGAGGAGCGCACCGCTTCTTCCAGCGGGATCAAACCAATGTCGGTCAAGGCATTGTCGACCACGTAGACGGTTTTTGGCTCGTTCTCGGACTCCTCTTCATCGGTCATCTCCTGAGAAGCGGCCATCTGTTCCGCATTGCCTGCGTTGATAGGAAGGGCCACGCGAACACCCTTGGGGAAAGGTTGGTAGTCTTGTGCGGACCCATTAAGTGTGAAGAGACTGTTGACGGGCGAGCCGTCCTCGTTGCGGGTGACGGGGACGTCGAGTTCGTACAAACCAGCCTCGTCGGAGACGGCGATGTCCGTGACCGCGGCACCTTCCTCGTCCAGTGCGATGATGTGTGCGTCGGGAATTGCGGAATCGTCGGAGGTATCGGTGACGTCCCCCCGAAAAATCACCTTACCAAAGCACTTGTATTCCTCGTTGATGGTTTCAGCGCACGTCAGATGAGGCCCGCAGAAGTCGTCTGCTCGACTGCACGTTGCTCCCTCCGTCAGGACACAAACGGACTCCATGTCGCTGCCCGCGCCGCCCATGCCGGTGCTGACCGAAGCTTGTGGTGCATCGACGCATTCGGCGTCGGCCGCGCAGCCGCCATTGATCAAACTGCCATCGTCGGGGTCGCATGTCTGTCCCGCCTCATAGGCGCACAGATGCCTGCCTTCCTCCACTTCACTGCAACGAAGCCCCTCGTTGCAGGACGCCTCGGCGTCGGGGTTGCATGCAGCGCCGACGGAACCGGGCGAGGAGCCGCAGCCGACAGCGAAAAGCGTACCCAAGGTGCAAAGGACGGAGAATAGTCCAAAGCAAATGCGACGCGAATGAGCTTTCGCCCCAGAAACGGTGCAACGACGTTGTTTCATGTTCAGAGCTCTCTCTTTTGATTGTTTTAAGTGTTTTAAGAAATGGACCGAAGTCACAGGTGATGCCTCGTTAACGTCTGTGGTTTGGATGCTAGCCGATTATGACCCGTGCTCCTCGGTCGTCTCGAAATGAAACCGACTGGTATGTCCGTGCCTCACATCTTCCCAGTGTCAGAGCATTGAACAGGAGGCCGGGCCGGTATGTGTGTGCCTCACATTTGCCCAGCACCAGAGCATCGAAAACGATATCGACTGGAGGTGCCTCACACGTGCCGCGCAGAGAATCAAGTCACCGGCCGGCCGACCTCGGTTGTAGAAAGCGGCATGGTCGCGGGCCTCCACGAGCACGCCCGGAAACGAACCTCTCACGAACTTCCAGGGCGAGGATTGCTCTGGGAGGAGGAGCGCAAGGCTCCACCGCTGCTTGCCTCATCCTTCCGGTGAGTGGCAGCGGGGCCTGCCTAGTGCTGCGACCACATAAAAGTGGTCGGTAGGGAGACCACTTTTCTCTCGA
>CAYTRQ010000444.1:2842-4687 GCA_964440025.1 uncultured Polyangiaceae bacterium | reverse complement strand
AGAGGAGGCAGGGGTCCAGTGGCGGGATATGCAATCGTGAGGGGATTGCCTGGCGGGGCGGCTCGAGCCGTAACCCGCTAGGCGCGTTTGGAGACAAAAATGACGTCCAAGGTACAGTCAAACTTCCGGCACCGCACCAACCTAGGGAAAGTGCAGTCCATTGTTGAGGTCCCGAACCTCATCGGCATCCAGAAGCGGAGCTACGACAAGTTCTTGCAGTCGGAGCTCGATGCCAAGCAGCGAGAAGAGATCGGTTTAGAAGGCGTTTTCAAGAGCGTCTTTCCGATCCGAGACTTCGATGGAACGAGTGAGCTCGTCTACGTCGGCTACAACTTGGAAAAGCCCAAGTACGACGTCGACGAATGCCGGCAGCGTGGCATGACATATGCTGCCCCCATCAAGGTCACGACCCAGCTCATGGTCTATGATGTGCGTGACGGTGGCGAACGAATCGTCCGCGACATCAAGGAACAAGAGGTCTATTTCGGTGAAATCCCACTCATGACCGAGACGGGGACTTTCATCATCAACGGCACCGAACGAGTTGTCGTTTCGCAGCTTCACCGTAGCCCGGGGGTCTTCTTTGATCACGACAAAGGGAAGACGCATTCCTCTGGCAAGCTGCTCTATTCTGCCCGTGTGATCCCCTACAGCGGCTCGTGGCTGGACTTCGAGTTCGACCATAAGGACATCATCTACGTGCGCATTGACCGCCGCAGGAAGATGCACGCGACGGTTCTCCTGCGCGCTCTTGGCTATAGTGCCCAAGAGCTACTCAACTACTTTTATGATACCGAGACGATCTCGCTCGAAGAGGGCGGGACATTCACCAAGACAGTCGAATACGACCTCTTGCTCGGTCAACGGGCCACGCGTGACATCAAGAGTGATGACAAGACCATCATTCGCAAGAACACCAAGTTTACGCGTGCTTCTATCAAAAAGCTTCGTGAAGCTGGCATCGAGAGTCTGAGCCTGGACCTCGAGGACTTGATCGGACGGATCAGTGCTGAGGACGTGATCGACAAGGAAACGGGTGAGGTCCTCCTCGAATGCAATGAGGAGGTCACCGAGCTGGCTTTGGAACGCTTGCGGGAAGCTGGCGTCGAAAAGTTCCGCACTCTTTTCATCGATGGGCTCAACGTGGGCTCGTACCTGCGCGATACCCTGATCGCGGATAAGACGACGACCACCGAAGACGCCATTATGGAAGTCTATCGGCGCCTGCGGCCGGGTGATCCACCGACCTTGGAGACGGCAAAGCTGCTCTTCCACAATCTGTTCTTCAATCCGGAACGGTACGATCTTTCGTCGGTCGGTCGACTCAAGCTCAACTATAAGTTCTATCGGGATATCGCCGAGGAAGAGCGTCCAGGACTCGATCAGCGAACGCTCACCGAGCGCGATATCTTTGAAACTGTCCGTCATCTGATTGAGCTGAAAAACGGCCGAGGCAATGTCGACGACATCGACCATCTAGGCAATCGTCGCGTACGAGCCGTTGGTGAGCTGATGGAAAATCAGTATCGCATTGGGCTGGTGCGGATGGCTCGTGCGATCAAGGAACGCATGAGTGTCTCTCAGGAAATCGACACGCTCATGCCGCACGACCTCATCAATGCCAAGCCGGTTGGCGCGGTCGTTAAGGAATATTTCGGGTCCAGCCAGCTTTCGCAGTTCATGGACCAGACCAATCCGTTGAGTGAAGTGACGCACAAGCGTCGTCTCAGCGCGCTGGGACCTGGAGGCTTGACGCGGGAGCGTGCCGGATTCGAGGTGCGCGACGTTCATGCAACGCACTATGGCCGCATCTGCCCGATTGAAACGCCTGAGGGGCCAAACATC
>CAYTRQ010000444.1:0-2832 GCA_964440025.1 uncultured Polyangiaceae bacterium | reverse complement strand
TACGGATTCGTTGAAACTCCTTATCGGCATGTAGAAGGCGGCAAGGTCACCGGTAAGGTTTCCTGGTTTAGTGCGCTCGAAGAGGAAGCGAAATTCATCGCTCAGGCTTCGGCTCCCACGAATGAGGATGGTAGCTTCCACGATAACATCGTGTCCTCCCGTTTGAACGGTGATTTCCGCATGACGATGGCGGATCAAATCGAGCTACAGGACATCGCGCCGAACCAAATGGTCTCGGTAGCTGCTGCGCTCGTTCCGTTCTTGGAGCATGACGACGCCAACCGGGCCCTCATGGGGGCAAATATGCAGCGGCAGGCAGTCCCCTGTCTTCGGAGCGAGGCCCCATTCGTTGGCACGACGATGGAGCGCCACGTGGCCATTGATTCTGGTGTCTGTGCTGTCGCTCGGCGGGATGGCGTTGTCGAAAGCGTTGATGCAGAACGCGTCGTCGTGCGCGCTACGACGGGACATGACGGTGACGAAGTTCCGGACATCTATCATCTCCACAAGTATCAACGCTCGAATCAGAGCACCTGCTACACGCAGAAGCCCGTGGTGTTGCCGGGGGAGGTTGTTCGAGCCGGTGAGGTGCTTGCGGATGGTCCGGCAGTGGATGCCGGGGAGTTGGCGCTGGGACAGAACGTGCTTGTCGCGTTCATGCCGTGGCAGGGCTACAACTTCGAAGATTCGATTCTCATTAGTGAACGGATCGTCAAAGAAGATGTCTACACGTCCGTTCACATCGAGGAGTTCGAGTGCGTTGCTCGGGATACCAAGCTCGGCAAGGAAGAGATCACCAAGGACATTCCCAACGTCGGTGAGGAGGCTCTCAAGGATCTCGACGACGCCGGCGTTGTCCGCATCGGTGCGGAGGTCATGCCAGGTGACATCCTGGTCGGGAAGATCACGCCCAAGGGAGAAAGCCAGCTGAGCCCAGAGGAGAAGCTTCTCCGAGCCATTTTTGGCGAAAAGGCTGGAGACGTTCGCGACAGCTCGCTCAAGGTTCCGCCGGGAGTGAGCGGCATCGTGATTGATGCGCGTATTTTTTCTCGCAAGGGAACCGAGAAAGACGAGCGGGCCAAGGCCATCGAAGATCAAGAGCGCGCAAAGTTGGAGCGAACTCGCGACGAAGAGGTCAAGGTCATCCGCGATAGCTTCTACCATCGTCTCCGTCATGTGTTGGCCGACAAGACGACGACGGGAAAGCTTGTCGACGACAACGGAGAGACCCTGCTAGAGAAAGGTGATCAGGTGACCGAGCAGAGGCTCGACTCGATCCCGCGGAAGTACTGGGGAGAAATCCCCGTCGACGCGGATGCCGATCGCATCGCTCAGCTCCTGCACGATCTCGAGGAGGTGATTCGAGCGCGTGAAGAGCACTTCCGAGAGAAGATCGAGCGTCTCAGCCGAGGCGACGAGCTTCCCCCGGGCGTCATCAAAATGGTCAAGGTCTATGTCGCCATCAAGCGTAAGCTACAGGTTGGCGACAAGATGGCGGGTCGACACGGGAACAAAGGTGTCGTGAGCCGTCTTCTTCCCGAGGAAGATATGCCCTATCTGCGGGATGGAACGCCGGTGGATATCGTTCTCAATCCACTTGGTGTTCCCAGCCGCATGAACGTAGGTCAGATTCTGGAGACGCATCTTGGACTTGCGGCTCGTGAATTGGGCGTTCGAATCGGGCGCGCCTTGGACGCTGGATGGGGTGCAGAGACCGTCCGAGAGCGGATTCTCGAGGCCTACAGGCCTGACCCGAAGTTCCAAGAGTTCGTGCGCGGCCTGAGCGACGAGGAAGTCATCAACCTCGGAAAGAAGCTCCGGCGAGGTGTGTTCTTCGGGACTCCGGTATTCGACGGCGCCAACGAAGGACAAATCAAGGACGCCTTGGTGACCGCCGGTCTGTCTTCAAGCGGACAGCAGATTGTCTTCGACGGTCGTACCGGCGAGCCTTTCGACAATGAGGTGACCGTCGGAGTGATGTATATGCTCAAGCTCCATCACTTGGTCGACGATAAGATTCACGCTCGCTCGATTGGTCCCTACTCACTCGTGACGCAACAACCGCTGGGGGGTAAAGCCCAATTTGGTGGACAGCGTCTCGGAGAGATGGAGGTCTGGGCGATGGAGGCCTACGGTGCAGCCTACGCGTTGCAGGAGTTTTTGACCGTGAAGAGCGACGACGTGCAGGGCCGCACACGTATGTATGAATCCATCGTCAAAGGCGAATATGCCTTGGAAGCAGGCCTCCCGGAGAGTTTCAACGTTCTCCTCAAGGAACTGCAGTCCCTATGCCTCAACGTCGAGCTGGTCGAGGGCCCCGGGAGCGTACCGGTGGCAGCGGAGGACTGATCGACGATCGGTCCTTTTCCTCACCCCTCACAATTTCCGTTTCCCATTTCCTGAGCAGTCAGTTTTTTCGCGCGACCATCGGAGCAACCAGCCATGCGTGACATCTTTTCCTTCTTCGAGAAGCCCAAAGACCCCCTTTCGTTCTCAGCGATTCGCATTTCTCTCGCGAGTCCCGAGAAAATACGAGAGTGGTCTCATGGCGAAGTCAAAAAGCCGGAAACGATCAACTATAGGACTTTCAAGCCCGAGCGAGACGGCCTGTTTTGCGCCAAGATTTTTGGGCCCGTCAAGGATTACGAGTGCATCTGCGGCAAGTACAAGCGCATGAAGCACCGCGGCGTGGTCTGCGAGAAGTGTGGCGTCGAGGTCATCCAGTCGAAGGTGCGCCGTGAGCGTCTGGGTCATATCGACCTGGCCACGCCGGTCGCCCACATCTGGTTCCTCAAGAGCCTTCCGTCGCGCATCGGCAACCTGCTCGATATC
>CAYTRQ010000443.1:0-4698 GCA_964440025.1 uncultured Polyangiaceae bacterium | reverse complement strand
CACCGTCCCACTGTCCGTCCTCTTCGCGGTCGAGCCAGTAGACTTGTCGTCCTGTTCGGTGCCCATCTCGGACTGAGCGTGGTCGTCGGCGTCCCCCGCGGGGACGGCGCAGTTATTGGTGTTGCGCCATCTGGGGCCGAGGCCGTCGGTTCTGGTGCCGCAGTTGATGGGTACGGGGACTTCGGTGAGTGTCAGCACGTCACCTTCGGCGGTCGTGAAGTCGCGGCAGGCGGCCGGGTCGGCGTGGCACTCGTCATCGATGAACTCCTTATAATAGTAGAACAAACAATCGCCCTGTTTTTTGTTCCATGTTCTTGCTGCGAAGAATTGGGCAAACCCCTCACTTTGGGCGGCAGAGGTACGTTCTGCCGACTGCAGGCAGTGCAGCGCGTTGGCTGCTGTGACGTGTTGGCAGCCGCAGATGGGCGCCATTCCTGGAGGATCGACAAGATCGTACCCCCAGTGATCGAGCCGCCCGAAGTCCGTGCAGTTCTGGCCAGTTGGACAAGAGAAACGATAACCACCTGTCGGGATGCCTCCCAGCATGGCTTCTTGGATAACATGCCCGAATTCGTGCGCCACCACGGTCTTCATCGAGCCTTGGCCAGGCCAGGCGCAGAAGCACGGTTCCGAGCCGTTGCAGGCCTGTCCGTGATCCGACGCCGTAGCGCAGTGCTGCCCGCCCGGGCAGTCCGCGCCGCTGCTGCACTCCTGCCGGCATTCGGGAGTTTCTTCAGGGACGACACATGCCCCTTCGTCACAGATTCCTGAAGGACATTCGTCATCCTCGTTGCAGCGTTGACAACGGTCCGGGGTCTCTTGAGCACAAGGGAAGAACCCAGGTCCGATGAATAGGTTCCCATCAGAGGCATAAGAATCGGGGACAGCGCGGCACAAGTGATCGACCGTCCCTACTTCGACGCCTTCTCCCACTACAACCGGATAGGTGTTAGGCGTGACCGCAACATCGTCCTGAGAGAGGAACTTCAGACTCCGTGCCACTGCTGCCGCCACGGTCGTACCGTGATTCCAGCTTCTTCCAGCGATGTCCACGCGAGCGGGAGGGACGCGAAAGTCGCCAACCAAGGGAAAGGCCTCCGGGCCATCATCAAAAGCATTAAATCCCACCTGGGTTTTGACAACATCTCCCGTCTCCCATTGGATGGGCACGTCAACGCGACCCAACAGGATGCTGTTGTATGCGGAAACCTCCATCCAAAAGGCGATCCCGCCGTTGGGAGATCCAGGAGCGAAACCATCCATGTGCAAGAGCGCGATACTGGGCACCTCCAAACACCCCTCTTCGTCCAACTTACCCTTCAATGAGTAGGATGCAAACGGCCCTCGAACTCGGAGATCGACGGAGGCGAACGCGGCTGGATGGCCGCGCAGTCGCACTACGTCTTCGGGCATGGGATTGGGATCGAACGCAGCCGCAAAGTCCTGACCAGGAAAAGGCTCTGCCACGGGTGCTCCGGGAACCTCGGTATCTACGAAGTAGGCGGTCCAGTCGGGGCAAATTCGAGTTTCGTCCTGGGGCAGGGGGATCGTTGGAGTCGAGATCGTGATCGTGTATTGGTTGCCCGCGTAATCGATGACTGTGGTCGGCGCTCCCGCGGTACCACTAATAATGATCGCCGTCTCGATGTGGATAAAGTTGCCGAAATCATGAGTGTTTGCCGGGCCGGACTTGGCATAGCCCGACCAGGTGAGCGTATCTCGGTCGAGAGTGATGTCGACCAGGATCGCCTCCGTATTGCTGAATTCGTTGTGTTCTTGGGCATAGAATGCAAGGTGGGTCGTGTCCGAGGCGGTCATCGTGTGCGTTCGATGGTACACACCGGGCCCAGGGGGTGCGCATGCTCCCGGTGCGCAGGTCTCATCCGCTTCAACGACCCACTCTTCACCCAAGTTGTCGCCTTGAATGAAAGCCTCGACGTCAATCAACACGCGCTCACCAACTCCATCGGAGTGAGCATTCACTTCCACTTCGAGCTCCGTGGTCTGATCGAACAGCTCGAGCCCACGAGGAACGTTGGGGGGGTCGGAAGGATCCGAAGGCACGTTGCCCGTCGGCCCTGAAATGCCGAGGGCGGCAGTTCCTGCAGGAAGCGCTGGAGTGATGAACCTTCCCGGACCAACCATATTTCGAGCGCTAGGGCCCGAGCGGGGACTGGGCGCGTTGGGTAAAGAAGGGCTGGGAAAGCTCCGCGACTCGGTGCGCGGATTCGCCTCCGAGTCCCCGTCGGGAGCAGGGAGTTGACAAGGTGGAGCATCCAAAGTGGCTGTTGCCGACAGGCCATTGACCTGCCAGGTCACTCCCGCGGAAGTCATGTTCACCCACACCGCTTCGTCATGACGACCTGATAGAAATTGATGGGGCACCTCCAGCGAGGAGCTTTCAGGATCGAAGGTGTTCTGCGAACCGGGGAGAAGTTCGACCGTGACATCGCGGGAGTTCTCGTAGCCAAAGGCCGCCATGTACCGCTCGGGTCCAGCCCCCATGACGCAGGAAACGAACGGATCGATCGGAAGCACGGACTCCCAATGCTCGAAGGGCAGGTAGGTCCAGGTTACGTCCGGTTCGAGGTAGATGCCTTGGGCGTAGACGGAGCCCGAGTAAGAGGCCCCTCCCGTGGCAAACTCGACGCGAGCGTGCGGCGCAACGATGGCCATGCTGGCACTCGATTCCAAACGTATCGGATCGGAGCCGGTAGAGACGAAAAGAAGACGCTCTCCTCCTGGCCAGCCGTCCGTTGTGATGTCCCCTCGAAATGCCGTAACGTGGCTGGTGTAGATGGTCGTTGGATCGTCCGTCGTGGGATCGTCCTCTGACGAGGTTATCTGAATGGTAGAATCGGGTTCGAGTTGAAGATCCGAGAACGCATAGGTGCCAGGCTGGAGGTGGAGCGTTCCGCGGGAATAGACCGTGAGTTTGCCGTATCCACCCGGGCTGAGAGTCGTGGATTGTTCGGGGAACACCGTTCTGGGATTGTTCGGGTTCTCCGCCACTGGTTGCTGCCAGGACAGGACCTCCGGCTCCGCGATGTCCGCCTCTTCTTCAATCGTGCCGGCGATCGTCGCTCCCTGTTGCAGAGACAGCGTTCCTTCCGTCGTCAAGTCTCCGTCCACGAGCGCGTTGGAGGACAAACTCACTGAAGGAACCGAGGTGAGCTCGCCCACAACAAAGAACGCATTCTTGGCCTTTGCTCATCTATTGGAGCGCGCGTCAAACAGAAACTTTTGGTAGCTCATTCATCCTAGGTGGCAGAGTAAGCCTCCGCGTCTTCCCTCCCATGTGCGCACAATCACAATTCACTCAAACGGAATTTTTTCGTGCTACCCCAATGCTCAGCCATCGGCAGCGGGAGAGGGGCCTCATCACAGGGATCTGTTGGTCGACTGGCCGGCCCAGAAAGAACGGGTCCTAGCGTCGCTGAGCCTTGAAACGGCAACGGCAAGACAGATGCGCGCCCATTTTCATGCCTCAAATGCGGACCCCGGCAAGTTGGGAGCCATGGACCGCAGGTGACCAACTTGTTCTTGCTCCCGAGCGGGTGAGGATTTAGGGAGGCGCTGGAGCCACGAGGGAGTGGGTGCCGTCGCGCCAGGCTTTCTTCAGAGGACTGGCGGTGAGCGTGGGAATTCGCACATCCACTTGCGACCCCCTTGGCCACCGTGCCAGGTCTTTCGCTTTGAGCTTCCTCTCTCAGGTTGCTGAAGTTTCCTTCCGCCACGCAAGCAAGAAATTGTTGGCTGGCATTGCCATCTTTTCTACAAGGACGAGGCCTTCCCGACTCGCGAGTTCTTTCAGCTCGTCGACATCACGGACGCCCCAATCCGGATTTCGTCTTCTCAATGACTCATCGAATTGCTCATTGGAAGGGGCCGTATGCTGACCAGCAACTCGATAAGGACCGTAGGTAAAAAGGAGGCCCCTTGAAGGAAGAAGTTTTCCGGCACCGATCATCAGTCCTTGGGCCGCCGCCCAAGGGGCAATGTGAATCAGATTTGCGCAGTAGATAGCGTCGCAGCGGTCAAGCGGCCAGATCGGCTGCGTGACATCGAGTCGCAGGGGTGGATGCAAGTTCTTCTGCCCACTGCGTGCCACACGAAGAGCCAAGGTATGTAGATGTTCGTCATCCACATCGCTGGGTTGATAGCGCCACTGGGGAAGGGCGGGAGCGAAGTGCAGCGCGTGTTGCCCCGTCCCGGCGGCAACTTCCAAAAGGAGTCCGGATTGCTGGCCAAGCCAGCGACTCAGCTGCTCGACGATGGGCCCCTTGTTGCGTTCCGCCGCGGGCCAAAGAGGGAGGCCGGTTTCATCGATCTGGTCGGTCATCAGTTGCTATTTTTCCTTTTGCTGAGTTTCGTCCAAGGGTTGGCTTGGGATTTTCTCCGTTGTTCAGTGCCGCCGATCATCCGAGGGAGGTGTGGGCAGCCGTTCAGGAATGCAATTTGAACAAGAGAGCTTGTATGATGTCTGGTTTGCCCGGGCTTTCTATGCCAAAAGGGCGGCCCCAGCGGGGTGTACCTCAATCTGGTAGAGGGCCGGCTTTGGGTGCCGGACGTTGAAGGTTCAAATCCTTTCACCCCGACAATGACAACAAGCACTTAGCCGGGGCACCTAGCCCACCAAGCGCAGCTAGTGCCTCGGCAACTCACGTTTCGAGCGGTTTCGAAGCCCTCCCAGAAGTG
>CAYTRQ010000442.1:0-4736 GCA_964440025.1 uncultured Polyangiaceae bacterium | reverse complement strand
CACTAGTTCGCATCCACAAAAGGATGCGAACCAGCTAGTCGCCGGCAGGCACATAGCCCCGACGCAGCGGTCCACCGCGCCCCGTCCCCCACAGAACGCAATTGTTCCGGGAGCCTGGCAAATCCCAAATCTGCACGCCGCCTCGATCACCTCCCAGCGAGTCCTTGAGCGAAATCACGAGCTCGAGCTGTCCGTCGTCGTCCAAATCGGCAATCGAAGGCGCCGCCATGGAACCTCGCCCAAAGAGCTCGATCTTGAAGAGCTCATTGCCTCCCGCGTCCAGGCCAATCAAATGGGCTGGCGTGTCCGGCTCCCTCGGTTCCCCACTACTGAACGTAGCAAAGATCACTTCCGGCGATCCGTCTCCGTTGAGATCGGCGATCAGTGCCTCGCTAGCGCCCACGTAGGGATCGGCGGAACCGAACCCGTAGGACCACATGAGCTCTCCCCCGACGAATAGGCGCGAAGAACTCCATCATAGCAGGGCACGAGGATCTCGAGACCACTCTGCCCATCGAGATCCGCGACCGATGGCGATGGATAGGTGGGAACGATATTGGCACCGAGATCGTCACCATGAATCGGCGCTCCGCTGGTCTGCGGTCTCTCCCACCCCGAAGGACGAGTCAGATCGGGGCGGACGACCCAAGTGCTCGTGCCCTGGTTTTCCGTCGATTCAGTGTGCTCGTGATCGCCAGAAAGGACAATTTCGACCGCTCCATCCGCATCGATGTCCGCAATCACTGGCGGTGAATACGTAAACTCCGAACGATCCCCGGTCCCCCACCCTTGCTGAGCGAGATCGAGATCGTGATAGGCTGGAACCCCAGTCACCCAACTCGCTTCAAAAGAATCGTGCGCGAGAAAATTCTGGCCATCGCCATGCCAGGCGCCAAAACCAATCGCGTCATACGTTGAAACGACGTCGAGAGTTCCATCGCCGTCCAAATCGCCTGCCCCGATATTCTGATTGAAGCCTCCATAGTCGATGCAGTCCCCCGCCGGGGCCTCGCATTGTCCTACTTGCGGCCACCCTTGTTTTATCGTGCCATCCGTTTCGAAGACATTCGTGGCGGGGCCCTGGGCCTGCTTGTTGATGAGCACCTCCGCAACCCCGTCTCCGTCCACGTCCGCGCCGGCAATGCTGCGGACCTCCGTGTCGCCATAGGCTAGGGGCCATCCCGGGAGCAGCTCACCTTCCCGATCATAAATCGCGACATTATAGCCGCTATCGTCCGGATGAGCGCTCACCGCGATCTCGGTTTTTCCGTCGGCATTCAGATCACCCACGACGGCGGAGGGCCACATCCGCACCGTGCCATGTTCCGGGGAGTCCGATGCGCTGTGCGACCAAGCGGTCTGCCACAGGGGCGATCCATCACTTCGATAGACGTAGAGCACCGAATGGCGGGGTGCCACGATGTCCAGCCTAGAGTCCCCATCTACATCGACGAGTGCCGGAGAGGCCAACCAGTTCTCGTCCCAACTGCCAGGCAGAGTGGACCGTAGGACCGGTGTCTTCACTTGAGAAGGAGCGCCCCCGGCCGCCGCCTCGCAACTGGGGGGCGGCGGCGTTGTCGGCTCTCCCACCTGTCCATTGGAGTCGCCGGCCTGCCCACGATTTCCACCAGAACCCGAATCCGCAGAATCGGAGCCGGCGGATCCGCAGCTTTGGCTCATACCCGACAGCCCCAAAGCCGCCCCGAGTGCCAAGAAGCTTGCCCCAGACCTCGTCACAGACCTCCGTGAACGTTCCGCCCGCCTTTTGCTCTCCATACAACAGCATCGCCGACTCTCGGCTTCCTTTCAAATCTCGATCGAACCTGAAATTTCCAGGCTCAGCCCACAGGAACGGCAAAATCGTCATCCGCAGGCACTTTTCGCCAATCGATTCGCCCACCACATGCACCTACTAGACAGTCCCTGGGACAAAATGAGGAACCCCAACCGCGGGCCCGGTGCCCTTCACGAGGACTCGGCCCCACGTTGCATCCCCCATGACTGAGCTCTGGAAAGCCCTCTTGAGAAGAAAGTTCTGTCGGTCAGCGATGACGCCATCTGTTCCCCCGCGCAGGCAGGTTTGTTCGATCTGCTGCGATTCTGATTGGAACGGCTCTCGTAGCCCCATCGGGGTGATGAGATCCGTTCTCCCCCTCGCTCTGTCCCTGACCCTAGGATGCTCCGCCGAGCTCGGGGCACCAGGAGGCGGAGCGCGTGCCACCGGAGGGGCTCAATCCTCGGCTCACTCCGGCGGCAATCCCGACACCGGAAGCGGGGCCACTTCCAACACCGTGGAGGGAACCGGCGGTCTCCCAGGGACGGAAACCGCAGAGGAACCACTCAGTGCCCGCACCTGGCGGCTGAGCCACGAGCAGTATCGGAAAAGCGTGCTCGATCTCGTCGGCCGGGAGCCTGATCTCAGCTCCTTCAAACCGGAAAGCGGCAATGGCAAGTTCGCCAACTTCTCATCGACGGCCTTCGTGCAGGTCGATCTTGCCGACAACTACTTCGACGTCGCCCTCGAACTCGCCGAGGATCTCTCCACGGACAAGCTGAGCGACCTCACGAGTTGCCCCCTCGACGCTGCATGCCTGGACGCCTTCATCGAGGAGCTCGGAGAAAAGGCGTTTCGCTCACCGGTTCCTGCGGAAGCTCAAACGCGACTCGCTGACATCTACGAGCTTGCCGCGCTCGAGGGAGACACGGAGACGGGGTTCCGCGCTGTCGTAGCCGCCATCCTCAATTCTCCACTCTTCCTCTACCGCAAGGAGATTGGACCGAGTGAAGACACGACCAGTGCAGAATTTTACCTCACCAGTGCTCAAATCGCCGAGTTGCTCTCCTATAGCTTGCTCGACGGCCCTCCTCCGCCATGGCTCCGCGAGCGAGCCGAGGCAGGACAACTGACCGAAGGTGTTCTGCCTCAGACCATCACCGAACTCATGAGCAACCCGGCCTTCAATGAGCAACTGCAGAGCTTTCTTACGGAATGGTTGGAGGTGACTCACTTCTCTGAGGAAGAAAAGTCGGACGTCTATCCGGGCTTCGAGCAAGCTCGGCCATTCATCGGGCAGGAACTGGTCGACTTCCTCGCCCAGAGCGGCCAGGCGAAAAATGGCCTCGAGGACCTGTTGCTCGATCCCGTCCCCGTGGTCTCGCAAGAGCTCGAAGACTTCTACTATTCCGATCCGAGTGCCCCGGAATATGGTGAGCGACTGGGTGTTTTGGGGCTGGGCAGCGTGCTCGCTTCCCACGCTAAATCCTACCTGACTTCGCCCACCTTGCGTGGGACGTTCGTGCGCGAACGCTTCTTCTGTCAGGAAGTCACCTTGCCCCCAGATTTTACGCCACCGCCGCTCTCGGACACGGAATCTGCTGGCACAGCCACCAGCACCCGCGAGCTCTATGAACAACACCTTACGGATCCGAGCTGCGCCGGATGCCATCGGCTAACCGACAACATTGGCTTTGCTCTCGAGGCCTACGATGGCGCGGGGCGATTCCGCACGGAGGACAGTACCCAGGGCCCTCCCGTTCCCCTCGACACCGAGGCCGAGCTCGTCGATTCCGATGTCGACCGGACGCTGACGGGCGCCGAAGATCTGAGCTACGCCCTCAATGAGAGCGCCGAAGTCAAAGAGTGCTTCACTCGCCAAGCTTTCCGCTTCTACTTCGGGCAAGTGGAAGCATCCACGACCCTTCCCGCCATCGAGCAGGGTCAGCGAAGTCTCATCGGGACCGACAACCTGGGCACCTTGGTTCGAGCACTTCTATCCAGCTCCAACACCTATGTCCGACAGCGAGAGAATCAGTAATGGCTAAGACGCGTTCCGAACTCAATCTCAGTCGCCGCGGTTTGCTGAAGACGGGCCTCGGGGGACTTTTGCTGGCGCCGTTTCTTCGCCAGCGCGAGCTCCATGCGCAAAACGCCATGCCCAAGCGACTGATCATGGTCTTTACCCCAGACTCCAACCCCCCCGAGTGGTGGCCCAGCGGCTCTGGCTCCGACTTCACGCTCAATGAACCTCTCCAAGACTTCGTCGGGCTCGAGGATCAGTTGCTCATTCCGCGACGGCTCGATCACAGCTGGACCTACGATAATCATCACGTTGCTGGAATCGTCCAACTGTTTACCGGCGCCCGCTTCGACGGAAACCAGAATCAGTTTGCCGATGGCCCTTCCGTGGACCAGTATCTGCTCCAGAATACCGATCTGCGGGGCGACACACCTCGCGCCTCGATCCATCTTGCCGTCGACGACGGTCGAACCGATCACCGCCATGTCATTTGCTATTCTGGCTCCGGCCAACCCATTGGTGCCGAGGTCAACCCGACTCGGGCATTCAACAATATCTTCGACGGGATCAGTTTCGACGGACAGCCGTTGCCCCAACCCGAAGGCTGGGGCACCGACGTGCAGGACGCGATCCTCCAGGCCAACTCCGAGGACATCCGCTACCTGCAGCGCTACCTGGGTCAGGAGGAACGCGAGCGCCTAGAACTCCATATCGACTCCCTGTCTGAATTGCGGGCCCAAGTGGCAGCCCACGCAGACGGCGGCAACCAACCCATGGCAGCCGGCTGCGAAGAGCCCGACATCACAGGGTTTAGCGGCAGTCTCACCAACGCCGAGACTATGACCCGCTGGGCCCAAATCAATGCGGACATGATCGTCAACGCATTGATTTGCGACGTCACTCGCGTGGCGAGCTATCAATTTAGCTTCTCCGGTGGTC
>CAYTRQ010000441.1:0-4750 GCA_964440025.1 uncultured Polyangiaceae bacterium | reverse complement strand
CTGGAGGAATTCGAGCACCCGCGCACCGCGTGGCGGGTGAAGCCGTACGACCCGGGCGTGGCTCACTGGCCATTGTGGGTGGTCTTGCAGGCTTTCCTTCGAGCTTGCAGGGTGGACGATGTGCTCGAATGGAGAAAGAGGAGCCTGAGCGATGAGTTCTTCTTTGGTGCCGTTCGTCGTCCAGCGGGTGGAAAGCTCGAGCTGGCTTTGACCGCGCTCGATGGAGGCATGGTTCCCCACCTTGCGAACTGTCACGGCGAGGTAAGGCATCTTGGGGTGGACGGCCACTCGAAGAGGTGCCTCTGGATCCAGGCGCCAAAATCCTTGAATCCGAACGTCCGGATTGATGGCGATGCGACCGCCTGGCTCGGGATGGTGTTTGAGTTCTCCGACCTGTGCTGACCGCTGGTTGGCGGGCAGGCTGAGACGAATTTCCAACCGTCTCGGTGCGCCCAGCACCAACGTCTGGAGAGCAGAATGGGGAAGCTCGATCGCGAGACGACCGTGGGGTTTGATTGTTAGTTCGGACTTTTCGCCGTTGTTCATGCGCATCCAGAGTTCGGCCCCAGCGGGGCCGCGGAGCTCCAGCGTGACGGGGGCATCGAAGTTGAAGGCGGCCAGGCGGGTCGGCGAGATCACGATGGGCGGTTCGATGTGGCCTTGGTCGGTGGCCGAGTGACGATAGCTCCCCAGCAAAAGGCGCTCGGTCAGGTAATCGATTCCCTCTTGTCCCTCCGCAACCAAGCGCCGCCCCCAGCTTGCCAGGGCGGCATCTTGGGCAGCGGCCGGCAGATCATTGAAGCCAAGGCTGGTTCGGCCTTCGGTGATACGCCGTCGAACTTGGGGCGTCAGGGTGCGGCTGAGGACGCGTCGCTCGAGGCGACCTCGAGGCTCTGAGTAGAGGATGCGGGCCAGCACGGGGAGATCCTCTGAGAGAGGGATCACCTTGAGCCAGCCACCGGTCTCGGAGAGGGCGCTGACGTCGACAATCGAGGTTCTCGAGTCGGTCACCCAGCCCTTTCCCGTAGCCAAACGGGCAGCAAAGCGACCTGCGTGAAGAGGCAAGCTCGGGTCGCCACTGATCCGAGTCACCACATCGAAGGTTTGACGTTGTATTTCTTTGCCTGTCGGGGTTAGCTCGAGCCGGTAGGAGTATTGGTAGGTGCGATCTGGATCCCAGTTCTTTTCGTCGTTGACGATGGCCCATGTCGAGACGGCGAGCTCATTGGTGCCGGCTGGAACGTAGGCGCGCACCGGCATGTCGGAGCGAAGCCGATAGGCCAATATTTCGTCGTCGACGGCGCCTCCTGGTTGGTAGTTCTTGGTGGGAGCAAGCAATGCAAAGGTCGTGGCAAGGACGAAGGCAACAACGAACCAACGCATCATCAGTCGAAAGGCGGAGAGGGAGAGCATTGCGATCACCGGCCCTCCGGGAGCAAAAGGGCGTTCAGGCCAAGGGAGAGCGCCGCATCGAATTCCACGCCTGGTCGAGGAGCGGTGACGTTCCAGCTGGGTCGACCGCGCAGTGGAATCATGAGTCCATCGTTACCCTGGTTTTCGTGATCGCCCTTCACCGGCGCTCCGGCTCGCGCGTCGAGGTTGGCGTCGTGCAGGGTAGAAATGTCCATCTGGCCCGGGATGACGAGCCAGAGGAGTTTGGTGGGGGGATCGCGTACGACGAAAAGCTGGCACGAGTCCTTGAGCGTCAGGGCGGCTTCCAGTTCGTAGGGGTTTTGTTGGAGCAGGTAGATGCGCAGGTGGCGGAGCAGCTGGGATGTGGGGCATGAGGGACTTTTTGAGTCCAGCAATTGCCGAAATTGGGGGCTGCGAGGATCGACGTCCGTTGTGCTCATTTCAAGACGTTCGAGCCGTCGAGTGACCGAGGTGTCGCGGCTGGCGAGAATGAGTCGCGAGCGGACATCGGCAGAAGCCCACAGCATCATCATGTCACCGGCTCCAAATTGGCGCGCATAGCTCATCTGTGGATCGGTGACTCCTTCGAACGCGTTCGTGGCGAGTCGCCCGTCGACCACCTCGAGCGCAAGCCCGTTCTGAGTGACGCTGGCAAGAAATGGTCGAGTCCAGCGTGGGACGCCATCCAAGGTGCTCCGATTGGTCCGCAGGGTTACATAGAACTTCTCGTTGGCTGGGTGACTTCTGGAGATCCCGTGGATGGCCAAGGCTTGCCGCCTATCGTCCAACCAGATCTCATGAATCCGTTGGTAGAAAGAACGAATCCCCGATTGATGGCGAACGTCTGCGGAACCGTCGGGTGCCGCCGTCGGCATGGCCCCTGCCAGAAGAAATCCCTGCGTATCCAGAGCCGAGTGGAGCGCCAATCCGAGGGTCGTGGTTCCGATCTCCCAACGTGGGGCAGCGACTTCGACCATGACACTGCGTCGCTCGGGCTTCGTTCTTTTTCGGACGACCCATGTGGGGTTGCCGACACGATCTTTGCCGGCTGGCTCGAACAAGACCCAATCTTCGCCGGCTGGCCCCGCCTGAGCGATACGGTAGTCAAAGACGCCGGCTAGCGCGCGGTCGTAACGAGAGGGAGAGTGGTTTCCAAACCGACTCAGTGGGGAGCGTCCCACCGTGTCACCGAAGAGTCGAAGTTCCTCGATACTTCGACGAACGAAACGGTCAGGCTGGACCTCGGTGAGAGGGACCATTCGCTCGCGGATCACATGGGATGCAGGACGGGCCCAACGGGCAATGGGGGGCGCCGTCAAAAGGTCTGCGGCCACCTTTTCCGCAACCGCAGTGTTGAGAGTGAGTCTCGGTTGGTTGACAAGAACGCCGGACTCGTCGCTTGACGAGCGAAAGTCGACGACAGGTGGGGTGCCGAGCTTGGTGCTAAGCCGTTTGATGTCGATTGGGGGGGGTAATCGACCAACCACGCTGAGCTTTCCAGGTGAATGCGTCGAACGCAGATGAATGACCGATTCGAGATCGAGGAGGTCATAGATCTTTCTTGCAAAAGCCTCGTCGTGAGATCGAACAAGGTGTTTGCGAGAAGAAAGAACGATCGCACGAGCGTCCAGGGCTTTGGCAATGTTGACCGCAGTGGCGACAATCGGATCGCCCGGAGTGCGGGTCTCTACCAAGAGCAGTGTTTTTGCGTCGAGGGTTCTTGGTCCGAGTGCTAGACGAGGGGTGATCGTGTCTCGATTCGCGTCTGAAGCAAGAGGGCCGATCGTGCGCCAGCGCTCTTCATTGGGATTGCTCATCCAAAGCCCGGCGGCTTGAGCTTTTTGAAGTACGGTTTCGGCAGGGGGGCCGACTCGGAGCTGGGAGACGATCCGAAGTACGTGTTGAGCAGGTGACAGCTTGCCTGCTGCCAGATCGGGCGGTTCGGGCCTTGGAGCGGAGTCGAGCAACATGAGTTGCATGGCAAGTCCGTGAGTTTGGAGCCGTCCTCCGAACTCGGCCATTTCGAGTCGGTCGTCTCCTTTTGGAGCCGTGATCCAATTGAGGCCAAATGAAATGCCGTTTCCTACGACGAAGGCCAACAAAGAGACCTGGACAGTGGCCATGGTGGTCACAGCGACTCTGCCAGTATTCCACATTTTCGTGGCCAGTAGAGTTGGAAGGAGATAACCGAAGCCAAAGTAATCGATCATCTGTAAGCGCGGCGCAAAGTGATTGACCGCGTAGCCGATGCCGAGCTTGATCGCGAACCCCACCAGGAACGCCACGACAAGCCGTCTGCTTCCTACGATGAGCATTCGTGAAAGCGGGGGAAGGCGAGTGACGACCAAACAAGCGCCGTACACGATCAGAGCTTCGGCGAAAGTCGAGATGAGCTTGGTCGGTTGGTACCAAGCAACCGCTAGCAAGGCGGGCACGAGGATTCCGTTGTAGTCCCAACCGTAGCGGACGTTGTTCACGGCGCCGAGAACGGCGCCGGAAAGAAGAATAATGTGGGCGTGGGGAGTTTCTAAGAACGCTAAAGAGACGCTCTCGTTGGCCATCTGAAACCTAGCTACGGAAAAGTTGGTGTATTCCAGAAGGACTTGGTCCACGATCACCCACGTCAACAAGGAGGCACTGAGGATTCTCGGCGCCGATCTCCGAAGCCCTACATTCCAGTAGCTATTTGCAAGGAGGGGAACGAGGACCAGTCCCAAGCTGTAGAGCTCTCGGGAATGTTCGGTGGGGTAGCGGCTGACGAGTTGGGGTATCACCAGCGCTTCCATAAAAAGGCGAGCGAGGAGGGATGTCACGATCAGGAGCAGGAACCGTTCGCGACCGAAAAAAGTCGACCAGGCCCCGGTCCTCGGCAACCATTTGCCCACAGTGAGGGCCAACCAATAGGCTGGAATGGACTCGGCTACGACCACTCCCGCTGTTGCGGGTGCCGCGACCGTCACGGACGCCAAATAGCCAGGCACCACGAGTCCTGCGAACGTCCAGCCCAGGGTCTCGCGAAAAAAAGAGACGATCACGAGACCGATGAGAACTGGTAGGTGCAAGCTTCGATCGAGGCCATTGACCGGGAATAGGTTCCAAATCTCGCCATCCATGCGGAGCCGTTGCAGGATAACATAGCGCTGTCGTGCCGCCTCATGGGAGGGAAAAGCTGTAGGGGGAGGTCACCCCTCGGGCTCGGGGCGGCGCAGGAGCGAGCGCGAAGATCGGTTGCCCAAAAACAAGCAAAAATGGCTACGCACAGGGTTCAGGCCTTCGAGAGGACTTGCGGCTCCTCACCCAAAGTGAGGCTAGTTCGCGTCCACAAATGGACGCGAAC
>CAYTRQ010000440.1:0-4752 GCA_964440025.1 uncultured Polyangiaceae bacterium | reverse complement strand
AGCGAAGTCGACCGCCCTCGCCCCGACGAAGAGGCATTTTTCGCCGCGAATGAGGCTTTGTGGGGCGGAGGACTTTGCTATGGGATGCACTGCTCGTTTGGCAGCGGCGCCTGGTTTGCATATTGGGAATGCGAGCGGAAAGGTCGAGGACCGGTGCCTGGAGGATCTTGCCGTACGAATCTGTGGAAAAAAGGAACAGACGAGCCAGGATGTCTCACCACAGACCGACCCACGGGACGAAAGGCGCTTGACTCCGCTTTTTAACCCGTTTTTCGCGACCGACTCGCCATGAACAGTTCTCCGTTGGTCAATTGGAAGAAAACGTTGCTGCTTTGTGCCTTCATCTTGCTCAGCGCTGGCGCCTTGACGTTCGTGATTTTCTCGACCGAGCCGACCGCGGTCCGCGAGGGTGCGGTGAAAGAAACGGCAATGTTGGTCGATGTGACTCGGGTGGAGGTGGGAACCTTCCGCCCCGTTATCGAGGCGATGGGAACGGTTCGGGCCGTTCGAGACGTGGCCGTGAGTTCCAGGGTGGGGGGAGAAATCGTTGAGAGGTCGCCGGGGTTTACCCCTGGTGGAATTGTGGAAAGTGGGGATGTGCTTCTCCGGATCGATCCTTCGGACTATCGCAACGCCCTGGAGCAGCGTCAGGGTGATCTGAGCCAGGCACGGGCCAGTTTGCGCGTAGAAATGGCGCGCCATGACATTGCGCAGGAGGAATACGAGCATTTGTTCGACAAGGAGCTTGCTCCAGAGAACAAACAACTCTTCTTGCGTCAGCCCCAGCTTGCGGCGGCGCGGGCCGCCGTTCAGGCGGCTCAAGCCGGGGTCAACCGAGCCCGTTTGGATCTTCAAAGAACGGTGATTCAGGCTCCCTTCGACGCCCATGTGATCCGTCGCGATGTCGAGGTGGGCTCGCAGATCTCTCCTCAAACCACATTGGGTCGGATTGTTGGAATCGATCGGTATTGGGTTGCGGCTGATATTCCGCTTTCCAAGCGAGCCTGGATTCTGTTCCCCGAAAGAGACGGCGAAGGATCCAGCGTGCGGATCCGAGGTCACTCGTGGTCTCAGGAAGCCTACCGGCAAGGACGCGTCGACAAGCTCGTGGGCGCCCTCGATGAGAAGACGCGCATGGCGCAGGTGCTCATTACGGTGGAGGACCCTCTGGCCCGCGATGAGAAGACCGGTCCCCCTTTGGTAATTGGCGAGTTCGTAGAGGCGCGCCTCACCGGCAAAAAAGTCGAAAATGTCGCTCGTCTTGATCGAAAATACATCCGCAAAAACGATACCGTTTGGGTGATGCAGGATGGGCGTTTGGATATCAGAGATCTTGGAATCGTTCTAAAAGACTCCGAAGATGCGTATGTGACAAGTGGACTGAGCCAGGATGACCGAGTGGTCGTCAGCAATCTGGCAACGGTCACGCAGGGAGCGCTTCTTCGCACTCGCGATCCCGACGAGGTCGGCTCGGTACCTCAGAAAGAGTCGGAGAAGCGCCAGTGAGCTCCGAGTCATTCTCTTCGAGTCCAGATGGTTCTGCCTCCTCGGCGAAGCAACATCGAGGGGTCATCGCCTGGATGGCCCGCAATTCCATCGCAGCCAACTTGCTGATGGTACTGCTATTGGGCGGAGGTGTTTGGACTGCTCTTTTCATTCAAAAGGAGGTCTTTCCCCAATTTCAACTCGATCTCGTTCAGATCAACGTTGTTTACCCTGGAGCGGCACCCGCCGAGGTCGAAAGCGGCATCTTGCTTCCCATCGAGGAAGCGGTGCGAGGGGTACAAGGAATCAAGGAAATCACCTCTCGAGCTAGCGAAGGCCGAGGACGAGTTTCTCTCGAACTGCTGTCTGGAACGGACCGCATGAGGGCCTTTCAGGATATCGATCAGGCCGTGACTCGAATTCGGACATTTCCTGACGACATTGAAGAGCCAGAAGTCAGGCTGCAGGCTCGCCAGCGACAGGTGATCGAAGTTGGACTCTACGGTCCGCTCGATGTTTGGTCTTTGCGGCAACTCGCACAGCGCTTGAGAGATCGCTTCTTGGCACATCCAGCCATCACGCAGGTCGAGCTTGGCAATGTGCCGGAGTACGTGACGCATGTTGAGATCCCTCAAGAACGTCTGCGGAAGTACGATCTGACGCTCGAGGAGGTGGCTCGAGTCATTCAGCAGTCCAGTGAGGACATTCCTGCCGGTTCGATCGAGACCCATTCCGGAGAGGTTCTTTTGCGGATGAAGGAACGCAAGCAATGGGCGGAGGAATTCGGAAATATAGCGGTTCTCACCTCAGCTGCCGGTGCAACAGTGACGCTTGCGGATCTCGCCACGATCACCGACGGCTTCGAGGAAGTGCGGTTTCACTCGCAATTCAATCAACAACCATCGATCGAGCTGCAAGTTTATCGGCTGGGACAGCAGTCGCCTTTGGAGATTGCCGATGCGGTTCACGGCATTCTCCAGGAGGTGGAGCCAACGCTTCCTCGGGGGGTGAAGGTACGCATCGATAGCAGCACCGCCAAAGACTTCAGTGATCGGCTCTCCCTCCTCGTGGAAAATGGAGCTGTCGCCATTTTTATCGTCCTGGGGATCCTGGCACTCTTCCTCGAGTATCGCCTCGCCTTCTGGGTCATGATGGGAATGTCGATCTCGTTTATTGGTGGATTGGTGTTTCTTCCCCTCATTGGCGTCAGCATCAACATGATCTCGATGTTTGGATTTCTCGTGGTGCTGGGCATTGTCGTGGACGATGCCATCGTCGTCGGAGAGAATGTCTATCAACATCGGCAGCGGGGTGCCGAGGCGCTGGACGCAGCTATCGTTGGTACTCGTGAAATCGCCCGACCAGTCGTTTTTAGCATTCTGACCAACATCATGGCGTTCGTGCCGTTGCTCTTCATCCCGGGAACGACTGGAAAATACTGGTGGCCTATGCCCGCGGTGGTGATTGTCATCCTTGTCGTTTCCCTGCTCGAGGCACTATTCATTCTCCCAGCCCATCTAGGGCACACGTCATTTCGTCGTGTCTCGGCGTTGGAAAGTTGGGTGAGCGCGCGCCAGCAATGGTTTGCGAAACGTGTCAACCGCCTGATCGACAGATACTATAGTGGGCTCTTGAACCGCGGGCTTCGCCATCGCTACGTCACCTTGAGTGCGGCACTGGCTCTCCTCATGGTAGTAGGTGGATTCGGCTATAGCGGACATATGGGGCTCATTATGATGCCCGAGGTGGCTGCTGACGAAATCGAGGCAGGAGTGACTCTCCCAGTGGGAACGACTCCGCATCAGGCAGCAGACGTGGCCAACGAGATCACCGCATCGACACGTCGTATGTTCGAAGAGCACGACCTTTTCGAGGTGGCTGATGGTATCAAGACGAACGTGCGCGGGCAGAACTTCATCGATGTCGAAATCGTCATGAAGCCGCCAGACGAACGCGACATGACCGCCCAGCAGGTTATCAGGTTATGGCGTCAGGAGATCGGTGATGTCGAGGGAGTGGACCAGATCACTTTCGAGGCCGAACGGGGGCCTGGAGGCTACAAACAGGATATTAGTGTCGATCTGAGCCATTCCGATCTCGAAGTGCTGGAAAAGGCAAGTCGAGCGTTCCTTTCGCGAGTTGAGGAGTACGAGGCCACGCGTGATGTCAACGACAATTACAACAAGGGAAAGACGCAGTTCGATATCGAGCTTTTGCCGGAGGGGCGCAGCTTGGGTCTGACTGCCGCCGATGTGGGGCAGCAGGTCCGCGGTGCATTCTTCGGTGCCTTGGCATTGAGGCAACTCCGCGGAACCAACGAGTTCGAAGTCAGAGTCAAGCTGCCCGAGGCGCAACGGCAGAAGATGGGCGCCTTCGAGGACTTCGTCGTGCGCACCCCGGATGGCGCCGAGGTGCCGTTGCTGGAGGTTGCCAAGGTTCGGGAAACGGAGGCATTCACGACCATCATGCGGCGAGATGGTCGTCGCGTGGTCACCGTCGGAATGGACGTGGAGCCCAAGAGCGCGATGACCCGAGTGCTCGATGCGCTCAAGACACGGGAGCTGCCCCAGTTGCGAGCCGAGTTTCCAGGAATGACCTGGAGTTTCGAAGGCACTCAGGCGGAGATGAGGGAGTCGACTCAAGCACTCTGGGGAGGATTTGCGCTCGCCATTGGCGTGATCTATTCGCTCGTGGCAATTGCTCTTGGTAGTTACGCAAGGCCAATTATCGTTCTGGGTGCAATCCCGTTTGGGATCGTGGGGGCAGTGATCGGGCACATTATTCTCGGATACGACCTGTCATTGGTGAGTCTCATGGGAGTCATTGCCCTTTCCGGAGTGGTGTTGAATGATTCATTGGTAATGATCGACTTCGCTAATCGGCAGCGACGCGAGCAGTCCGCCTGGGAAGCCATCAGACAAGCTGCGGTGCGCCGTTTTCGCCCCATTCTGCTCACCACGCTAACGACGTTTGGCGGCTTGACGCCGATCATCTTGGAAACGTCGAACCAGGCCAATCACTTGATCCCGATGGCGATATCTTTGGGGTTCGGCATTATTTTTGCCACTGCGATCATCTTGCTCCTGGTGCCGGCACTTTACTTGATTTTCGACGATGTGGGGCGGTGGTGGCAATCGCGGAGTGAGCCATTTTCCGAGATGCCTTCGGCCTAGTGCCTCGGCAACTCACGTTTCGAGCGGTTTCGAAGCACTCCCCAGAAGTGGGTGAGGTCGGCTTCGAAACCGCGCTCGGGTACGTCTTTGCCTC
>CAYTRQ010000439.1:0-4755 GCA_964440025.1 uncultured Polyangiaceae bacterium | reverse complement strand
GGCTGACGGAATGAGTCCCGTGTGCTCGGCGTCCACACCCGCCCTCGAAAATGGGATCAGATGGTACTAGATCTGAAGCTCGGTGCTCGCAAAAAAGGGCGATGGCGCCCCCAGTTGCGACAAAAGCGGGAGCTCGACTTTTTTGTAACAACTGAGCCTCTGAGACGTCTGACTAGGCATGATAGGACAGTCACTCTCTCCGAGGCGTGCTGCGTTGAAGGTGAGCCCTGCTCTGGCAATAGTCGCCGTACTGACGGTGCTGGGTTGCGGGAGCGCTCAACGAGCCCCAGGACCGGTGAAAATGCCGTCGAACCTCGGCGAACAGCTCTCCTCGGGGCGGGATTTGTACGTCGTCCATTGCGCCACCTGTCATGGCGAAAATGGCAGCGGCGGAGATTCTCCACCCGTGGTGGGGCCGGACGCCCTGCCGGTCTCGCCCCCGAAAGGAACGAGCCTGCGAACCGTTCGCTTTCGATCTGCAGCGGACGTGGCGTCGTTCGTGAGGGAAAAAATGCCACCCGGTCGAGGTGGAGCACTTACGAAGAGCCAATACTATGCCATCGTCGCCTATTTGCTCGATCGGAACGACATCCAGCTCGAAGAGCCTTTGGGAAGTGGCAACGCGCCACGGATCGATCTGGCCCGGTGAGGCGAATCGACTCGCACCTCATCAAACGGAGCCTCACCAAACGGAGTGAACGACATTTCCGCGAGACGTCTGTAACGATGAGCTGGGCGGCAACGTCAGAGGTGCAGAAAGGAGACATGTACAATGCGAATGGTTCTCGAAGCACACCGCAAAGTCACTGTTCTTTTTGCGCTGCTCGTTGCGGTTGCCATCATGAGTGTGCCGAAGACGGCCTTTGCCCAAACGGATCAAGAGAGGCAGGAAGATCTCGAGACCGTGCACAGCGTGCTGCAGAAGAGCGGGCTGGGTACGTTGGCGCTGACCGGCCTATCCGGCGCGACGCTCATGCTCAACAAGCCCACCGCTTTTGGAAAGGGGCGCTGTCGCACAGGGGCTCCGGTGCTCGGTGGCTTTGGATGTGACGCTCTGTCGTTTGTGCACATGGGCTTTGCCGTCGCCACGGCTGGTCTCTTTGTGAGCTCGGAGATCGTGGCAGCTGAGATGCCGACCAGTCCGTATGACATGGGAAGCCCCGGCCGTCAGAATGCAATGACTGCCTTGCGTTGGACGAATGTGGGCCTGTTTACCATTCAGCCCATCTTGGGGCTTATCGCTGCCCATCCCGGCTTGGTGGGAGTTCCCCAAGCGGCGCGGAAGGACTTTTCTGCTGCATTGCGCACCATTCACTTTGGCATAGGCGGCGCGTTAGCCTCGACTTATACTGTCAACGCCGCATTGCAATGGTAGTCTCTGAGCAATCGTAGTCCCTGGAGCATGAGGTGTGGCTGGGCGCAAAGATTATGCGCCCAGCAGGCTACTCCCACCCCATGACGCTTTCAATCTCTGTGGCAAGATCCTCACCGAGAGTCTTTTGTTGTTCGGTGTCCGGGTGGGTCCCGCAGCCTCGGCCGGTGATCTTGTCTACCATGACCGAATGAATGTGATCCCAGCCGGATTCCTCATAGTGAGCGATCACCTGCTCGATCCCTTCTCGCTGATCGGTTCTAAAGGTGTCATCGCTGTCTGGCCAACCGTCGCCGAGCATGGGACTGGAGACGGCAAAGAATTCGGCATCAGGGTAGTCATTGCGTAGCCGATCAACGAAGTCGATGTAGGCCTGAGTCCAGATATCGACATCCATGTCGGGCCGAGGATCTTCAGGTGGATTGTCACCAGGAGAAAAATCGTTGGTTCCCAAAGCAATGACGACGCCGTCGGGAATGAAGAGCGACGTGTTCCAACGCCATGGTTCATCGCCATCTGCCATGCTGTTCATCCCCCCTGCGCCTCCGGCTCCGGAGGCCCCCTCCATAGGATCGAGCTCGGCGAAAATGAGATCGTAGACCTCCGGCATGGGCCTTGCGTCGTATTGGTTGCTGTAGTTACGCACGAGGCCGATGCCCGAGACTGCGGTGACATGGTAGTCCGCGTTCAGTTTTCTGGCGGCGACGGGGCCGAATGCAAGGTGAGCGTTATGATAGGGCTGCCCCCAGCCGCCGTCGCCGATTTCTCCGAAGGCGCCTTCCTCACACTGTTGGGAGCCGTCTTCGGCCTCCGCCCCCGAGCCCGCGGTGATGGAGTCCCCGATGAAGACGAGTTTTCGGTCCTTGGTGGCCGGAGGATCGAGGAGCGTGCCTCCGATCTCGAAGCCATGAAATGTCCCCTGGCCGATGGAGGCCTCGGTGCGTTTGACGAGGCGGAGGGTATGGTTGCCGGGGGCCAGCTCGGTAGCGAGCTCAATCCGGTCCTCTCCTTTTTCAAGCGCGACCTTCTGGGTGATCGCGCCGTCGACGACGACATCATAGAAGTTGCGGTTGTTGCCCCATTTGAATTCGTCCTCCAGGAGTGCAGTGACTCGGTCGCCTCGGAAGCGGATTGCGATCTCCACTGCCGGTGCAGAGAAAACGGGAGCCTGGGGATCGCTGGTGTCGAACCGGCCCATGTAGTGGATCTTCGGATCGTCGGCTTCGTAGGTTCGCAGGGATGTGTCGATCGGATCGCTTGCACCACCGGTTCCTCCGAGGCCACCGGTTCCCCTCGAGGAGCTCCCCCCGGTTGTACCAGATGCATGGTCTGTCTCGTTGCCGCCGTCGCAAGCGGCGAAGGAGAGAGGAATCAAAAGAGCTGCGGCGAGGAGAGAAGGAGCAGAGAAGAGCAGACGTGTCATGGGCCGCCCGCAAGCTCGCAGGTTCTTTGCCTCAGGTCGAGCAAGCGCACGGCGCGCACGCGCAACTCACGGAAATTCCTCACCTATCGAGAAGCGCCGCTTGTGCTCGGCGCTCCCCTTGCAACAGAACGGCCGCGCTGGTTGCCCGGATCACGGAGCGGATTGGTTCGCTTTCGTCCGAGCTGTGCGGCCGAATCTCAGCGGAGGCAGTCCAGCCCGAATCACTGAGCGGATCGACTTCGTCCAAAGCTGTGCGGCTCAACCTCAACGGAGGCTGGCTTGCCTGAGGTCATTTGGTGACTTGTTCGACTTCGTCCACGCTGCAGCCGAACGTCAGCTGGACGCGTGCATCTTCGTCCATTTTGACTTGCTCGCAGACGTCGGCGCAAAGCTCCACGTGACCATCGTCATTGTAGCGCCAACCCTGCGAACAGTCGCCGACGTTGTCCGGTTTGACGAGCGCTGAGGTGCCGTCGCCCCAGGTGACGACAAGATTGGTGAGCGTCGCGTCGATCGATTGGTCGCCGTCGGGTTCCGGCATGGCGAAAGTGCAGGAGTTGATGATCTGCCCCGCGATCGACGACAGGCCGCTGCTCAGGGCAGCCGCGAAGTCTGGCTCTTCGGTCATATCCATATGACAGAAGTCAGGACCATTCGCTTGGCAGTTTGCATCTGCCGTGTTGCCTTCGATTGCAGCTTGGGAAAGCCAGGGACGCATGTCGGCACCCGTTTCTTCAGAGGACTCGTCGCTACCTGGGGAGCCAATCAAGAATGTACGGATGTTGTTACTTGAGTAGGCCGCGGCAATCTCGTCGACAATGGGCTGGGTGGGTTGATCGTAGAGCGTAAATCCTCCTCCGTTCTGGCCCCCGCCGTCCGGATCGGAAGAATCACACACGAGTCTCATAGTCGGGGCTCCATCCGTGATGAGGAGCATGAACTTGTTGGCGAGCCCTTGATAGGGGATCAGTCCTTCCTCCAGAGCGTAGCGATAGGCGTCGTGCGTGGGCGTAAAGCCTTCGATCGTGGCGTCCTCGAGGGATTGGGACAGTGTGGTGCGCTGCTCGGAGCCCTCATTTCCCAGCTGACTAATGGGCACCATGCCGCCGGTGTTGACGCAGGAGTTGATGTCTCCGCCTGTTCCGTAGAGATTGTTGAGAGGCTGATTAGGATAGAGGAGAAGTCCCACGGCGACCGAAGGGGGAAGATCGGCGATCGCGGTGTCCAGGGCGTCACGAGTCACCTCCCATTTGCTATCGTTGCTTCCCGGTGCCGCCTCGGTCATGGAAGTGCTGGTGTCGACGACGATCTGAAGAGTGGCCGGAAGGTTCTCGCCTTCCGCCGACCAACCGGTGCAGGCGAGAGACTCGAGATCGGAAACCTGGTCCGAGTCGAGCTCGACGAGTCCCCCGTCACTCTCAGAGAACTCCGCTGCGTTTGCTCCTTGAGTTCCGCCGCTGGAGTTGCCGAGATCGATATCTGAATCACCGACGTTGCCTCCGGAGCCGTCGGGGTTCGCCCCGTCGTTCCCATCCCCCCCGCAGCCGAGAGTTGCCGCACCAATTCCTGCAGCCAGGAGGAGAGCGCCGAAGGCTCCGTGACTCCTCGTCAGTCCTGCTTTCGTCAACACTCCTCTCGGATGCTTGGAGATGGCGATAAGATGCGTTCTTCCAGTCGTTGGGGATGTTCGTTCGGAGCAAGTCATGAGCAAAGCCTCTGCAGTAAGTGTTGTGCGAACAGCTGGGGAGCGCCAGCCTTTGGTCCTCGTCAGCCAAGTTCGCTGCTGAAATGTAGGAGAGGTTGAAATAAAGAAAGTTCCAATACGGAGCTCCTCGAGGGACTAAAGGGGCCAGTCGATAGGGTACCCGCAGCCCGGTCCTAGCAGGCAACAATCTGAACCACTCGACGGATCGCCGAGAGAATGCACCCTGGCCCTTCACCGGCGCGGTCGTGCTGCGGG
>CAYTRQ010000438.1:0-4755 GCA_964440025.1 uncultured Polyangiaceae bacterium | reverse complement strand
GCCCGAGCGACGGGGACGAGAGCACTCAAAAGAAGGGGAACAAGCAACACCAGAACGACCCTTCTCAAGCCGCCCAGACAAAGCCCTTGGAACCCCATCGAGGGCCTTGGCTTTGGGTGAAGCGGTCCTCGGCTGGAGTTTACAAGAAACCGACCACCAACCGTTCGGGAAAAATCGGATACGTCAAACGGGGCGGCAAGATCGCTATCCTTGAAGACAAGATCGAGGCGCCCGGTTGCCCTGGGGGCTGGTACAAGGTCCGCAGGGGCGGAGTGATCTGCAGCCGAGTCGGAACCACGAATCCTGAAGCGCCGATCGCCAAATTCAGTCCTCGTCAGCCCGACATCGACGAGATTCTCCCTTATCCCTACGCCCGTAACTCGAAAAACGGCACGCCGCTTTACAAGTCGCTCCCCTCGAAGCGCCAAATGTACAAATATGAGCCCTATCTTCCCGAAGCCAAAAAAGCGAAGGAGGAACTCGAGAAGCAACGCAAAAAGGACTTGGAGCAGATGCGGGAGGCAGGCCTGGGAGTCGGCGGCGCTGGGCCGGAAGAAGACGACGAAGATGAAGTCCCTCTTTGGGAGCGCGAAGAGAATCTCCACGAAGTGACTCTCGACGATCTGCGCAAAGAGGCAGACGATATCTTAGCCCAAAGAATGATGAAGGGCTTTTACATAGCCATCGACAAAACCTTCAAATGGAATTCGCGCACTTGGTACAAAACAACCAAGGGACTCGTCGCGCCAGCCGACCGCTTTTGGCAGACCTCCGCGTCGGACTTCCAAGGCGTTGAAATCGACGGAAAAAAGTGGAAGTTGCCGATAGGCTTCGTGTTCGGGGCGCGCAAGTCGACCCCCATCTACGAAATCGACGAGGAGACCAAAAAGCGAACGCCCAAGGGATCCATCAAAAAGTTCGAAGCCGTCCAGCTCCAGTACGGCTACACCCGTATCGGCAACATTGAATACTACCAAAGGCCAGATGGCGACTGGGTTCGAGACGCCCATCTCAGGGTCACCACACCCGGGCCTCGACCCGAGGAAGTCGGGCCAGAAGAAGTATGGATTGATATCGACATCAGCGAACAGACCTTGGTCGTCTTCAAGGGAGACCGTCCCATCTACGCCACGCTCATCTCCAGCGGGAAAGAGTCCCGCATCAAAGAAAAGGACCACTCGACCCCTCGTGGCATGTGGAGGGTTCGTGAAAAGCACACGGTCTCCACCATGGATGGGAACGGGACCGCCGCAGGTGATTTACCCTATAGTATCGAGGATGTTCCCTATATCATGTACTTTCACAAGTCCTATGCAACTCATGGAGCCTTTTGGCACAGGAACTACGGCTATCAGATGAGCCACGGCTGCGTCAATTTGTCTCCATTGGATGCCAAGTGGGTTTTTTTTCATGCCAAGCCGGAAGTTCCCAAGTGGATGCACGGAACGTGGTCCTCCAAGCAGCGGCCTGGAAGTATGATCGTCGTGCATGACTAAAACGCCCGACATCACCCCGAAGGGACTCTGGAAGGGCACTTGCTTCTTTGAAACTCAACGCCAATAACTCACCCATGGACCAATTCACGGCCCACCTCGACCGCGGCTGGGATCTCGCCCAGAAAGGTGATGCTCTAGGTGCAGAAGATTCCGCACGACGTGCTCTCGATCTCGAGTCAGCCTCGCCCGAGGCACATAATCTCTTAGGATACTCCTGCGCCTTGCGCGGCGAGTACGACGAGGCCTTGGAATGTTATCGCCAAGCCATTGCGCTCGACGATACATTCCTCGAAGCCATGCTCAACGCAGCCGAGCTTTGCGTCCATCCGTTGGCTGACTTCGAGCGGGCTCTGCGATTCTGCGATGAAGCTCTCGAGCTCGTGGAAGGCAGGGAGGAGCTGACCGATACGCTCTTGCTCAAGTTCGATGCGCTGCTGGGCCTAGGCAAACCGGAGGAAGCTCACGCAGTAGCTCAACGAATCCCCCCGGGTCCTTTTGCGAATCCTGCTCACTCCTTCTTGGTGGGAAGGGCGCACTTCGAATTGGGCAATCTTCAGGAGGCGGAAAAGCTTCTGGAAGAAGCAGCAAAACGAGAGCCGGACAGTCCGGAGCCTCACTACTATTTGGCCCTTCTCTTGGACGAACGCGGTGATGCTGCCGAAGCCACGGAGGCCTTCCTCAAGACCCAACATCTCGATCTCCAAGCGCCGCCGTATGCCTGGGCCCTCTCTCGCGATTCTTTCGTCGAGGTCGTCCGCCGCGTGATCGTCCGACTCACCCCCCGACTGCGGGCTCTCATCGATCCTCGAGAAGTCTACGTAGCTGCCGTGCCGGGGGCAGAGATGGTCGTCGAGGGGGCCGATCCCCGGGCACCTGTGCTCATCGACCAACTCGACGAGTCGGGGCCACGCCTCCGCTTATTTGTCTACACGAGAAATATCGAACGGCTCGCAGGGTCGCTGGAGCGCGTCGAGGAGGAAGTTCAGGCAGCAGTCGAACGCGAACTCGCAGGCGCTTTTTTTGAATCGAGCGAGCAATCGAAACCACCGCACCGTCTCAACTGAGCGCGCCCAGCTGAGCGCCCCATCGACAGGCAGGCCTCCTTCCGGCGCACTGGCTCAGGCCGCCCGCGAGGCCATTTCTTGAGCAACGACCTCGAGAAGTCGACCTGCAGGAGATCGAGGCAGTTCAGAAAGCGCCGCAAGAGCTAAGTCGGTCGCTTCCCTGGCTCGTTTGCGGACGATCTCGCAACTACCACTGGCGATCACACGGCGACTCACCTCCTCGACGGGACGGTCGTCTCCTTGATGAATCGCAAGAACCAGGGGCCTGAGTTCGGGATCCCTTTCGATAGCCAGCACGAGGGGAAGCGTCATCTTCCCTTCGGCCAAATCCGCGAAAAGCTCCTTGCCAGTCTCCTGGCCCGCATAGTCAATCACATCGTCGACAAGCTGAAAGGCCACGCCCAGCGCCTCACCAAATCGAGCCATGCTCTGCTGCTCGGAGGGAGTCGCACCTGCCATCGCAGCCCCCGCCCGAGTGGCAAGAGCAAAGAGGGAGGCTGTCTTGTCCTGAAGGATCCGTTGATAAGTTTCTTCGGAAACGTCGAGCTCGGTTCGCCCTCGCAGTTGGATGATTTCACCATCCACCAAACGGCGCAGCGTAGCAATCAAGTCTCCGAGCAATTCTGGTGCCACGGACCGTGTCCGTTCCAGGGCATTGATCAGCAGGAGATCGCCAGACAGAACGCTCACTCCATTCCCATAAACACGCCGTGAGGTCACCGCGCCTCGCCGGGCGAGCCCTTCGTCGACCACGTCGTCATGAAGAAGTGTCGCCGAATGGACCAACTCCACGACAGCAGCCATTTCGACAAGGTGAGCCTGCGAGGCGGCTTGGGGGGAGAAACAGCGGGCCGACAACAGGAGAGCCAGAGGACGGATCCTTTTCCCCCCTCGAGCCACGAGATGCCTTGCCGCCGAAACAGCCGGATCGAGGCCATCACGGACCAGCGCTTCGAGCGCGGTTTCGACTTCTGCCAAGTCCTCGCCAAGAAATGTCTGCACATCCGCGAGCCGATCCGTGACCCGTTGATCGGAATTTTTGGCTTTTGCCCCGTCGGTCAGGGCGGTCACGGCTGTTTCAATCTGAAGGGTCATCGAATGCTGGTTTCGCTACTTTCAAAACTTTTTGAAAGTATGGAGGACCTCACGATGGGGGTCAAACGGGCGCCGAGCTCTCGTTGGGCAATAGCGTGGGCGAGACGGATCAACTCGCCTGTCGAGCTCGCGCTGTGCCAGAGAGGGCCTCGTTGCTGGTTGGTTCGCATCCGTTTCGAACGCAAGCCGGATAGCAGACTCTGGGCTTCCGAGCGAGCGGGAAGTCTTGCGAGGCCCAGCACAAGCGCAGTAAGCAGAGCTATGCCTGAACCAAGCGAAGAGGCCAGGCCAACGCCAGCCAATGCCAGGGAAACCTGGCGCAAGGCCTGCCTCGCCGCCGTGACACTGATCACGGTGGGCATCACGGTCACGGCCTCCGCCCAAATCCTGTGGGCGGTCTTTTCGCCTCCCCAGGTCGAAACGCCGCTGGGCTGCCGTTCTGGGGTTCAGGCTTTGCTCGCCGGTGTCCGTCGCGCACGGGCACGAGCAGCTGCTCAATCAGCTGGAGAACGCGAAGCGCTCCGGGCCTTTCGTGAAGCACTCCGCCCCGAATGGAACGCCGCCGCGACAATCCGGTCGCGTTGCCAAGAAAGCGACGATCAGCAGGCTTTGTCCGCGTTTCGCGCCGTTGAGCTGCTTCGCTATGCGGAGGAGCGAGCCGTACGCTATGAGGCCCTCGACCTGTCTCGACTCCGGCAACGAGCCCCTCGGCTCACCCATGCTTTATCCACTCAGTGAGAAAACAAAACCCCGTGACCGAAACAACCTCGCCTTCCGACAACAGCGCCGAAAACCAGCCCACCTTCGACATCCTCCCCCTGTCCAAGGAGGTCCGTCGAGCCGTTGACGAACTCGGCTTTCGGCACCCAAGTCCCGTTCAACAGGCCGTCTTTGAACCAGCCAGTGAGGGACTCGACCTCGTCGTGCAGGCCAGAACAGGTACCGGAAAAACAGCCGCTTTTGCGCTGCCCATTGTCGACCGCATCGCCGATCCCGAGCTCGATGAACCCCAAGTTCTGATCCTTGCCCCCACCCGGGAACTGGCACTGCAGATCAGTCGGGAGCTCGAAGCCATTGCCCGGTTCAAAAAGATTCGGGGC
>CAYTRQ010000437.1:0-4770 GCA_964440025.1 uncultured Polyangiaceae bacterium | reverse complement strand
ACGACGCCTGCTCTTCTTTTTTCTTGGGGCCATGGGACACTCCTTCTGCGTTTACACGCTTGTCTGGGTGTCCACCAAACGGGGGGAGGCTCAGCTCCTTGCCGTCGAGACGAAACTCGACTCCGGACAAAGGATCTTTGAAGCGGAAGACAACCTTGGGCACGCGCTCTGCCAGTCGACGATGATGTTTGCGAGCGAGTGCGGCTCGCCGTTTCTGCTGAACGGCCAGCGCCTCATGTTCGGCAGCTACGAATAGAGACCAGGCGCTTGCAACCTTTCCCTGCTTTTCATGACATCGCGCCAGGTTGAGCAAGGTACCCACGGCGCGATCCAAATCCAGGCTGGCTTGGAGCGCCTTGCAGGCGCGAGCGACTGAAAAAGGGACTCCGCCAGTGCGGCCTGGTCCTCCATTGTTTCAGCCTGCAAGGGGCAGGGCCACGCAAAGACGACAAGGTTCAACACGAGCGGAAGAAACTTCCCGCATGGTTTGACAAAGTCGAGCGTCAGCACCCCGAGTTGGTAGCGCTTGCTCGGGGGCCCCACAATCCGACGCTTTCAACCGCCCCAACGGTGAGCAGCCACCACCAAGTGATCATCCACTTCGCCACGCAAGGGGCTCAACCCATGAGGGCCCTGAGCCCAGGATGTCGGCATCGATCACTACACTGCGCAAAGCCGCTGGGACGTTGGTGCAAATTTCGAAATCGAACAAGCTTCCCAATAAGGTCAGAATATGCGCTCGACTTGTCCTAGTTGAGTGACCCAACTCGGACAACTCGGACAAATGCGACAGAATCCGAGCTGCATCGCGCACGCGCTTGACCGACAAGGACGGCACTTCACCACGAAAGTCGTCTCGTAGTGCCTGGGGTACAAAAGTTGCTTCAGGATGTGCTGATGAGTGTTGCGGAAATGACGGGCGCCAAGCGAGCAACGCACGGGTGGGCGCTGACTAGGTGAGAATAAGGCGAGCTGCGAAACACGCGGGCGAGCTAGGTAGCGTACTGATCCCGGTATTTGACGGGGCAATAACAAGGACGAATGTCATGAATACAGGAAGAACTCTCACATCTACAAAACGAACTGCTGAACCGCTGCCGGCAACATCGCAGGTTCGTACAATGCTAATCGGTGGTTCGTTGCTGGTGTCGTTAACATTGGCTTGTAGCGAGGCCGCGGAACCCCTGCCCTCGCCTGCCAAAGAGGATCCGACCGGCACTCGGAGCCAGGACCTCGTTAATGCCGATGGGGTCGGCAATCTTGCCGCGCACGCCGTTGCGTTGAATTCGGGGGGATGTTCCGGAACATTGCTCCGAAACAATGTAGTGCTCACGGCAGCGCACTGCGTGCAGCCGAGCAACCCCCCGACCGTCTTCCCCATCAGTCAGGCAGGTGCCGTTCAGTTCAACGCCGGTGTTCAGGCCAGCCAGGTCGCCGAGGTCAGACTTTGTCAGGACGTCCCTGGGCTATGTCCCAGTTCACGCAATCAAAGCGCGCAGGTCGACGTCGCTCTCCTGCTGCTCTCGGCCCCCATTCCGATCGGCGGCGACATGGAGGCGTTCCGCGGGCTTTATACCGGTTCTGGAGATGATTTGATCGGGACGATACTATTCTGCCAGGGACGCGGTGGCACAGTCTGCGGGAACAACCAAACCAGTAACACCAATCGATGGGCGCGCTTCAGGGTCAAAGGGCAGAGCGTCAATCGCATGCGGTTTGAGGGTATATCCGGTCCGGGTACGGTAGTTTCGGACGGGGATTCCGGTGGCGGTTGCTATACGCCCATCTCGATCACAGAGGCGCCTGGCAACCAGATCTCCGCTGTCATCACCAACTATACGTGTCCCAGCGGCAGCACCCCTGGCAAGAGTCGCTCGGAGCCCATCGAAATCATTCGCCCCTGGGTACGGGCGACACTCGGGCAATGGGCAGCGGATCAGATCTGGAACTTCTCGTCCGCTTCCGAGCTGAACGACTTCGAGGTGTTCGACGCAGTCCCGTCATCGGGTGGTCCTTCTGACTGGAGTATCACCGCTCATGTGCTGCGCCAAACAAAGAACATCAAAGGGACAGGTTCGGCCCCTGCGGCCTCTGGCTCCAACATCATCGCCCGCGGACAGGTCATGGCCAACGGTTGCGTGCGCACTAAGGTGACGAGCTCCGACGACGACAAGGCGGGCATTATCTTTCGCTACTACAACGAGGACTACTACTACCGGTTTTATCTCTACGAGCCGAGCAACGTGAGGCTGACCAAAGTCGTTGACGGAGTCGAGTCGACGTTGGCCCGCGCCAACTACAACTTCGATTGGTCCAACGGCGTTGAGATGAAAATCTGTGGCAAAGACGGGTCTCTGCGCGCCTATGTCGACAACAACCGTGTCCTGACCAAGCAGGATCTGACGTTTGGTGACGGCCGGGTAGGGCTGTATAATCGCCTGTTAACTGACGCCAAGTACCATTATTTTGTGGTCATCCACGACGGCACGGTATATCCGGCGTACTGAGGTCTGCTGTTAATAGTTCGCGTTTCAATGAAGCCGTATCGCCCGCCCGCCCCTTCGGGGCGAGAGCGGGCGACTCAGCTTTTTTCGGTTTTTAGGCCGACGAAGAGTCGTGGCTAGTTGGTTCTCTTCGGAATGCGAACCAACTAAACGGTCCACCGTCGTGGCGGCCCAGAGGGACCAGCGTAAAAACCGGCACCGAGGGGTGCGTCGTTGCCAGGCGCATATCGAGCGACGGGCGCTTCGAACGTTGCGAGGTCTCTGCGGCGCTGGCGGCTGAGGATGAAATCGGGCGAAATCGGGTTCAAGAGCTTCGCGTGATAGCCATGGAGCCATGGATGTCAGAATAAATCGCCGCCGGCGAAGAACGCTCAGCATGATCAAACACTCCATTGCGACCCTCTGTTTGGCGGGGTGTAGTGCAGACGGAAATATGGATGCCCCGGGCGAAATCACTCAGAGGGAAAACCCGGTGGTCAACGGCGACGAAGGCGCGTTGGAGGGCGTCGTGGCCGTTTTCAATCTCGAGTCCTTC
This sequence comes from uncultured Polyangiaceae bacterium, assembly GCA_964440025.1. Classification (GTDB taxonomy): domain Bacteria; phylum Myxococcota_A; class Polyangia; order Polyangiales; family Polyangiaceae; genus NIC37A-2. The sequence goes on along the minus strand of CAYTRQ010000437.1, from coordinate 1,731 downwards.
TCTCGAGTCGGAAAGGGTCATTGCACGGGAACTGTCATCGGTAGATTCTGGGTCTTGACGGCACGCCACTGCCTGACGGTGGACGGGAAAGTGAACACCTCCCTCGTCGCGCCTGATCGCATCCGTATCGATACCAGTCGAGAAGTTGGCGACCAGACGCTCCCAGACTTCGTCCCTCCCGCACTGCAGGCCTCCAAAATCATTGGGCATCCAGATGCGTTCGAACCGATCTCTGCAACGCGGGTGGACATGGCGTTGGTGCGGCTTGCCGAGCCACTCTGGGCGACGACGCCAGTGCCCTTGTGGAACGGGAACCCGGACCGCCTGTTGCACAAGTCGGTGCATCTTTGGGGGTACGGAGCCTACACGCTGGATGATAGCGAGCCTCACGATGGCTGGGGGACTCTGCGTACGGCACGACTTGTGGTCTCTTCAGCCGGGAGCAAGACGTTCAGCTATGGACCGACAAGCACGGGACAATCTTCCGGTCCTGGAGACTCCGGTGGCCCCGTCGTTCGCACCCGAGACGCATTGGACCGAAGTCTGTTGAGTGTTGCGGGAGTCATCACCTCGAGAAATTCGAGCACAAACGAAGGATATGCAGACAGCGTTGCCACCCAGCGCAAGTTCATCAAACGGGCCAGATTCAATCCCGGCGACGTCAATGGCGATGGCAAGGCGGACATCATCGTTGCAGGCGGGCAAGGTTGGGGCTCGGTACCCTTGGGAGTCTCCAATGCGGATGGGAGTTTCGAATTTTACAACATTCAGAATACCGTGTTCGCTCACCTCACCTCTCAACCAGAAGCGAAAATCGTAGCCGGGGACTTCAACGGCGACGGTCGCGGAGATTTCGCGGTTACCGGAGTTTCAGGTTGGAGTTCGGTGCCTGTAGCGATGTTCAATGGCAACGGGTGGACGCTGAAAAATCGGTCCATCAAGAACTTCGCCACGTGGGCCGCCGATCCGCAAGTTGACGCCATCCCTGGAGATTTCAACGGCGACGGTCTCCACGATATCGCCTTATTAGGACATCCATCGTTCACCGCAACCCCCATCGCATTTGCAGACAGCACAGAGGGACACTTCGCGGTGACGCGCGCTGGACCTGAGGGGTTCGCCCAGTCGGCAGCCGAGGCCCACGTGACCCCACTGTCGGGTGACTTTGACGGCGACGGGAAAGACGACCTTGCCCTCGTGGGTGCAAGCTGGTGGACGAGCGTCCCGGTCGCCTTTTCCCAAGGCGACGGAGGGTTCAAAGTCATCAACAGGGCATTTCGCTCCTTCGCGCGGGCCGCGGCGAAACAGGAAGTGCAAGCTGTTGCTGGTGACTTCAACGGCGACGGACGGTCGGACATCGCACTGGTGGGAGGAATCGGCTGGTCGAGTATTCCCGTGGCGCTTTCCCAAGGCGATGGGCACTTCGTGCTCTCGAACAATCCCATCAACGCCTTCCCTGAGGTGGCGACCAGGGCCGGAGTTCAGGCCTTTCCAGGGGACTTCAATGGCGATGGGATAGACGACATCGCTCTGCTGGGCTCATCGAGCTTCCGCAGTGTTCCTATTGCCATGGCTAACGGTGATGGCTCGTTTGATTTCGTCAACAAAAGCGCCCCCGAATTGGGTTATGTGGCGACGGTTCCCGGAGCCACTCCGCTGAGTGGTTTGCGAGCGCAGTAGCTAGTGCCTCGGCAACTCACGTTTCGAGCGGTTTCGAAGCACTCCCAGAAG
>CAYTRQ010000436.1:0-4774 GCA_964440025.1 uncultured Polyangiaceae bacterium | reverse complement strand
GATACCCATAATGGGATCGGCTTCGATGCCACTGGAGGCCATCGTAAACTCAGAAGAGTACATGCCCTCGACTTTGACTTTTGCCCCCACGGCGGGCAGCGGCTTGGGCAGGACAACGCCCCAAACCGAGTCGCTATGCTCGGCGTCTTCCTTGCCTTTGTCGTACTCTTTGATTGCGTCATAGATCTGAGCATAGTTCGAGGCCCAGCCCATGACTTTCATCGCCTCGTCCAGCTCGGCGTCTTTCGAGTCAGCAATCCAGAACGTGGGCACTGGCGGATGACAGCCTTCAGGATCGGCCTTGCCCCCTTTGTGAACGGCGCACTCCGGGGCATCGGGGAGATTCGTTTTCACGATATAGCCAACGACGCTGATGTCCTGGTGATCCACCTCTTTTTTGTGCACCCGGTTGCGCAAGCTAAAGCTAGCTCCCCACACGGTGTAGGCGTCGCCGTCCTTCATGGGTTTTTGGGGAACGTTGGGGACTGGTGGGAGGTTCACGGAAACGCCTTCTACCGGCGGTTTGGGCTCATACTTGACCTCTTCTCGTCCACATGCGGACAAAAGCCCGGCGAGGAGCAGAGGGGTGATGAGACGGGGACTGGACAACCGGATCTGGAACATAGGGTGGTTTCTCCTGAGATTCTGGTGAGACGGTACAGCGCCCAGGGCGGTCGGAGCAAGGTGGCGTGACGTTTTCCGGGAGGTTAGGTTCTGCCCCGTGGGCCGCACAATCTGGATCGGCGACGTGCACGGCTGCGCTCGGGAGCTTGAGGACTTGTTGGAAATCCTGGCTCCCGTGCAGGGAGATCAAGTGGTCTTCGTCGGCGACCTGGTTGCTCGGGGGCCGGATACGAAGGGGGTTTTGAGGCTCGTTCGCCAGCTTGGGGCGCTTTGCGTGCGTGGCAACCACGAACATCGGTTGCTCGTAGCTTGGCAGGCCAAGCAGGAAAAAAACCGTGGGCCTCGTTTGGGACCGTCCCATCAACGGCTCCTCTTCGAGCTCGAAGAGGAAGATTGGCGAGTGCTCTCGGCATTGCCGCTATCCTTGGATTTTCCTGCTCATGATGTACGCGTGGTCCACGCGGGGGTTCAGCCTGGAGTTGCTTTCAGTGAGCAGCAAGCCTGGACGCTTCTTCACGTTCGCTCGCTGACGCGTTACGGGGCGCCCAGTGACCGATATTCCGAGGTTTCCTGGGCTGCCGCCTACAAGGACTCTCCGCATATCGTTTTTGGGCACAACGCGCAGGCGGGGCTTCAAATCCATCCACAGGCGACCGGTCTCGATACCGGTTGCGTTTATGGAGGGAGGCTGACCGCCCTCGTTCTTGAGCACGGGCAGCTGCCGCCTCCCGTGGAGGAAAGGAGGGACGTGATCGTGAGCACTCCGTCACGGGCACGCTACGTCGACTACGGGCCCCGTCCGACCGGCGTCGATCCATGAGCCGGTTGCTTCGAGTTCCAGTGGCCGGACTTTCGGCGGGACGGATGCAGCTGGTTGCCGAGACCTCTCATTACGTTTTCCGAGTTCACAGGCGGCTGCCTGGCGATCGTCTGCTCCTCTTCGACCCGCAGCAGGGGAGGGAAGCCATTGCAGAGATCAATGAGGATCGAAGCTTAACCGTGTCTGCGCTTCGCGTTCCGCCCCAGACGACCGTTCCGGTGCGTTTGCTTCAAGGGGTGGGCAAGTCGGCAAAGCCCGAGCAGGTCGTCAAGGATGCCACTGCGCTTGGGGTGCAGGAGGTGGTTTTCCTCCGTTGCGAGCGAAGCGTGGCCAAGTCCCAGGGGGGGACCCGCGGCGAGCGGATTCGTCGTGTTTCCGTGGAGGCCGCCCGGCAATCCTACCGCTCGGATGTTCCAGAAATACTCGGGCCTTTACCCTTCGAGGAGGGGCTCTCGATCAGTCCCGCGTCTTGGGCTTCCCCCACTGCGTTGCGGCTCATGGGTCTCGTTGGTGAGGGGTCCCCGGGGCTTGCCCAAATCATCTACGATAAAATCGAGGCCGAAGGCTCGTTTCCCACAATCGATCTCTTGATCGGACCAGAGGGTGGGCTTTCGGAAAACGAGCTCGAACGAGCGGGGCAGGCGGGATTCATTTCAGTGAGTTTGGGGCCGCTTGTACTGAGAACGGAAACCGCCGCGACGGCGAGCCTGGGCTTCCTCCGCATGGTCGCTGAATGGGCGCACGACTCTTCCCTTTAGTTTCCCGCTTGTGGGGAAGAGTGTGCGCTTTGAAACCCCAAACAGTTGTTCAGGTGTGCGAGGAGACCACCTGAACCCTTCGACGATTTCCTGAGGATCCGAAGGGAGAAGTTCGTTGACGTGCTCGGCGAAGGCCGATTAGCTTCTGTCTGTCGGTGGGAAAAAGTGGATCAAAGTGTCGCTCTCTCCCATAACGTGGATCCAAGATGATGTTCCGAGGGCAGTTTCACCATTCGATTGACGCCAAAGGGCGCATCAGTCTGCCCGCGCGTTTTCGCGAAGGTCTGTCTTCTGGAGAGAATCTGTGCTGCATCATCACCCCGGCCCTCTTCGATAAGTGTTTGCATGTCTATCCGCTTCCCGCCTGGGAGCAGGTGGAAGAAAAGATTGCTGAGCTCCCGAGCATGGACCCCCACGTAGTGCGTTTTCGCAGGCTTTATGTGTCAGCGGCCTGTGAGTGCGAACTCGACAAGTCCGGACGCATTCTTGTCCCAGGGCACCTTCGCGAACGAGCCGAGCTCGAAAAGGAGGCCCTTTGGGCCGGAATGGGCCGCCACCTGGAGCTCTGGTCCACAGTGAACTGGGAAGACGCCCTTTCTCTCGATCCGGCCGAAGAAGAGAACTTCAAGCAAGCCGTATTGGAGCAGATCAAGATATGACAATGCCTGCCACTCAACCGCCAAGTACCTTTCACCATTTTACCGTCCTCCAAAAGGAGATCGTCGAGGGGCTGACGCTTCGCGATCGGGGCATCTATGTCGACTTGACGTTGGGAGGAGGTGGACACGCCGAGGCGCTTCTTGAAGCTCATGAGGGAATTCAGGTCATTGGTTTCGACAGGGACCCCGAAGCGATTTCGGCGGCTGCCAAGCGTTTGACCCGCTTCGGTTCGCGCGTTCACACCTTTCAATGTCGCTTTTCCGAAGTGGAAAGGCGTTTGGGGGGGCTTGGTCTCGAGCAGGTGGACGGCCTGGTTGCCGATCTTGGGGTGAGCTCGCCGCAACTCGATCGTGCGGAACGCGGCATGAGCTTTCGGATGGAGGGACCGCTCGATATGCGGATGGATCCTACTGAAGGCGAAACCGCTGCCGATCTCATTGTCCGCCTGTCACAAGACGAGCTTGCAGATGTTATCTACCACCTGGGCGAGGAGCGCCGCTCGAGGCGTGTGGCTCGGTGCATCAAGCAGGCTCTCGATGCCGGGGAGCTTGCCACGACGACCGATCTCCGTCGTGCCATCGTTCGTGCCGTTGGTCCCAGGCGCGTGGGTGGGATCGATCCCGCCACCAGAACGTTTCAAGCACTTCGTCTGGCAGTGAATCGTGAGCTCGAGGAGCTCTCGAAGGCTCTTTCAGCTGCCAGTCGCATTGTGCGTCCTGGAGGCATTGCCGCGTTCATTAGTTTCCATTCTCTCGAGGATCGGCTGGTCAAGCGGGCCTTCCTCGATCGCGGGGTGTGGCAGCGGATGAATCGAAAACCCATTCTGGCTTCGAGTCAGGAGCAGTCGGAAAACCCGAGAAGCCGGAGCGCCAAGCTTCGTTTGGGGTGCCGCATCCCCCCCACGTACACGGAACAGCCTTTCGAGGAGATCGATCCCGATCAGGGGTGAGGAGCAATTCATGGCCCGCTACGATGACCGCCGTTCGAACGTCTTTCTTCTGTTGTGGACCCTTGCGGTGATTGCGTCGACGCTGTCTTTCCTTTTTTACCTGGGAGTGCGCGTGCGGACCATCGAGCTAGGGTACGAGTTGGGGCGCGCGCAGGCTGAGTTGGCACGGCGACGGGAGGTTGAGCGCGTCCTGCTTTTGGAACGCGCCGCCCATGAGACTCCAGAACGGATCGATCTGATCGCACGGACCCTTTTGGGCATGGAAGAGGCCTCGACCGACCGCATCATCGAAGCTGGGGTTCTTCCCGAAGCAGAGCTCGATGAAGAGAGCGGTGGTGCCGCCCTTGCCGAAGGGAGTCATCCATGAACCGGCTTCAGGGCCCGGAGGGGAAATGGATTCGGACGCGCATGGGACTTCTCTGTGGTCTCCTTGCTTTGGGTCTTGGTTTGGTCGTGAGCGCTGGCTGGGACCTAATGATTCGCGATGGGGAGACCTGGCGTGAATTGGCCGAGGACCAACGGCAGCGACGACTGCGTGTTCGACCCAAAAGGGGAATGCTTTACGACCGAAACGGCAGCGCTCTCGCCGTGAGCGTCGAAGTTCCGACAGTCAGCCTCGATGCCATCGAGCTGCTTCGTGGAACCGACCCCCAGGACGTGCCGAAGGTGGCAAGGTCCGCTGCCAATCGCATAGCCGAGGCTCTCGAGCTCAAGGCTGCGCGAGTGGAAAGAAAGATCTTGGCGAAGCGTCGTTGGTCTTGGCTTCGACGTCACGTGAGTGCCGAACAAATCGACGCCGTTCGCGCATTGTCCAAGGGAGAAAATGGCCCGGCTATTCGAGGGCTCATTGTGGAGGGCGAGGGAAAACGATATTACCCGCGACGAGAACTAGCCGGTCCGCTCTTGGGATTTGTGTCCCCTGATGGAAAGGGGCGTGATGGGTTGGAGTACTCCCTCAACGAT
>CAYTRQ010000435.1:0-4794 GCA_964440025.1 uncultured Polyangiaceae bacterium | reverse complement strand
CACAATGCAGGCTAAAAAGCGGAGTCGACCGCCCTTGCCCCGAAAGGGGCGGGCGGGCGGGCGATGCGGCCATTCCGCACCGCGAACGAGTTTAGCCATCTCATCCCCGAGAACAGCTCCGGAGGACAGAGATCGTACAATCGAGCTCAGAACGGTTCGCCCTCAGTGACACGTTACACCGCGAGCGGCAACAAACACACGGTGTTGACTCGCCAAGCATTCCTCGGTCGGGCGCAAATAGGGCACTTTCTGATCTTTGAAGATTTTGCCAACGGCTTGTGTCCCTTCGAATCGATTCCTGGAAATGGTGCAGGGGTTCAAGAGCAAGACCGGTATGCCCCCCGGCGCTTACCGAAAATGACCATCGCTTGGGTCCGGTGAGATCACCGAGGCCGCGGGCTCCAAGAGCCTCGACACATGTGACTGCTGAGCGCTAGAGGCTGCTCTTGAAAAAGTCCCACACCTGATCGCCGAGATTGATGTCCTGGTTGCGAAAGCCGTACCTCCAGACGAGTTGCGCGTCCTCATAGGGGTTCGGCATGGGCCAGAAGTGCCCGGCTCGGTCGAACTCGAGGACGCGTACGGCTCGGTCAGAGTTGGCACTGGTGTAGTCGATGCGCGTGACGCGACTATCGCGGGTCCGAAGGGCGATGGGGTGATCTCCGCCGTAGCCTTCTCCTTCGACCACCTGGTCCGGCAGCATTTGCTCTTCTGGATCCTGTGTGGAAAGGCCGAGAGCTTCGGCCCAAGCCACCGCCAATGGCTCGAGGTAGTCGTGGTAGCCCGCAGGAAGATCTGGATCGCCGTGAGTGTAGGCAAGAAGGAAGCGGTCCAGGGCGTACTCTTCTTCAGGATCAGGCTCGCGAGGGGGGATGCCCTCGAAAGGCATGATGGGTGCGATGCCTTGGTAGAGTTGTGGCGATTCGAGCGCGGCGGCGAGAGCGAGCCCACCACCGATGGAATGACCGACCAAAAAGACTGGATTGTCGCCGCTGATTGTGCCGCGCTGCTGGAGGTCATCGATGATCAAACGCAAATACTCTCGGTCGTCGACTTGAGCGCTATCTTGGTTACTGAGCCAAAAGCGTCCTCCGTTGGGCCGTTCAGACACGGTATACGGGCCCGGAGCGCCGTTGGCGTACGCCACGATGAAGCCGTCGCGGTCCGCCAAGGTGACGAACCGCTCACCAGTCATGAAAGAATGCATGCTCTCGGCGTCGCTACTGGTTCCAGGGAGTACCAGGAGGACGGCTGCATCGGTCCCGTCGTCCAGGCTGTCTGGCACGTACGTGAGATAGCGCCTGAGGAGAGGGCCGCAGTCCGGTGTGGGCTGCTCGAAGGTCAACAGCTCCAGGCCGGGCGCGCCACCCTGCTTGGGGGTTTCGGCGGGGTCGTACTCGAGACCAGCGGGCAGCCGATCCAATGGGCAGAGGGGACCGCAGGCCTGGGGCTCGCTTCCTTCGTGGGGAATGAACTCGACATCATCAATCCATACCTCGAAAGCCTGCGTGGAGCGCACGTGAAAGTTGAGATTGGTGACCGTGGTGGGATCGAATGCGGGCAAGGAGGCTCCCCAGCCCTCCTGCGACAGCGTGCAGAAATCGACGCTGAAGTCTTGCCAACTCGAAGTCAGGAGCACTGTCCGGCCATGCCGGTCATAGCAGCCTTCCCCATCCTCACAGCTGCCCCCTAGGTTTTCTGGATTGCTGTCCCGTGTTGCCAAGTTCATGTAGAGCGAGGCGCTCCCGCGGGCACGAAAACGCACTCCCGAGTAGGCGGACAGATCGTAGGTACACGCGTTTCCTGCTGCCGCGCTCCAACCCAGGGCCGTGCCGAATCCTGCGCCCCAGTCGCTGAAGCCTTCTCCGGTGACATGCAGCGCTGACGTATCGCCCTGGATGCTCAAGTTCACGCAGCCACGGGTCTCGTCCGTGTAGACGTACCACTGCCCGCTGCGCTGCTCGAGCGGTGAGATCATCAGGTTACCATCGGCGAAATCGTCGAGCAGCGGGGAGTCACCCGTTGCGCGGGCGCCGCAATCGGTGATGGCAGGCGGCTGCGAAGAGAAGCCCTCGCTGCAGCTGCTCGCCAACGGGCCCATCTCCGTCTCTCCTCCGGCTCCTTGACCTCCATCTCCCGAGTTGTGGTCGCCACCCGTCGATTCTGCTCCGCCCTCCGCGACCATTTCTCCCGCCGCGCCCGCAGCATGGTCAGGACGCGGTTGACTGGTCGTACAACTGGTCCCCAGAGCGCCTGCCAGAGAGAGCAAAACACTGGCGCCGAGGAGCTGGCGGAGCCTGCTAGGAAAGGGTGGCTTCATGGAGGCGTGCTTACCAGCCCGCCCGCGGGCCGTCTGTGCTCAGATTGCGAAAGGAAATGATACGGGCGGAGGAGGCGCGCAGACTCGTTCGGCGTTGGCTCCCCTCTTTCGGCGTTGTCACCGGAGATGGCCGATGGGACGCCGAGCATGAGATCTACCCTCTGTGGCGCCTGGGCGCCCTCCCGCCGTCCACGGCCATGCCAGAATCTATGTGGCGGAAGACGTTGTTTGCCCAGAACTTCCTTGTAAAGAAAAAGCAGTGCCGCCAGAGTCTGGTTTTGCATCGATGCACTCACGTGCTCTTCGGTCGCCAATACAGGTCGCCAATACGAAAGGAACGACGTCACCTCCTTCGATCCCAGGCTACTCGGGTAACGCCGCCCGGTGGCTTTAATGAATCGCCGAACCCACTGGCAGTAGGCCTCGATCGTGCGCGGACTCGCATGCTGCATCCGAAGTCGCTCTTCGAGCGCCACCAGTACCTGCCGCGGTGATGCCCAGAGAGGCGTCCGCACCGCTTACCCAGCGGCCCCCGCGTGACAATTTGTAGTTGGGCGGACTTTGGGGTGTGCGTATAGCAGCCGTGCGTAGCTCCCGTCGGCCCGGGCGACCGTGAGTTCTTCGAGCAGGCGAGGGAGCCGCTTGTAGGTCGTCCTGTGGCCGCGACGACAGGCGTACTGCCCGAGCGCGCAAGCGAGATGCGTCTTTCCGACTCCGGTCTGTCCAGTCAGAAGCACGTTGAGATGTTCGACGATCCATCGCTCGCTTCGGAGCTGCGCTAGCAAGTCTCTTGAGAGTCCTGACCTCGTCGACGCCCGGACATCTTCGAGATTCGCGTTCTGGATCCGCAGCTTCGCTTCTCGCAGAAGACGAGCAAGCTTGCGGTTTTCGCAATGCAAATGTTCCGCATCGACGATCATCTCCAAACGCTCATCAAAGCCGGGCTGATGGGCGTCCGAGTCTTTGCTCCCCACTCGATGAGTATTGACGATGGCCACTCCATGTGCGCTCGGTGAGTCACCGGCATATGCTCCGGGTTCGTCGTGTGCCCCGCCAGCGGTCGCCCTCGTTGGTGCGATGCCACACGCTTGCCCCGATGTAATACTTCGACGAGAGCCTTGGTCGCTCGCACCTCCACCACTTCTTTGAGCAGCTGGTACGGTACCGAGTAGTAGTGCTTGTCGAGTTCAATCACCCCAGCGCTCACCCCCAGCGAGCGTCCAATTTGTCGATGCGTGAGCCCTCGCTCCCACTTCAGCCTCAGAATTTCTCTCGTTTTTCTCATGTCCAGCCGCGGTGTCGACATCGGGGCTCCTTTCGAAGCCCTCGACGTACCAATCCCGGTCGCTGGACCGATCACGATAGGTGAAACAGCTGATCACGATGCGTGAAATGGGTGATCACGATGGCGTGAAATCCGCATGGGTGCGCATTTGCAGAACAGCTGGTCTTCGCCGTTTGGAAGTTTCCTGGAACGGCTTGACCGAGAGTGCGAATCCCGCGAGAGATGTACTCATGACGCAGTCGGAGACGATGACCGTTTTGCGCGACGTACTCGAGGTCGCCCGTCTGGCGCAGGCCAAGGTGACCCTTGCCGATTTGGCCCCTCCTTGGGGTCTGCAAATCGATCCGTCTGCGGATCTAGCTATTCATCTAGTCCGAAAAGGCCAGTGCTGGCTTCACGCCGAGCCAAGTCAACCGTTGCTCCTCGCCGAGGGCGATATTGCCTTCATTCGGGATGGCGTGGCCCACGCCGTCTCGGACACTCCGAAGTCGCCGATCCTGCCGTATAGGCAAGGCTTGGAAGTGGCGACAGAACGAGCACTCACGCGTTCTGCCGATGCTAAGGAAAAGGTCACCCAAATACTCTGCGCGAAGTATTCCTTCCAGCCGACGAGTTGGCATCCACTGCTCACCGCTCTACCTTCCGTTGCGGTAGTGCGGGCGGCGTCGGTGATGGAAAATCGCCAACTACACCTACTAGTAGAGGTGCTGGACGCCGAACTGAAGGAAGTCGCAGATGGACAAAGCCTTCTCCTTTCGCGGTTGATGGACAGCCTCTTAATCCTCGTGCTTCGCACGTGGATCGCCGATCCGTCGGAGATTCCGAGTGGGTGGGTGGCTGCTTTGAGAAATCCCGAAGTGGCGCAAGCTCTCAGCTACATCCACCAGCAGCCGCAGGAGTCGTGGACGGCGGAGAAGCTGGCCCAAAGGACAGGTCAGTCTCGGGCGACCTTCAACCGGAAATTCGTCGAACTCGTCGGGGAACCTCCGGCGGCGTATTTGGCGCGATGGCGGATGTCATTGGCCGCGGACTTGCTTGTCAATTCTTCGCTTTCTCTGGAGGAAGTCGCTTCAAGGGTTGGTTACGAGAGTTCGGCCGCTTTCTCCAAGGCGTTCCGCCGATCCCGAGGAGTCTCGGTGAGTGTCAAGGTTGTTGCCGCGTGAGTCATGCGGCCTGAGCCGCGATAGAG
>CAYTRQ010000434.1:0-4801 GCA_964440025.1 uncultured Polyangiaceae bacterium | reverse complement strand
CGGAGCGACGATGAACGACCTCACGGGCGCACAAAACTCATCTACTGATCCTTGATGCAGCTGGCGTTTCCATGCCCAAGGGCATCCCTCAGCTTTCGATAACGTGTCGTTCATGAGTCGCTCTCTTGTTCTTGCCGTCCTTCGATGCCTCAGTTGGTTCCTGCTGGTGGTCCTTCTGGCCCCTTTAGCGCTCGCTGCTCATTGTTCTTCACTCGAGTTCAGCACCTCACTTCCTTCCCCCACCCGCGCGGAGCCCGGCCGGCAGAGCGCTGAGTGGGGCGGCGACGCCTTCCTGTCCTCATCGAAAGCCGGCGGGCGAGTACGGAGTGAGGGGGAAGCGCAGCCCGCGCAGGCGCAAGCGCCGCCGCTCGAGCTCAATGTCGGACACCACCTGTGCGCCGAGCAGGCTGGCGGATGGGGGCTGACCCTACCGGAAATAGGGAGATATTTGTCGCCAGAGCCTTTGGGTCTCATGGGGGGACTGAGTCCGTTTGGGTATGCGGCGAATGACCCGGTGCAGTTTGTCGATCCGGATGGGTTGATGTGGTTTCGTTCCCACACTGGGAACATTCGTGGGAGCAGAGATGAAGAAAAGAGACATGCAAAAGCTACCAACTCCGAGACGCCGTCCAGCGATCTTCATGAAGCGGTACGACGGGCTCTCCCTAATGAGACACACGAAAGCTGGAAGCCAGGAAACTGTGCTGAGCCTCGAGCCCTTTCGGATCATCTTAAGGCACATCAAGAAAGAATCGGACGAGAGCTAGATCCCGATAACGACGACGACAAGAAGGAAATCAGGAAAGCCCTTTCGACGTTTGGTGGGCAGGCGTATGATGACAATGGTTCAAGAGCACCCTGTGCCAACTGCAGCCAGACCTACGCGAATCTGATGGCGACCTATGGTGAGCCAAAGCCCAAGAACATCGCAAAGGGTGCCCTAGACGCAAACAATCGGGATATTATTACAAACTTCAATCCTCCAAAGAAAAACCTTTCCGGAAGCTTTTCGTCCTATGAAGAAGCGATGGATTACTACACGCGGAACCAGATTCCACGCTGATGAAGCAGTCCTTTGAACAACTGCTAGCTGAGCTCACGTCATGCAATGATTCGACATGGTCAGACGGGCGAATAGCCCTCTTGACGAGAACTATCTTGGCTGCTCGGGGGGCGGAAGATCTTCAAGAACTCTTCTACGATTCCGACTTTTCCATGGTCGCTCTTGGCGATGAAGCTCTTCCAGAAGAGGTTGTAGATGTTCTTTTGAAGCTAGCTCTAATGTGGGGCGATTCCGAAGGGGCCATTGCCGTTGGCTGGGTAAATCGCCTCTGTGAGATCTCATGCCAAGAACTACTAGCAAGTCCAGTACGAGAGCTGCGCAACTTGCGGCTCGGTAGGCCAAATTTGCGCAAGGCGCTGCAACAACAAGAACCACGGTTATGGCAGTTGATTGCACATTCGTGTGCGGAACTGCGCGCGGCCGCGTCCATTTGCCTTGCGGCTTGCCAACGAGATGCGGATGCAGTCTCGTATGACGAAATCCACACTGTCTACAACAGAGAAACATGTTTAGCCGTTAGGTCGGCACTTTTAGTTTTGCTTCTTCACCTCCTTGAACGTTTACCCACACCTGAGGCCAACGAGCGCTTCTCAAAGATTATAGCCCTGTGTGAAAACATGATAGCTCGGCAGAATCCACTTGCGAATGCTATCGCAGTCGCCGTTCTTGTGCGAGCAAGAGAAGGAGCATCCATGAGAGAACTCGATGCGCTGAAAGACCCAATTTGCGCGCCAGAAACTGTTCCGTACTCATGGGGTTGGATTGGGGCAGTAGGAAGACCCCTTACCACCAAGAACATAGCTACCATCACGTTGACGTGGGCACTACGCGTGCCGACGAACTTGGCGCTAGCGTTCGAGCTGACCAGGGTACCTCCGAGCTTCCCGCACGCGCGAATCGAGGCTGTATGCGCAGCAATTCGCTTGGCCGCTGCTCCCAAGTACCAAGAGCCGGTGTATGGGCTTGTCCGTGGCGATCTTGGAGACCGTCAGTTGGAAGTTCTGAGACGTTTTGATTCTCCGCATTGGAGCGTCCCGGATATGACTTTACAAGAATTTGGGTTCTACGTGAACGGGGACATTTCACGGTTCCTTCAAGGGAAAGGAGTGTTTTGGCGCCCGATGGCGTTGAAGCTCAATGGAGCGATCTGGAACGCACACTTTGGAGCGATCTGGCGACGGACAGTCGCGGGCGACCTGAATCCCGGCCTTGCCGGACAAAATCTCGTAGCCGAACTACCTCACTCAGCTTTGTTTCATCTCGTTGTTTCGAAAACCGGTAATGAACGGAAGTATATTTCAGCGCTTCGAACCTTACACTCCTCCGCTGAGGAGGAGGAGCGTTGTTTTCGCCTTTGGATACAAATCGTTAGGTGTCTGTGCAGAAGTGGATTTGACCTGGTCAAGTACGCGACGCGGCTTGCTCCAAGACACACTCGTTGCGATCTGTTGGCTGTGGCTATCGATGAAATATTTCGTAGGCGCGAAGAACCGTTTCCTGGAGATCTTTTCCAGTTTCTCATTGTTGCGGCTAAGGGGCCGGACTCGGCAGGTGCCGTTCGCCGAGTGCTTGCAAGGTTACCCAAGCAAAGGCTAGAGCCGATCTTAGCAAGCGACGCTGCTTGGGAATACTGCGATCTTGCGGTGACCCCTCGAGTGGCCGAGCGTGTTTTGCTGACTAGCAATCTGTCGCCGGATGAAGCGTTCAAATTGCTTAGTTACGGCGATTTGGATACGCTGTCATACCTTAGGCAAGTTACTCCTCGCGACGAGACTCAGAGCCTGACGGTTATGATGGCAATCGAAGCCATCGAAGAACGTCTGTGTTGGCCTCGAAGTTGACGGTGAACACGGTGCTAGGTGTTGATTTCCAGCGCGCTCGGCAGTTCTGGCAGTGAAGGATGATGATGATGATGAGAATCTGAAATCACTGATAGGGTTCGAGTGAGGCATTCGATCTCACCCAGGAAAGGCTGGCCACCCCTGAGAAGCGAGTCTTACGTGACCGTACGACCGGAGACGGGAAGGAAAGCTGCGAAGCGTAGACAGCGTCGGTGTAGGCTGCGTGATCGAGCGCCGAAAGACGGGAGAGCAGGCGGTGGATCCGAACCCAGAGATGGATGGCGGATATCGGTTGAGGGCGGATGCGACGCGTGCGCGAGAGGAATCCCCCGATCAAAACTGGCGCAAAGGCCGGCGTCGTAGATAGGGCACCTGAATCGATGAGCTCCAAGAGAACTAAGGAACTTCTGGCCGATCGACTGCGGGACCGACTGAGCCACAACGCCTACGAGAATCTAAAAGAGGATGGCGTCTGGATGGACTCAACAGAAATGGGCCAAGAAATTAACCTGAAAGGGCATTTGGCTACGTGGCCCGCTGAACAGGCCGCTTACCTGCTTGACTTTGAGGAGACGGTAGGGGGAGCTCGCAGGACTCCATCGGCTGTTTATGGTGTCAACTGGAGACCTGGAACTCGGGAATTGTAGCCTCAACCTAGCACTATCTGCGGCGAGCAATGTCGAAGAACTCTGGGAGGTCTTGGACACGGTGGTGGATGAGACGACGGGTAAATACTCGTTGCCAGAAAGCTCGGTCCGTTGCATTTTGGAGAAGCTGGAGCTAGCTTGGTCGGAAGCGGATGCGGTCCATCTTCTTCTCGCCGTGCAGGCGCTGCTCTTGGATTTTCGCGAAGTGCTTCAGAGTCCAACTCGCGCGTGCTCGGGCCGGTTAATCGACACTTCCGCGCAGCGTGTATTGTTCGATTATGTTGAAATCGTCGAAAGCCTGACGGAATCAAACAGTAGGGACGTGCGTTGCGCTGCTAAGTATGTTCTCGCTTGCTGGGAACGGAGCAAGGAAGAGCAGCTGATTCTCATCCTTAGTGGTATCGTTGAGGCGAGGAACGACTCTGTCGAGACGGCGACCAGTATTCTGGCGGCGGCAGTGGTGGGATCCAGGCTCGAAAACAGGGCTTCGTGGCTCCCGCGGATTCTTGGCTCAGACTTTTGGGAGGCCGGTGAAACCGACTTACTCGTATGCGCGACCGCGGCTCTTGCGAGGCCCTGCTCAGAGATCATCTTGGGTCGGCTGCTTCGGACGCTCTCATTCGTACGCTAGCGCAACCGGTCCCTGTGCTTGAGACGTGGTGGTGGCCAGAGGCTTCGGACAATACTGCAGTGATGGCACTTTGTGTCCTAGCTCGTGCCGGAGTAGTGGAAACAGAAACAAAGGCAGAAGCGATTGTACAAACCATAGTTGAACTGGGAAATGCTCCTCACTCACCGGCTCCAGAGTTTTTGGGTCAAGCTATCTTTTAAGTTGCATTTGGAAGAGCCAATCTCCTCGAATCTGACTATAGGCTCACTGAGTGGCAGTTGGATGTCCTTAGGATGTTCACCAGGCAACCACTCAACCAAGACAAGAAAACCATCATGGATATGGGCTTTTCCTCAACGGCCGCTCTGTCTCAATATTTGCGCGCAAACGCGTGACATGCTCAGAAAGCTGAGCGCAAAAGAATCTGAATGGGAGTTTGTTGACTTCTCAATTGGCGTTGCAGACAACTGCCAAAGTTGCGCTCCCGGCCTCCCGCCTGGCTCGAAACGGTCGCGAGTGGCACCATTTATTGGAGCTCTGTGCGCTGGTGGACGCTCGCGTCATTGATACCGAAAAGGTCTACAACCCTGGGCTTCTCAACGACCGAGTCCTGCTGGGACTGAAGGGTACCATGAGTGAA
>CAYTRQ010000433.1:1049-4809 GCA_964440025.1 uncultured Polyangiaceae bacterium | reverse complement strand
CCCCCCCCCCCCCCCCCCCCCCCCCCCCCCCCCCCCCCCCCCCCCCACCGGAAGTTCTGGCTCGGGAGGCGCAGGTGGGCTGACGCCGTGCTCCACGGGAACGTTTTCGGCCCCGGAACCGATCACGGGGCTTTCGGTCGAGGGGAACAAGTGGGGACCGAGCGTCACGGAAGACGGGCTCACATTGTTTTTCGCCGTGAGCGATCCGAACGAGGAACTCATCTATCGATCAGTGCGCCCGGACCGCAGTTCTCCTTTTGAAGCGGCAACGCCCGTCACCGAGCTGAACACCATCGCACGCCAGGGAACTCCGTTTATCAACCCTCAGGGGACGCGGATCTATTTCTTTCGCCAACCAGGACCAGATCCGGGTACGCGCAATCTCTGGTTCGCCTCCCGGGAGAGCCCACAAGGCCCATTTTCCTCTCCCCAAGAGCTCACCGAACTGAACACCGATGACCGACAGCTTCTGCCCTGGCTTTCACCAGACGAGCTGACGATCTTTTTCACTGCCTCCCAAGCAAGCGGCGTGTGGGAGACTGATATCTGGACCGCCACTCGTAGCGATATCTCGCTCGAGTTCGGTACGCCCTCCCGCGTGCCCAATCTGATAGATGCTGCCGAAGATGGGTCGCCGTCTCTGACTCCAGACGAACTGACGATCTTCTTCATCTCTGAGCGGAGTGGCTCTTTCGACGTTTGGTCGGCAACTCGTGCGAGCTCGAGCGCTCCGTTCTCACAACTTCAGCGTGAAGAGGGGCTCAGCAGCTCCAGTGACGAAATCAACTTGAATCTTTCCCCAGACGGGCGTGAGATATTCATCTCATCGGATCGAAGCGGCTCCCAAGAGCTATGGGTTGCCAGCCGCGATTGCGACTAGGGCGCCAGCGCATGGGGCGAAAGGTTCCCTTTCCGAACGAGCGTGCGGGCAGCAGAGCGTAGGTGACTCTCCCACCTCTATGCCACCGAAGGCCAAATGCCGATTTCGCAGCCAACCCATTCGCAGCCAAATAGGCCGGCTTTGCCCAACCCATGCAGAGTCCCGCGCCTTCGACTACCTTAGAGACTCACGTGACCCCTTCCTCCGCTTCGTCACCGCTCGCCGAAGAGGCAAAGCAGGCCGACTCGTCGTCTGACCCCGACGAACTGATCGGCCGCTGCTTCAATGACACCTACCAGATCGAAAGTCTACTCGGACAAGGGGGAGCCGGTCGTGTCTACAAGGCCAGACACGTGCGCATCAGCACCAAGGTCTATGCACTCAAGGTCCTTCACGCCGAGCATTCCCGAGACCCGCAACAGCTGGCGCGTTTTCAGCGGGAAGCGGAAACCGCCGCCACTCTTTCCCACCCCAATGTGGTTGGAGTGTTCGATGTTGGTCGTACACAAGACGGCTATTCCTACCTCGTCTGCGAGTTCCTGCAGGGAACTGATCTGGATGCCTATCTCGAGCACAACAGAAAGCTCGACGTCGACACGGCCGTGCGCATGGGCCTCCAGATCTGCGAGGCCCTGGAGACGGCGCACGCCCAAAACATCATTCACCGCGATCTCAAGCCCCAGAACGTCTTTCTGCTGAGCGGTCCCGACGGAACACTTTCCGATCCCCCCACCATCAAGCTCGTCGACTTCGGCCTGTCGCGTTTCTTGGACCACACCGATGCCCAGCTCACCAAGACCGGAACGCTCATGGGAACCCCCGCCTTCATGGCTCCCGAGCAGGCCATGGGACAGCGAGGAGATCATCAAGTCGACGTCTATGGAGTCGGTGTCATCTTGTACGCCGCACTGACAGGGAGAGCACCTTTCATCGAAGAAACGGTGCCGGCGATGCTCGTGGCCGTCATGACGGAGGAAGCTCCCCGTCCACGCAAGCTAGCTCCGGAGATCCCCGAGGCTCTCGAAGTCATTATCCAGCGCGCAATGGCCAAACAGCCCGAGGAGCGCTACCCAGACATCAGCGCTCTCAAAGAGGCCCTCCAATCGGTCATTTCCAACGATGGGACCAAGCACCACCTCACCCCGGTGCGCTCACGGATGAGCTCGAGTCTCAAGGCAGCCGAAGAAGCCTACCAGCTCCGCACAAGTCGCCTGAGATTGGTGTTCTACGGTCTCGTCATGGTTCTGATGGCCGTCGCGTTCGTGACGAGCGCCGTCAGCGGCCTCGAACTCTTCACTGGGCCATTTCAATTTGGAACGACGGAGTTGATCCTCGTGGTCCTCGGAATCTGCGGAACCATTCTGACTCCCGTCATCCTGGCTTTTCGCCACTTCCGCAGGACGATCTGGTCGAACAGCGCAAAGGTCATCAGCACGCTGGCCAGGCTTCGAATTTCGGTCCTCGCGGCTCTCATCGCCTATGGCGTCGCAGCGATCTGCGTTCGTTTTTTCGACGACTTCCTCGGACGAATGCGGCCCGGTGGCCTCTTTGTTCAAAGTCCCGGCCTCGGCTGGGAAGGATTCACTTGGATTCTGCCGGGTATTGCGCTCTTGGCTGCCAGCATGGCCTATATCAAGCAACGCATCGCCGACAGCCCCAAGGGCTCGACGCGGCTTGCATGGCTGGGAACACCTCTCTTTGCTCTCACCCTGCTCGGAAGCTCCGGACTGCTACTCGTGGGTCTCGAATGGCGAAACGACGATCTCACCGCCAAAAGGCAGAGAGCACAGCAGCAGGCCCGGGCAGCAGCAGCCGAACGGCGTTCCACCAAGGAACCTCAAGAACCGGAACAACCCGCACTGGCCGACGACACCACACTAGCCCAGGCCGTAGAACTCGGAGTCGATGGCCTGCTCCCTCTCTCCGAAAAGTATCCCCAGGATCCCCGAGTGCTGGAGCGTCTCCTGCTCGAATTTGCGAGTCGAGCGACAGGGTTTGCCGACGCGATGGTCACGGCAAAGCGCCTCGTTGCGGTTGCTCCTGAATTCCGAGACAGCCCAACTTTGGGACTGATGGTTCGGCGTGCCGCGAACACTCCCGGCAACGCATCGGATCGAGCTTTCGAACTCATGAAGCGACATCTCGGGAGCACTGGCCCCGATCTTCTCTATCAAATAGCAAATAGTGGGCAAAAGGCGAGCACGCGGGCACAGGAGGCGCTCTCGAAGCCAGAGGTTCGAGCCAAGATGTCACCAGCTCTTCGGATCGCTCTCGAGCTCGAGGAAGCGCAATCGTGCGAAGACCGGCTAGCGTTGTTGCCTCGGGCAAAATACCTCGGAGATCTGCGCTCGTCCTCGCTCTTGGCGCCGCTTGCCGAAGGCACCCAAACAGGATGCGGCAAGTGGGAGAACCGTCCTTGCCCTGCGCCCTGCGAAAAACAGGCAGCGGAATACCTTGACGCCGTCACTGCCATTCGCCTGCGTGAATCGGGAACCAGCGAGCTTTGAAGCAACCCTAGAGCGGCCCAAACCCGGGACCACGACGCGGTCGGCTGGTGCTCCTTTGCCCGGGCGGGGTGTTCCGCCCGGCTGCCAAGGGCGAAAGGCTGGTACATGTCATTGAAAAGCCCTAAAGTACGCTGACCACCGAAGGTGGGGAGGCTCATGCTAGGTTTCTACTTCTGCGTACCACCGTCCTTTCGACGCGCGGGACGAGTTCCCGGAGCAACATGGCCGCTTCGTGGCCAACTGCTGTCCCTGGGGTTGCCGTCCCTGCGCCCAGTTTCCGTGCAGCGGCTTCCAGCGCGAATGTCTCCCGCGCGCGTGGGCCTCTCTCGGTCCGTCCTTTTTGTTTGGGGCGCATTCATGGCCGCTTTTTTGT
>CAYTRQ010000433.1:0-1039 GCA_964440025.1 uncultured Polyangiaceae bacterium | reverse complement strand
CCCACGTTGGCGAAGGACCAAGTCGACAGTGCAACTCGGGCAACGGCTCGCGAGCTCGGCTATGAAGGAATCCGCCTCTATCAGGCAGAAGACTACCGAGCAGCCACCGATCGCCTCGAGCGCGCCTATAAAATGCTCCAAGTTCCCTCTCTCGCCCTTTGGTCGGCGCGCGCTCTCGAGAAGTCGGGCCAGTTCGTCGAGGCCTCCGAGCGCTATCTCGAAGCGACTCGCCTCCCGGCAGATTCTGGCGGACAGGTCGAAGTTCAAAAGCAAGCTCGTCAGGACGCCGCCCAGGATCGACAGGATCTCCTTCCCCGCATCCCCTCCCTTTTGATCGACGTGGAAGGCGTCAAACCAAGTACGGTCACCCTGAGCATCCGAGGACAAGAGGTTCCTAGTGCCGTCATCGGCACCGAACGTCCCACAAATCCCGGTGTCGCGATCATCGCGGGCCGAGCCGACGATCAGGTCGTCAGAAAGCGGGTCAATCTCATCGAAGGAGAAAAAAAGCGTGTGGTGCTCCGGTTCGAGGCTCCACAGCCAGGGAGCAAAGAGTACGCTGAAAGCACATCTCCTCATGATCAGGGAACATCCACTTCCCGCGGCCGTTGGCGAAAACCCGTGGGATGGACCGCGGTAGGAGTGGGCAGCGCAGGGCTTCTCACCGGAATCATAGCCGGGATCATGGCTCTCGGTTCACAGCATCCAGATTGCCTCGATGGCGTCTGCGCTCCATCGGTTCCCCAGGACGAGATCACAAGTTATAACACCCTAAGAAACGTCTCCTCCGCTGGATTCATCGCGGGTGGAGTGACCGCCGCCGCAGGCGTCACTCTCCTCCTCACCGCCCCGAAGAACGATCAAGCCAACGCTTCCAAGGAAGCTCGCACCGGCTCCATCCGTCCTTACATCGGAGGGCAAACTGCAGGAGTCATCGGCCGGTTCTAGTGCTGCGACCACATAAAAGTGGTCGGTAGGGAGACCACACTTTTCTCTCGAAATCATTCATCTTCCTCCGGTCGGTCGCAGCACAAAAACC
>CAYTRQ010000432.1:0-4821 GCA_964440025.1 uncultured Polyangiaceae bacterium | reverse complement strand
ACTTCTGGGAGTGCTTCGAAACCGCTCGAAACGTGAGTTGCCGAGGCACTAGTGCAAGAGGCGAAGCAGATTTTCCCTTGTTTGCCGGTGACAAGGCGGCAAGCTTGTGAAAGCTTGTCATGGCTTTGACACTCCCCGAATTCCACGTGAATCCCGATTCCGTGCTCCTCGATCGCTATCGCCTGGAGAAGCGAATCGCCGCTGGTGGGATGGGAGAAATTTGGCAAGGCAGCGACAGCCGATTGCGCAGCCCGGTTGCGGTCAAGTTCCTCACCCGCAATGATGAACTGGCGCGCCGGCGCTTCCAAGACGAGGCAGAAATCGCAGCGCGCCTACTAGGTCCCCATATTGTCCGCATCTTCGATCGAGGAGAATTCGGTGGGGTGCCCTTTTTGGTCATGGAGCTCCTGCAAGGGGAAACGCTGCGACAGCGCCTCCGGATCGAAAGGAGACTCAGCCCTCGAGACACGCTGCGCGTCATCGAACAAGTGGGAGAGGGGCTTGCACCCGCCCATCAGGCAGGCATCATCCACCGCGACATCAAACCGGAGAATATCTTTCTCTCGGGCAACGCGGAGCGTTTTGTGATCAAGTTGCTCGACTTCGGAATCGCAAAGTCGACCTGCAGTCAGAGCACCCAAACGGGTGATTTGGTGGGAACACCGCTCTACGCGAGCCCAGAGCAATTGGCTGATTCTAGCCGCCTGGGGCCGCAAAGCGACTTGTGGGCTCTGGCCGTTGTCACCTTCGAGTCTCTGATCGGACAGCGCCCATTCCGAGCCAACAATCTTTCCGAGTCCTTGGAAGCGATCGCCAGGGGCAAGCCTGCTTCGGAACTGATGGACCGCTTGCCAGGACCACTCAAGCACTGGTTCGAGTTGGCTTTTTCACCCAACCAGGGAGACCGCCCCCACGACGTCGCTACCTTCGTAGATAGCTTGAAAAGAGCCATGGCTGACTCAAAAGGAGAAGTCTCCATGTCAGTTGTGACCGAGGACCGCCCCTCGGATCAAAAGCTCAGACCTAGGCCTTTTCCCCGCGCACCAGGGACGAAGCGGTGGTGGATCACGGGAGTCAGTGCCGCGGCCCTGCTGGCAGGGCTCGCTTTCTTCACCCTTGCAGAACGAGCCATCACACCGCCAGTGTCAGAGGAGCCAATTTCCAAATCCGAACGGCCCGATCCTGCGAGCCCCCCCGCGCCTCCCAGTGATGCTTCTACCGCCGTCTCGAAACCAGTGAGCGAAGCTCCGGGGGACAAGGTCACTAGTCCAGCGAGCCCCGAAACAACTTCGTCCGAACCAGCGCCCTCTGCGAACACTTCCCCCCCCTCCCGTCCCGCTCCGCGTCCCCAACCCTTGGTTCGGGCTCAGCCCCCAAAAAGCACATCTAAAAACAGCTCTGCCGATTCTGCCGCGAACAAAGCCCAACCCGAAAAACAGCTAGCAGATCCCAGTGAGGAGGAACTGTTGTGGAGCCGACGGAAATGACCGACACCTGGCTAACGTCACCTCTGCCTTTTCTGGGTGAGGAGCATTTGCCATGGGTCAGCTAAAAGTCGGGGAGAGCAGCTACACACTGGGAGTTCGGCAGCTCGTGGGACGCGGAGAGCTCGCGCGCCTGCGGCTTAAAGGCCGGACGGTCTCGAGCGAGCACGCCAGCCTCTACTACGAAAAAAAGTCCTGGAGGGTGCGTGACTTAGGCAGCAGAAACGGCACCTTCAAAAACGGCGAGCTGCTGCCTTTGAGGCGCTCCGTAAGCCTCACGCAGGGGGATACCCTCCAGTTCGGGAGCCCCGAGGAACTCGTTTGGACTTTAACCGACGCTGCCCCACCCCTTCCCGCGGCGACGGGCCCGAGAGGCCAACGGATCTACGGAGAAGCGTCCGAGCTTTGGCTCCCCCATCCCGAAGAGCCAACGATGCGCATCTACCGGACGCCTTCGGGATGGCAAATCGATTCACCACTTGACCACCGAACGGTCGAGGATGGGGAGCAGATTTCTGTCGCTGAGCAAAACTGGCTGCTGGAGCTGCCACCCTTCGACGAAGAGGAAGCTTTCGAGGATGCTCTGAGCACCGCCGAGGCTCAGAGCTCGGACGAGCTGACCCTACAGTTTTCAGTAAGTTCCGACGAGGAACATGTCGAATTGGTAGCTCGGAGTGGCAGAAAGACCGTCACACTGGGAGCTCGGGCCCACAACTACGCTCTTTTGGTACTGGCACGAAAACGCATCGAGGACCGTCAGAACGGCATCGAGCGCGCCGAACGCGGATGGGCCTACGCACAGGAACTACGCGAGCAGCTTCAGGTCGACCGCTCGACGCTGAACTTGCAACTATGGCGTGCTCGACAGCAGTTGAACAAGGACGGCCTACCAGGGGACTGCTTAGTCGAACGCAGGGACGACTCCGGCCAGCTTCGCCTCGGCTTCGACAGCATCATCCAACATCACACCGTCTGAGCCCCTTAGAAGTCCGCCCTGAGGTGAAAGCCCCAAGGCCCAGCACCAGGGACACCGGTGCGCAGGGCGATCTTTCGCTTCTGTCCCGACCATGAGCTCCAGACCCACCACACCAGACCAGCTGCTGCGACAACTCCGCCGCTGATGCCAACCGTGTAGCCTACATCCAGCAAGTAGATCGCCTTTTCTCGGTCCTCCTTGCCTTCTTCTGAACAGAGGTCGTTTTCGTCACAGTCCGCCTCCGCCGCCTGATCGACGGCGACGAACCCCAGAGTCACTCCCGTGATGACACCGACGGCTCCCACGCTTGCGATTGTTGGAGGGAGCCAGCCAACCTGCGGCTCTCGCCGCTGTGGAGGCTCGTTCCTCAAGACGGTCAGCTGCTCGTCGTGCTCTATTGCTTCCTCTTTTGCTTCGGAGGAGGCCGCTCGAGGCTCTTCCTCCGCAGAGCGCGGCGGCAAGGGGCCTAGTGTGATTTCCTGTAAACTTGTTTCGCCAGGGCCCGCTTCCGCACTCGTGAAGCTCCGTTCGATTTGGGCGCCATCGTCTCGTTCGGCGACGATGGTATGGGTCCCCGGATCGAGCGGGAGCTCGAGCCCCAGCGTGTCGGCCGAGAGCTTCTTGCCATCGAGTTGGAACTCGACTCCCCCCAAAGGCCCCTCGAAGTCAAAGACAACTTTGGGCACGCGCTGTGCTAGCTGAAGATGATGCTTACGAGCGAGTGCAGCTCGCCGCTTTTGCTTGACGGCCAGCGCCTCTTGCTCGGCAGCTACGAACATGGACCACGCGCTCGCCACCAGGCCCTGTTTTTCATAGCACAGTGCTAAGTTCAGCAAGGTACCCACCGCGCGATCCAATTCCAGACTGGCTTCCAGTGCGTTGCAGGCGCGATCGAGGTCCCCCTCCGCCATAAGCCGGCGCCCTTGCTGAAAAAGAGATTCCGCCAGGGCGGCCTGGTTCTTCACTGTTTCAGCACGCGCTTGGCCAGAACAGGCAAAGAAAACAAGGATCAACACGAGCGGAAGCAGTCTTCCGCAGGCTCTCACAAAGCCGGGCGTCAGCACTCGGGAGTGGTAGCGAATACAAGGGTGGCCCACAAATCGGAGAAAGCCCCGTCGCACCCATGAGCTTGGGCTTGCTTCGCCCGTGAGCTAGTTCGCATCCACAAAAGGATGCGAACCAACAAGCAAGGAAGCGTTCAGCGTCACAATCCAGGCGAAATAGCGAAGTCGACCGCCCTCGCCCCGCAAGGGGCGGGCGACGAAGCGCCATTTGTAGACGGGAACTAAGCTAAACTTCCGCCATGGCTCAGCAAGACGACTTTCACAGCTTCGCCCACGCTCGAAGCTGGGCCCCGCACAGGGAGGTCGCCGCTCAGCTGCAAAGCAAGCCGGAACTGCTCACCCGAGCGCAAAGAGGCAGACATCTATCCCAAGAACAAGCCCGAGCGTTGGGAGCTCGTTGACGGAGCGATTGGCGAGTTCTCAACCTCCCACGGGACCTTCGGATACTACGGCCAGGGGTTGAAGAAGGCGTGGCGACGCTACCCAGCGGTTGGAAGAACCGACTGGTCCCGCTATCGAACCCAGCCATGTCGCCCTATTTGCCCCCACGTTCGCTCTGCCCCCTGTGCGGGCAGAGCTGCACGCAGCAGCTCGTGAGTCGACGGGGCACCTTCCTCGAGTGCGCGACCTGCCTAGGAGTGCATCGCCTGCGTGAGGAGTGGCCGTCGCCACAGCAAGAGCGCGCGCTATACCAAACTCACGAGAACTCGGTCGCCGATCCGCGCTATCGCCGCTTCTTGAGTCGTCTTGCTGACCCGCTCATGGCCCGACTTGCTTCAGGTGCTTGTGGACTCGATTTCGGAAGTGGTCCGGCACCGGCTCTCTGCGCAATGCTTTCGGAATGTGGTTTCCCCACCGTGGCTCACGATCCCTGGTTTTTACCGAACGAGTCCTGGACCGAGCGAACATTCGACTTCATCACACTGACGGAAGTCGCCGAGCATCTTCATGAACCGGCCCGTGTATTGGACGACCTCCTTTCGCATCTGCGCCCCCACGGCCTGCTGGCGATCATGACCGAATGGTATAAAGGGCAGACTCCCTTCGATGACTGGCGCTACGCTCGTGACCCCACGCACGTATTTTTCTATCGCCGCGAGACCTTTCTCTGGTGGGCGCGGTCGCGCAGGCTCTCGGTAGAGTTTCCGGAGCAAAACGTCTGCATTCTCTCCGAAAGTCGCGGCGAGCCCCCCGCCTTACCCGCCCCCGAGCAAGCGGCGGAGGATCCTTTCGAGATTGTGGGGCACTAGTGCTGCGACCACATAAAAGTGGTCGGTAGGGAGACCACTTTTCTCTC
>CAYTRQ010000431.1:0-4835 GCA_964440025.1 uncultured Polyangiaceae bacterium | reverse complement strand
GCGCGCTCTTCCCATTGCTTGATCGCCTGTGCTTGGTTGGCCCTGAGACTCTCCGGGTCGATGGGTTCTTTTTTGGGTTTGTTCTTTTTGGCTTTTTGTTCCGGTTGTTTTTCGGCCGGGGGAGTGGGTTTTGAGATGGGGCGGTTGGGATCGGGTGGCTGGTAGGACGCTATCGGGATCCCTCCGTCAGGCGGAGCTTCGCGTGGTGCTATTGGTATGCCTCCTGGCGAAGGTGCGCCTTGTGGCTGCGCGGCTGGGATGGCGCCTTGTGAGGTGGCGTCTTGGGGCGTTGCGGCTGGGATGGCGCCTTGTGAGGTGGCGTCTTGTGAGGTGGCGTCTTGTGAGGTGGCGTCTTGGGGTGTTGCGGCTGGGATGGCGTCTTGTGAGGTGGCGTCTTGTGAGGTGGCGTCTTGGGGTGTTGCTGCCGGGATGCGTCCTTGTGAGGTGGCGTCTTGGGGTGTTGCGGCCGGGATGGCGCCTTGTGACGGAGCGTCGAGCGGGGGTTGGGCAGCCGACTTGGCTCGGTGGAGACCAGGGATCTGCGGATCGGTGGTTTTTTCGCGAGCGCGCTTGGACTTGGCACTCGGTGATTCGGTGCTTGATGAGTTTGCGCTGGTTGAATCAGCGCCCGGGTTTCCCTCTTGTTCCGGTGGAATGGTCTCTCTCAACAGATCCTCGTCCTTGGCTTTCGGTAAGGGTATCATGAGTAGCTTTTTGAAGAACTCGGTGGGGAGGGCCCAGTGGGTGAGTTTTTCTGGGTCGAAGGACTTGCCGGTGGGATCTTCTGGGGTAGCGGCCATGATGGGGCCTCCTGCGCTAGTGGAGCCAAAGTTGCCTTTCTGGGGGCGGTTCGTCTTTGGACGGTGCGTTCTCTCGAGGCTTGTCCGCGTCTTTTTCCGATACCATGGACTCGTGCGAAGGTCCCCCTTCATCCTCTTCCGATGAGCCGCGGACAGTAAACATGGGACGTTCCGACTCGTCCTCGGAGTCTTGTTTGTAGCCCTTGGGCGCGAATGGGGCCACGCGCCACGACCTCTCTGGCTTCTCCTTCTCCCGCTCTCGTTTGGCGGCGGACTTCTGGCGGGTCTTTTGCTTACGGCTTTTCACGGGGCGGTGCGCGGAACCAGCGGTGTCGTCGGCTTTCGCGGTCGATAGCGCTGTTCCTTCAGCCCCGTTTTTCTGAGCCTCGCGCTGGGAAGAGGCCTGCTCGGTCGGGATGTCTGCGGGAGCGTCGTTCACTACGGTCTTGTCCTCTGTAGAAGCCGGAGAGTTGCCCGAGCGGGAGCTCCGGCCGGCGTCGTCAGAGGGGTCAGGTTGGCTCGGCGCCTCGGCTTTCTTCGCCGTGACCTTCTTGGCCTTGGCCTCGCGCGCATGATTTTGCAGCCACGCTCGTAGGGGTTTCGTGATCAGCTCCTCCGTCGGAATCATTAAGCCCACGCCAGCCCCCACGCCCATCCCAACTATCACCGCCACCAATGCGAAAAGGCTGCTCCTCCAGCGCTTGACCTGGAGCTCCAGCCGACGGATGTCGCTGGAAGTGGTCCCCGCCGACAGTGTCGAGAATCCCTCTGCATTGTGGGAGTGCGCCGCGGGCTCGCGCGGCGGTGGGGCCGCTTCGCCGGAAGATGTCGCCGGCTTGGCCGGCGATGTTGCCCGCTGTTGACGGTGCGCGGCTGGCTCGAACGAGGAGACCGGCAGTTCGCGCAGTGCGGTCGCTAGCGTAGGAATCGATGCCCGCCGGTGGTGGGAAGCGCCTGCCTGTAGCTCGTGACGCGAGGCGCTAGGCTGAGGTGATGACGCGCCGGGCTCGGGAAACGAGGAGTGCGGACCAGGAGCCCGGCGACTGTCCGCCAGCCGGAAAGGACCCTGCTCGATGTCCGTGCTGGCGAACGGATCGCGGTCCCAGTCCAACTCAAGAATGTCGTCCTGCTCGATGTCCGTGCCGGCGAATGGATCGCGGTCCCAGTCCAAGTCAGGAATATCATCCTGCTCGGTGTCCGTGCCGGCTTCGGGAGATTGCTCACGATTTTCTCCCGGCCATTGGCTGCCCTTCCTCGTGCGATGAGGGAAGAGCCGATCGTCGTAGCTTTTGGTCGGATCTGCCTCCGGGTCGAGCGCCGAGTAGGGGAAGTCATCGGGTCTCTGCTGCCTGGGGCGCGAATGCTCCTCATGAGCTGGATGTTGGAGCTCAGCGCGGTGGCCATTTCGCGCGGGATCGCGAGATGGGGCAGGGGAGCCGTTGGGTGCGCGGTGGGAGGGCGGCGCGTGACCTCCTTGCTGGGGGAACTGCTGGGGGAACTGCTGGGGGAACTGGGGGCCGTTGCCAAGAGGGGAAAGCGCCGGATTGCTCTTGGCGTGGTCCTTGGGGGGAGGAGCCGTGTCCCAGGAGGGGGGAGGATCCTGATACAACTTGGGGGTCGAGGCATTGTCCGACGACGAGGGAAGGGGCAGATCTAAATCGTCGAACTCCTCCCGGAACAACTTGTGGGTTTGCCCGGCGTCGTCATCCAAGTCCGCTCTTGCAACGGGCATGACTCCGCAGCCCGGCTGCTGCGGATGAGGTTGGCTCAGTCCGGCCCCCTGCGACGCCGAGGCGCTTCGTCTCGCTGCATTGCGCTCCCACGCCGTGCGGGTGTCGTTGCGCCAGAACGCTGCTCTCGTCGTCTCCTCCCATTTCCGCCGGAGCAGACGGTCCTTCTCGTAGCGCCGCAGTGCCGCACGCGTCTGTTTGGCGAATTCGCCCGCCGTGGAAAAACGTTGCCCCGGCTTTTTGACAATGGCTGTATTGATCAGGCGGGCCACGTACTCTGGGAAGTGAGCAACCACTTTGTCGAGCCGGGGTGCGGGACAGCGCACGTGCCAGTCCACGATGGCCCGTCGATCCCGGCGGTTGACTGGGGGATCTGCGAGGATGAGCGGATGTTGACCGTGGAACATCTGGAAGGCCACGAGACCGAGTGAATAGATATCGCTGCGATGAGTGGCGGGGCGGCCCTGGATCTGTTCGGGACTGAGGTAGAGCGTGGTCCCGACGAGGACGTTTGGCGCTGTCTGAAAGCCGACGCTTCCGGCGACCTTGGCCACTCCAAAATCCAGGATCTTGCCTCTGCCACTTGCCTCCAAAAATATATTGGCCGGCTTGAGGTCCCGGTGAACCACCCGCTGCTTTCGAGCATACTCCAAGGCATCACACAGCTGCGCCAACAACTGTAGACCGGTGGCCACATCGAAAGGACCACCGTCGAACAACCGAGCGGAGAGGGGTTGCCCGTCGAGAAGCTCCATCACCATGTACAAATGTCCCTGAGGGCTGATCCCCGCGTCATGGACCTGAACGATGTGGGGATGCGAGCCCAGCTTCGCCAGGGCGACAGCTTCTCGCTGCCCGCGATGGCGCGCCTCGGTAGTTAGGCCACCGGGCCGGGACCACACCTTGATGGCGACCTCATGGGACATGAAGCTGCTTTCCGCCCGATAGACGCACCCGAACGCTCCCCGGCCGACCAAGCCGAGGATCTGGTATTTGTCCAAAAAGACGTCCCCAATACGCAGAGGACCGTTGTCTTGAGGCTTGAACACGGGATACGCGGTGCGAAAAAACGACGATGAATGGCGTTTCGTGAGCTCCCGATTTCCGAGAACTGCCCGACCTTTTTACTCGCTTCCAGGACGTGGGCAAAGCCTCCATTTCAAAGATCTGACGGTAGCGGTCTCCATCGTCGATCGCCGTGCCCGAATGTTTCCGGAAACAAAACGCCGCTGAGGAAATCATGCCATCCTCGAAGCCCAAGCGGTCCCGCTCCCCGGACAGAGTCTTCCGGGAGGCCTGGAGCTCTACCGTGGTGCGCGGCCCGGCGCTGTTCGTCGTCACGAGGCCCTCACGATAGATCAGCCGGCCGGTCGGCCAATGAACCGCTTGGCAGGTTGTTGAGGGCATGGTGGACCTGACGGTCGGCGCGTCGAAGCATTCGCCCGAGCCCGGTGCTGTCTATTTCAATCGATTTCAGCTGCTCTATTTCATTCTATTTCACTGTACCCCGGCCCGGTTGTGCAAAGTCCTTCGCCAAGAAGATCCTGCCAGCAGAGTGGTGCGGACTTTTTCCCGCCGTCACCTTGGAAGGGCGCGAAAAGGACGGAGCGACAGGGGGGCGTTAGTGACATCGACGGGCGCTCGGCGAGGCGCCCTTTCTTCGCCATGAGTTCGTTTTGAGGCAACTCGGAAAAGCGTGGGCCGATACCGAGACATGCCTTCGGCAACCCATGAGGCACTTGTCCATCTTTTCCAGAACGCACCTGAGTTCTCGGCGTTTCTTTTGAAGGAGGTGCTGAAGGTCGAGCTTCCCCAGCACAGTCGGATACGCAATGATTCCAATACGTTCTCCAACCTAGCGCCTCCAGAATACCGAGCGGATGCTTCGACGCTGTTCGAGGGAGAGGACAAGCGACCGGTGCTTGCGTGCATCACCGAGATCCAGCTGGCGCCCGATCCTGACAAGAGGAAAGCCTGGCTCGCGTATACAGCCACGGCAACCCGGCAGCTGGGGTGCGAGGCTTGCGTAGTCGTTGTCACTCCGTATCGGGAGGTGGCCCGCTGGGCCTCGCAGCCCCTGTCATTTGGGCTGGGATCGGTCTTTCAACCTTTGGTGGTGGGGCCAGAGCAAATCCCAGTCGTTACCGACCCGGAGCAGGCGAAGAAGGAACCCTTCTTGGCTCTGCTGTCGGCTGTAGCCCATGGCCGGGATGAGGATGTGGGCACGGCCGTCCGAGTGGCGAAAACGGCTCACGGAGCGCTTGCCCCCTGGCTCAATGCTGGCCCATCGTTCGACGCTGCAGTA
>CAYTRQ010000430.1:0-4841 GCA_964440025.1 uncultured Polyangiaceae bacterium | reverse complement strand
GGGAGTGCTTCGAAACCGCTCGAAACGTGAGTTGCCGAGGCACTAGTTCGCATCCACAAATGGATGCGAACCAACAAGCAACAAAGCGTTCGACGGCAAAAAGAGGGCAAAAAACGGAGTCGCCCGCCCTCGCCCCGAACGGGCGGGCGACGAAGTGGCCATTTCGCGCCGCGAACTGCTCCTAGCCGATGAAGAGCTGCCAACCGCGTTGGTGCCGGCGACCGGTGGCGGAGACTCTACAATATCGGTGTTCCCCTCATGGAAAGCGGATGCAACTCAACCGTCCACGAAACCGGATCAAGTCCATTCGCCTCTGTACAGCACCAAGCGCCTAATCCTTGTTTCCTATCCTTGTGGCAATTAGCTCAACGGTAGAGCGCGTCTGGAACAACGCGTCACTGAGATGCGCGCTATACAGCAACGCCAAGGCGACCTCACGTGGATCGATTTGTTTGTTTTCCGAGCTGTTTGCCGGATCATGAGCAGTTCTTGTATTGCCTTCATCGCCAACTCGTCCAGTCTGCGATATCCTGCTTTCCAACCAATCCACACCGTCAGCTATGGCGTCGAGAACTTGAGTTCGTTGTGAACTGGATTCCGAATGCAGAATGAGGGTTGCCAGTGCCATAAGCGTGGCGGACTGGTAGTGAGAATCGTGTCCGCCTTTCTCCAGGAAGGCGCCGTCGCGCCTTTGCTTGTGCAACACTTCCTCGATAAGGGCTTCACCCTGCGAAACCATCGCCTTGTTGCTATTCAGTTGTCCTAACGTAATGAATGTATAGCCAAGCCACGCGACTTGGTTGGCGGATTCATAGATCTCGCGATGCTCGGGTAGTATAGAGAGCAGGTAGCTTCCCGTTCTCGCCAAGCCCGCCTGGATTGAGTCCAGTCGCTTACTCGAGGCAGTGGCGTAGGGTGACTGAAGCGCCAATCTACAAGCGCGTAGTCCAAATACTGCGAAACGGAAGGTGGCTTGCTTGGAGTCATCCTGAAAGGCGCCTTCGTCGTTTTGGCGCGATAAGCCCAGCTCAAGGGCGAGAACACCTTTTTTGAACAAGTCCCGATCTAAGTTGGCAACTGCAAGCGCAATAGCGTAGTACGCTCCCTCACCCTGCCACCGGACGCTTTCGAACCGCCCTCTCTGGTTAGCTCCTACCGCACCTGAGGCATTGATGTCACTTTGAGCATCAAATAGGGACGACAATAGGGGAATTACTAAAGGGTCCTTCATAATTTGCTCAGCTTCGATGGAAGGCAACCCGTTATCGCCGACTGGCGCCGGTTCGGCAACTTGAGAGTTTGGTTTGCCGCCCTCACAACCCGTCGACATGACGACACAACTCAGCAGGTAGAAATAGAAAAGTGGAGCCTTGAGCAAGTGGCCAATAACATCACGCACAGTTGACTTCTCCTTGAAAAGCAGGACTACACAATTTGCCGTATCGTGAAGGCCGGCGCCTGTACTTACCGGTTTCCGTCGTGACCGGTTCCGGCGTGTCAGAAAAGGTGGTGGTTGGCAATAAAAGGGTCA
Organism: uncultured Polyangiaceae bacterium; assembly: GCA_964440025.1. Lineage (GTDB taxonomy): Bacteria > Myxococcota_A > Polyangia > Polyangiales > Polyangiaceae > NIC37A-2. The sequence continues at coordinate 3,310 of CAYTRQ010000430.1, read as the reverse complement.
GTTTCTTCGAATCGCGTGTCTTCCCACCTCAATGCACAAGCGCTATTTCCATCAGGGCAAATCGGACTGCGGAAGTTCCGCACTGCGTGGCGACGCCCTGGCGATCGGCTGATCAAAGTTCAGCAGGCGAGGAGGATCTTGCCTCTGCGGTGGCCACGCTCCAGATCGCCGTGAGCACGGCGAGCCTCGTCGAAGGGGACGACTTCGGAAATCATCGGCGCAATGCGTCGTTCAGCGTACAGGCGAAAGAGCTCCGACAGGGTCTCTCTCAGCTCGGCAGGACGACGATCTCGCAGCTGAAACACGGTGAGGCGCTTGCCTCGGTTCGCCAGCTTCGCCAGGCCGAAGCGCGCCATCGATTTGGAGATACCCCAAATCCCGCTCCTCCAGTCGCCTTGGAAGCCATAGGCCACATAGCATCCGCCGCTTTTCAGGACCCGGAGCGAACGCGTCAAGTATTCGCCTCCGATGGGATCGAATACCGCATCGACGCCGCCCGCGCTTGCAGCCATCGCGGCGAAGTCGTCCTTGCGATAGTCGATCGGGCTAGCCCCGAGCTCGTCGAGGAACGCCAGATTGCGCTCGGAGGCGGTGGACAGAACCTTCATTCCCTTTGAGACCGCGATCTGTATCAGGGCCGACCCGACTCCTCCCGAGCCACCATGAATGAGCACGGTGGTTGGGCGCGGCAACAGTTCTTCCACTCTCGAGAGCATACCATAAGCGGTCAGATAGTTGATCAACAAGCAGGCGGCAGTATCGAGTGGCACGTCTTCTGGTACCGGGTGAACGCGCGTCTCGTCCACGCAGACATACTGTGCCTGCCCGCCGAGTCGATCCATCAACAGAGCGCCCACGCGGTCACCGACCTTCAGTCGCCTTACCTGATCGCCGATCCGATCCACGACGCCCACAGCGTCGGCCCCCGGCGTGAAAGGAACCTTCGGCAAACCCGGCATCCCCACATGCCTGAGCATGACATCCGCATAGGAAAGGCCGGCATGCGTCACCTTGATTCTCACTTGGCCTGCCTTCGGCGAAGGAACGTCGTCGTTGACGACCTCGATCACCTCCGGGCCTCCCCTGCGCGTCACGACGACCTTCTTCGCTTGCATGTTTCAATCAACTCCTTTCGAGACAATAACAGCGTTATTCACCGTACAAAAAAAGATTAGCTCCGAAGGAAGCGTTCGATCGCCTGGTCCAGGTACGGGACTATCTTCTCGAACTCCTCGGGGCTCAGCGTGTTTCCAATGGAAATAAATCCGTGCACCAGCGCCCACCAGTTCATGAACAGGCTGGTGGGGTCACCGTCGAGGGCTTTGGTAAGGAACTTTTGAACGTACTGAGCAGCTCCGAGGGCTAGGGAATCCCTATCACATTCATCGAAAACACCAGAGAGCCCCACGACTCCAAACATTGCCTGATAGAGTGCTCGGTTCTCGAGATAGAAATCGAGCGTGCCTCGCGCAATGCGCCGGACCGCCTCCCTGGAAGTGGCCTTGGTGAGCTTGCGGGGCTCGAGTGGTGAGTAGTGTGCCATCAGTTGGTCGAACCCGTGCTGCCTCAATGCAGCAAAGAGCTCGGTCTTGCCTCCGAAGGTCGTATAGATGACAAACGTGCTGTAGCCGATTCGCTGAGCGATCCTGCGAACGCTCACGGCCGCCCAGCCCTGCTCGGTAGCTATTTCGATCGCTGCAGCCAGGATCTCGTGCTTGAGATCGCCGTTGTCTTCGGCGGCTCGCAGGGGCCGCGTCGTGGATGGTGTGGGTGCTGGCATCTGGCTCTTCAGGAAGAATAACGCTGTTATTGACCCCGTCAACCGCGCGTCCAGATCTCCGGCCAGGGTGCACTACGTTGGCGGCGGGAAAATCGCGGCAAGATCGATGGCGACGGCGTCGAACGGGGGCAGGGCGGCCTCCCCTTCGTCGCCGACGACTCGCTCCATCACGTAACCTTCGGAAATCAAACGCAGCACGCTGAGAGTCCGATTGAGTGGATCCACTATCCAGTACCAAGGAACTTCTGCGCGCTGATAGATGGCGCGCTTGTCGCCCTGATCGCGGAAGGCCGTGCGAGGAGACAGGCCTTCACACAACCAGTCAGGTCGCAGGCGCACTGGCTGCGCTTCGGGAAATCCCGGCACGCGCTCTTTTCTCCATCCCGAAATGTCGGGCCGGCACACATCATGGACGCCAAATTTCCACGTCCACTTCTTGAATCAGCCACCATCCGCCAGGTCCCCCACGCCCGCGTTGAAACGGATTGCGTAATTCCGCGTAGATCTCCCCGATGGTACTCTGGTGGGCTGGCGTTGGTGAGGGGTGAACGACGATCTCCCCGCCGATGATCTCGGCACGCTCGTCCTCGGGCCGCGCCAGCAGATCAGCGTAATTCGCGAGACGCTTGGCTGGCGCTGACATGAGCCAAGTCTGTCATATGCCTTGGAAGAGGTCGACTCTACCACCTGATCATCCGGGAGGATCAGCTGCGAGGGATGGCCCCCACGTGGGGCCACCGTGAAAGGGAGATGAAGAAGCGTTTCAGGACCCACCCCGGGCTAGCCTTTCCCGAACGGCTTGGTCAATGCCCTGCCAGCCTTCGGTCGCGGACAAATCGAGCTGGGAGCTGGCTTCTTCGTTCGTGACCGAGTCCAAAGCATGGACCGCCCCGGTGCGACCGGTCAAGTCGACATCGATACTCAAGTCATCGGAAACGTCCCACTCGAGCCTCAGTCCGCCGTCTTCCGTTGGATAAACGAAAGGCAATGGCAAGTCTGCCGGGAATTGCCGCTCGAATTCTTCGGCGAACCAATCGAGCCCGGCCAGATCCGGTACGCCTTGACCCTCCAGCCATCCCGGTTTCAAGAGGCGCAACTCGTCGAGCCGTGCAGGTATATCGAGATCGTCCAACAACGTGACCCGCTCCACGCTCTCGATCCTTTCCAGCTTCTTCCCTCGGTCGAAACGTCCGATTCCGGAGATGAAGATGCGGCTTCCGTCGCGCGACCGGTCAAGATAATTGGGTTTGTTCTTCGAGAGGGGGAAAGGGCCAGCGCTGAACGATGGACTTCGGCACCACGACGTATGGCTGTGCCGAGCCGCCACGAATCCAGACCCCTTCGACGTTAGTGACGTACCAGAGATACTTATGCTCGTATTCATCAGCATCAATCTCTTCCAGGCTACGGGGCCGCTCGTACTGGTAGAAGTGCCGGTTGAAGGGGATTTCGTAGCCGACGATGCCGACGCCTTTGTCTCGCGGGTCCTTCTTGCTCGCGTCGATCCAGGCGTCCTTCATGCTCACGTTG
>CAYTRQ010000429.1:0-4845 GCA_964440025.1 uncultured Polyangiaceae bacterium | reverse complement strand
GGCCCATGTCGTCGGCGAGCACCCCGCCGACACCTGCATCTCTCAGGTGCTCGAGCCACATGAGCCCTTCATGTTGATACGGACGCAGTTCGGCCCGGACGGCTGCCGGCTGAGGGCTCCAACTGGGGCCCTTGGAGAGGAGGCGACCGCGCTCCACCCATTCGTCGCCCGCGAGCCAGTTGAGCTGCTCGCCGCTCGGAGAAAAGGCTTCACAGAGCGAATCGAGTTCGGCGATACGTCCCATGGGAAGCTCCAGTTCGCGACGAACTTTGCCATCGTGAGGATAAAGCTCTGCGAGAACACGAAGGATCCGTTCCAGACGCTCCCAGGGCATGACCACATAGCGGCCGTCTCCAAGAGGAACGGCACGGAACTTGGCCGGACAATGAGCGAGTGACTCGAACGTCGAGCCTTCGCTGAGCTGTTCGAGGAGCTCGAGGAGAGGCGGAACCAAATTGTAGGGACGTCCCCCGATCTCCACCCCCAACTCGACGGTGAACCAGTCGAGCTTGGAGTCGGCTTCGACGGATCCGTACCATTTCCCTTTCGTGGAAACGGTCGGAAAGGGAAACGTCTCCTCGATGCGGACGTGAAAACCCTGTTGTTCGAGCTGAGGAACCGCGTGAGCCGTGAAGGAACAGCCCACATGGATCTCCGAGGCTAAGGCGATGAGGTAGTTGGCCTGACTATCGTAGTCGGGGAGGAGGCCCTCGACAGAGGCAAGCTCAACGGCTCCGAACGTCTCCAGGCTTCTGGAAGCAACGGCCTCCGACTTCCTCTCGCGCTCCCAGCAGACGCTGTCATCTTCTGGGAACACCTCTTGGTCTTCGTAAAGAAAGGAGAGTCGAGCCAATCCAGCTACCGCTTCCTGCTCACCCGACTCGTCTTCGACGAGGACGGTCTCACCGGTCAGGACGAGCTGAGGAACGAAAGGATAGGGGGGTCTCTTCCTCCACTTTTGTTCAGTGTCGGTGCTTTCGGTACCTGAAGAGCCGCCTAATGGGGCGGCCTGCCGAAGGGGCGTCTTGGTCCGAGCTGTGGAAGGAGCTACCACGCCCCCACATTTGGCAGAAACATCCGTTTAGTTCGAGACTTTTCTGAAGACAAAAGGTGTGCTTGCCCGTTCAGGCTAGGGCTTTACCTCAGCCAGCTCTCGGGAAAGACTCGCTCCGTGGTCCGTTTTCCTTCGCGCGGCGGCTCGTCCCTCTCCTGCCTGATGATGGGCTTGGTCCTTGTGGTTGCCAAGGAGGCTCATGCTGGAGGGTGGCAAAAGCCGTCGCGAGGTGTGGCTCGGCACCAGGCTCTCTCTGGGGCGACCATTGGCGGCATCGAGGATCCAACGGCGGCCCTCTACAATCCCGCTGGTCTCTCCGGCGTTGAAGAGCCTGAGCTCGTTTTCGGATTGCAGCTGGGGCTGGCAGAGTTCACGGCACCTGGGCTCCAAGCTTATCCCTTTGATTCCGGGCTCTCTCCGGGATGGAACGCTCACGGTTCTTTTGCCGTGGGATTGACGGAATGGATGAGTTGGGGAGTGGGGATCTTTCCGGTTCTTTCGAAAAACGTCTCTTATCGTTCGACCGACTCGGCAAGTGCTCGAGAGGATCGGCTGAAGATGTCTCTCACGGAGTTCGGGCCCACGTTCTGTTTTCATGTTCCCGCGGGGCTCCCTTTCGAAGGGTTGTCGGCTGGCATCGGGTATCGGTTGACGTTTGGAAGCTTGCGTAGAACGCGTGGCAGCTTGGCCGATCCCGAGGATATCGATCTGTCTTTGAAAGGATTCGATGCTGCCGGTTTGCGGGTGGGCCTCCAGTACCGTTTGCTTCCTGAATTGCGTTGGGGGGTTGTCATGCGCAGCAAGATGACGGTCGACGCCTCTTCGGAGGAGGGAGTCGTGCTCGGACGAATGCTGGAACGGCCGACGTCACACCTGTCTCTTCCATTGATGATCGGCACGGGACTGCGCTTCGACATCGATCGAGTCGGCGTGGCAATGGACTACTCTTATTCGGACACGTCCGAAGTCGATCTGATCTATCGTGGGCTCGAGGGTGGGGAGGAGCTCTCCGTGACCCAGATCGCTGGGCTTCGAGATAGCCATCAAATCCGTGCGGGATTGGAATATCGGTTGCCCCTCGGAGCCCAGGAATTGCCGCTGCGCGCGGGGTATTCTTTGGAAACCGCGGTGGGGACGTCGTCCTTTCCTTCTGCGTTTGGACCTCTAGGAGCTCGGATCCATGGCGTGAGCTTGGGAGCGGGCCTGCTTTTTCGGTCTTTGTCCCTGAACATGGCCGCGGAGGCTCGTTTTGGTGCAGGAGATTCTCAACCGGCGTCGATCGACGGAAGTTGCGACCTTTGTGGTCCTCCCGGGCGCTATTCCACCCGAGAGTTCTTTTTGGGACTGGACGCCGGATGGAACTTCGGACGATAAAGAACCGAGTCAGGTCGTCGGTGGAAACTGGCTGGCCCGGGTGTATGCGCCGTGGAGATGCCCGAAGGCGTCTTTGTAATCATCATGGGCGAGGTGCAGCATATGGTGGGCCTCTTCGACGCCGTATTGTTCCGCGATTTCGCACGGCGAGAGCTTTCCTGGCTGCTGCTTGTACGTCAGAAAGTAGTGCTTGAGCCTCTCGATGAAGGCGTCGGGGCAATCCTTGAGGTCTCGCCAGGCGCCAAAGGTGGGATCGTTCTTCATGACTCCTATGAGTTTATCGTCAGCTTCTCCCTGATCAATCATGCGTAGTCCGCCGATCAAGCGAGCGGTTAGCAAGATGTTTCCGTGGGGGATGGGGCGCTCCGAAACGACGCAAATATCCATGGGGTCGCCGTCGCCGACGATTCCATGACGTCCGGTGATCTTCATGCAGCGTTGCGCAACGCGATCGGCGCACAGCGTTTGAGGGACCAAACCGTAGGGCATGGGACAGGTGTTCGAATAGAGCTGGGGTCTGTCGACCTTGAGGTGTCCAGATTGTTTGTCTAGCTCGTATTTGACCGTGTCCCCCGGAACAACCTCGATGTAGCAGTTGACCCGTACGGGGGCTTCATTCCCAATGGCTACGCCATGCCAGGGATGGGCGCGAAACAGGGCGCCGAGCATTTGTGAAACGGATCTTGGGGGAGCGGTGTCGCTGGGTGAGTGAGTCACGCAGCGAGGGTTAAGACGGCCCACGGCAAAATCAATGCGCCATCGATTCCCAGCGCGACGGACGCCTTTTGCGTTTTGGGGTCGACCAGCGAGCTTCCCAGGAGCAGTGCGGCGCACAACGCCAAAAGGCCAAATTCTGTTCCTGGCGCAAGAGAGGAGGGAGCCATCAAAAGCAACAAGACTGCGGCGATCAGGAGAGCTCGGCTCAGTCCCCTCGTCGGTCCCAAGCCGTAGGCCCGCGGGAAGGTGGGAACCCGACACCGCGCATCTTCCGCCATATCGGGAATGTCGAAGACCAACGCATTTTGCGTGCAGCAAAGTCCGAGAGTGGCGGTCAACCAAAGGGATGCATGCCAGGAAGGTGGATCGGAGACGGACAGGACTGGCAGAAAAACAGCGGCGCTGGCTACGGAAAATCCAACGAACGGAGCTTTGACGCCGGGGAGCCTTTTGACCGACCGCCCCCGTGAGCGCCAAGGGAGGGCGTAAGTCCCGCAGATCGCGAGACCGCAGACCAGAATGATGACGGCGGGCCAGGGCAGCAGGCGAGCCGCCACGGCGCATCCGCTTACCGAGAGTGCCGTCAGCGTCCAATGGATGGGTTTTTGCCACAATCTAGCGCCTCGCTCGGAAGCGTCCAGCGAACCGTCGAGATTGTAGAGGCCGAGGGTTGAAAAGAAGATCACCACGAATGTGGCCAGTGGCGCATCGACTCCCAGAGCGCGTGAGGCAAACGTCGACAGGAAAGTGACGCAGGTTGCTACCCAGAAGCGCAACTCGACACTCCAAATGAGGGCAGAGCGAATTTTCCTCATGGGAGGACTCGGAAGGTCATGGACTCAAAAAAACCAAAAGCGAAGTGAGCGGACGACCGTTCCGTGAGCTCTTCGAGCTCCCATTCTGTCCGACCGATCACAGCTCGATAGTCGTACAGTTCGTGCCACGGGTTTTTGGCAATCAAAGAGAAGAGACACAACGGGAAGAGATAGTAGACTTTTTGGATGATCCGCAGAAGCCATTGGGGTGAGGGGCCGCGGAAATCGACGATGGAGAGGTATTGTCCGGGCACGACCAGCTCACAGAGACGACTCAAGGCCCAGTGGACTCCTGGGGGAGAAAAGACATTCAAGAAAAATGGTGCCACGACGTGGTCGAACGTCCGCGCCGGGGCGGAGTGGGAGAGGGCGGCATGGACGAGCTCCACATCGACGCCGGCCTGACGAGCAGCTTGGCCCGCTCGGTGCAGCATCTGCGTTGAAGCGTCGAGAATCGTGACTTGGGCGCCGGCCTGGGCGGCTCGAATTCCTTCGAGACAACGACCTCCTCCCGCGTAGAGGATGTGCTGTCCCGGGCGCACGAACGCGAGGTGAGCCTCCTTGGCTCGCTGAATCGCTCCCAGCGAGTAGATGCCGGCAAGAAAATCGTACCACGGGGCAATGGAGTCGTAGTGGGGGAAGGCGGGCTCGGAGCGGGCGATGGCATCGGCTTCCCGGCGTCGAGGCTGCTGCAGGATGGCCATGAGACTTTGTCGAGGCCCTAGCGAGCCCCTCGGGTTCCCCAAGAGAGTCCAGTTCCCCAAGAGAGTCCAGAAGTCGGAGACCTGGGAGCGGGCATCTCAGAGCCCCTTCGGGGGGTTGAGAGACGCTCTAGTTCGCATCCGAAAAGGATGCGAACCAACAAGCAATGAGGGGTTCAGCGTC
>CAYTRQ010000428.1:0-4857 GCA_964440025.1 uncultured Polyangiaceae bacterium | reverse complement strand
CCTGTCCGCTCCGTCGAAGTTGGTAAACGCCGTGAGGTTCGTCAACGGATCGATGATGGATGTCAACCGGCCGCTCGAATCGTATGTCATCTCCGTGCTGCGTTCGTCGCCGTTTCCTTCGATTCCGTCGGGGTCGATGATGATCGCCGTCACTTTGTCCGCCGTGTACTCCGTGCGCACCGTGGGGGCATCGGGGGACTGGAGTTTGATCATACGGCCGAACTCGTCGATGAATTCTTTGGTGACCCGGCCTTCGGGGGTCGTCGACTCGTAGCTGAGATCTCTTGCGAAGAACTCCCTAGTGTATGTGCGACCGCTCACCACCGTCGTCTCGGTACCACGGAAGTCCTGGTCGGAGTCGTTCCACCACATCTCCTCGCGAGACCGAGACACCGTGCGGGTCAGGCCCGAGGGCAGAGTTGTCGACGTCGAGATAACCGGACTCATCAAACTAAAACGAGGGTCGGCAGACTCGCTGGTTTCCACCACTGTACCGTCTGCCAACTGAGCGCTCGTTCCCTGGCGATCCCAGTTGACCGTCGCACTTGTACCATTCGGAAAAGTGTTCGTGCGCTGTTGCGAGCCGTCAGGGAATTGCTCAACTTCATAGGTATACTCCTGTCCTTCCGCCGTGGTGCGCGTCACTGACCAGCCGTTAGCTAGTTCTGTACGAGCTAGCGACATCGGCGCACCAAGACGATCCTCATCGACAGCGATTCGTCCGAGGGAATCATACGTCATCTGTGACGTCCCTCCCGTTGGATCTTGGAGCTCACTGATAAGTCCCCCCTCGCCGTACTGCATCGAGAAGGTCTGCCCTTCAGGCTTCGAGATCGTTTCCAGGTATCCGTCCGCGCCCAGACTCAAGTCCGTCCGCTGTCCGTACGGCGCAACGATCGCCGTCGGGGCGCCATCCGCAGAACGCTCGATGGTGGTGGTCAAACCATGCGCATCCTCGATGCGAGCGAGAAGCCCCTCTTCATCGTATTCAAATGTCCGGAGCACTCCGCCGGTCTGCGCATGAAGGGTCTTCAAATGCTTGCCCGAGTCGTCGAAAACGTAGAGCTCCTCCCCTGACTCGGAGGGGACCGTGAGCTCGCCAATGCCCAGCCCCGGAAACGATGACTTGACCAGAAAGAGGTCCTCGAGACGGTTTTTCAACAGCAGTCCATCTTGAGATGATGAAAGTTCGTGAGCTGTCAAAGCAACGTCATCGGCCTCGATCCCGTCATAGAACGATTTGCTACCTCCCCCGCCCAAGGGTGAACGCACAAGGCCGTCATGACCAACGACCCACAGGCGGTGACCAGCACTGCTCCCGCGATAGTTGCCGGTTGAACCGGTCACCATCAGGCGCCCCTGCGCATCCAACGTGAAGTCCGGCCAGGGGCTCACCTGATAGAGGTCGATTCCCAAAGCTGGAATGGCTTGCTCAGCATAGTCTCCTCCTACGCAATCCGAACCACCCGAACAACCAAAGACTCTCTCAACTTCTCCAGAAGTCAGGTCGAACCGAAGCACATTGACTGGACCCAGGCTGCTCGCCATGTACAAGTCCCCGTCGTAGACCTCCAATTGCCCGAAGTCGCTGTCCTCGGGGGGTTGCACCGTCCCAATGACTCCGTCGGAGCCCACGGAGCGGACGCTCCCAATGCCATTGTAGTATCGCTCGGACATGTACAGCGTCCCATCCGGAGACACAGCCAGTCCCCTGATCTCCGCAAGCGGCCCGTCAGTTGCTTGGATCCCATCGGCGGCTCGCTCATAGCTATACTGGGCGTACTCTCCATTTCCCGCGACGGTCGAAATGATGCCTGATGGATCGATTTTTCGAACAGTCCATCGCGTAGCAATGTAGACGCTTCCATCCGGCCCCACCGCTAGGTCATAGCTGATGTTCGCTTCGGTTGCCGGCCCACCATCTCCCGTGTTCTGTCCGTCAATTTCTCCCGTAACTGGGGTGATCACTCCGTCCGGACTAAGGCGATAAATACCGTTTGAACAATAGTAAATCGACCCGTCCGGAGCCGCTTCATACAAATCACCTCCATCTTCGAGAACGACGTTGACCGTCGCAGCGGTGGACTCCGCCGTACGCAGGGTTCCGTCTCCCTTCAGCAGCTGGTGAGTCCCAGGATCGTAGGAGTGATGAACATCCAGATTCCAACCACCTAGTCCCGTTTCTTCCGACAACCACGCACCGATTGGTATCGTCCACCCTTCTGTTATGTAAAGTTCCTCTCGCGTCCTGTCGCCGCTCAGCCCTTCTGGGAAATGACCCAAGCTCGGGTCGTTGAAGCGCGTCGCTCGACCATATACTCCATCATAGGCATAGGAGAGCTCGATGTGAGCGCTCTGCGCTCCTTGGGGGCGGTTCCCAAACGCGTCCAGCCCATCCCAGGTCAACTGCGCCGTTGCATTCGGTTCGGCCTCGTACGATTGCTCGAAATGACGACCTGCCAATTCGATACTTACGTCAATGCGCTTGAGAGTGTCGGGGACTGTAGCTCCCGAAAGAGGAATATCGATGATTCTCTTTGCAATCCTCCCCGGCACGCGGCTACTCGAGTAGTTCAGCGACATCGGCGAACCGGCTAGCCCAATACTTTCACGATAGACCTGTGTTTGACAGTGAAGCGTCGATTGATGCTCTGTTTCGCAACCGCCATCAAAGCCATCGCCATCCTTGCCTTCGGGCCCAGGAGCGTTGGGAGGGCCCGAAGCATTACCAGGAAAGTGATACGGCCAGTTGATATCATACTTTTGTGTAAAGTGAGGAAGCCTGACACGCCACAGGCTCGTGCCAGGTGGATGCAGGGCAGCCAGCTCGGTCAGCTCTCCCTCTCCGATGCCAGCAGCTTCCAATTCTGCCGAGGTCGCAACTACACCATCGCCAGTGATATCGACTTGAGCTTGACCGACTTCGATATCGACGATCTCGATGACCACTCCACTTTCATGAGGGATCCAAAGTCCTCGTTCTGAGTTGTAAGCCCCGATGGGCACCACTTCTCCAACCGGGAAGTCGATGAAGTTTTCTACATAGTAGACGAGCGGTTCGCTGAACTCGATCTCCGGGGCTCCCGCGGCCACTGCCTCGTCCGCGTTGACTTCGAACGCGTAGGTGTAGCCCGTGTTGTCCGGGAGCGTCGCGGGCATTGCATCGGGGCCTTCTGGACCCACCGTGAATTGGGGCAGCCCTCCCCCGCGCCTGTCCTCGCGCACTCACTTGAATCCATATAGACGTCCCTTCACAGATGGCGCTGCGGAAGGCGCGCCCCTCCCTTACGCGGGACTCCCTCGCTGCGCGAGGTCGCGCGCGTGGGAGGGGTGGCGCCTGGCCGATTTGCTGAAGCCTTGCCGTGCGCGGCTCGATGAGCCGCTCGCGCGGTTTGCACGCTGCGTGCACAGTGACGAGGCAGCCAAAGACCGCTTCTCGCCGGTCATCTCTTGCTGCGAGCACCCCATCATTTCATTCTATCACATCTCGCTGATTGCCGTCTGGGGCTCGAAAGGATGCGACGCCCGCCTCCCGGAGGGCCGTCCCCGCCAATGGCACCTTGCCACTGACGCGGGACGATACTGCTTTTTCTCTGGGTCCGGGTTGGTCTGCTCGTCACCGGCTGCATCCTCTTCCCGCGCAGTAGAAGGTATCATTGGCGGGGCTATTTGAGGCAGGTGAGGACGGGTCTGCAATCGAGAAAAATCGTGTCCGTATCGGCAGAGTAGCAGTTCGAAGCCTTCTCAAGCTCTCCAACGTGGGAGTGATAGTCCCGGTCCGGCAATCCGTCTGCACCGAAGCTGACCAGGAGAGTTCCGGATTTTGATTCACGAGAAAGGAGGGGGCGCCCGAAGAAGTCCTTCTCGCTGTGAACATCAGGTGGTTCCTGGGAGGTTTGGCGTGCGTGCCGGAGCCGCATGCAAAAATTCTGTAGAATGATGGAGTTGTTCGTTTGCTTTGTCCTCGAGCTGATGAGCCAGGTTGCGGCTGCCGCTACTGCGACAACAGCCCCGCCAAGTAGTGCCAGTTTCAGTAGTCTCCGCATCTTTGCTCACACTTGTCGATGGCTCGCTCACGCCAATGGTAACAATTGTTGGTGAACGGGTTGTAGTCCTTGTTGTTGAACAGAATTTCATTCTCCATGCAGAAATCTAAGCAAGAACTTTGGTTTCCATGCTCTCGGCAGTTTCCGGCGTCGTATACGTCGCTGTCCTCGTCTCCGCCGTTCCCGTAGCAGGTCATCGTGCTACCAATCTTGACGCACACATACGCATGCTTCACAAAGGATGCTGACCCGTTCCCCCAGCGCGAGCACTGGTAGAGGGTAAGGCCGTTTGCGTCAGATGGCCCCAGCGGGTTCGCGTTCATGTAAAGGAAGAAGTTGTCGCTTCCCCCTGCGCGCTTCACGGGGTCTCTCGCAATCCAGCGTCCAGTCTCAGGGTCGTAGTCACGCGCACCAAACCTAACCAAGCCGCTGGAGGCATCACGAAGCCCTCCGCCAAACCCGAACGGCTGAATTCCCGGGCTGGAATCGGCGAGAACTCGACCGAATTCGTCATACTCCAATCTCTGCACAACCTCACCCGTGGCCGCGTCCAGGACCAGTTCGATATTGCCTGCCTGATCCTTCGCAAGTCGCAGGGTGCGCGCAACGTTTCCTTGATTGTCGAGCTCTTCGATCGCCTCGGGTGCGTTGCTGCCCGTAAACGGGAGAGAGATGTCCGAGTCAGCGCCTAGGCGGGTTGAGACTTGCTCCACGCCATTCTGCCTCGATCCCCGTCCATCCTCATAGACATACCGCGCCACCACATTGCCCATCGCATCCACCTCCGCAATCGGCCGCAACAGATCACGGT
>CAYTRQ010000427.1:0-4886 GCA_964440025.1 uncultured Polyangiaceae bacterium | reverse complement strand
GCCGCCACCACCTCCTCCGGGGGCCAAGAAGCGCAGCAACTGAGCGGCGCGATGCTGGCTGACGCAGGCTAGCTTGAGGCGATGCGGTCAAGGATGGAGCCGTCGCACCTGCGGCGGTGCGGCGTAGAAATCAGTGGACCACCTCCAGGCGGGTCGTGAGACGGCCGTGAGTCGCATCCAAATGAGCCCAGCAGCCGTGAATCCAAGGAAGGTTTCGCGTTCCGTGACCGGTGGGCATTTTAGTGACGGTGGGGATGTTCAAGTCTCCCAATTGGTTTTCAACGACGCTGTCGACTTCGACGCCGAACTTGCCGGGGGAGCAATCGGTAAAGCTTCCGACGGCGATCCCCCCGATCCGATCGAGTTGTCCGGAACGTCGGAGACAGGAAAGCATTCGATCGACTCGGTAGCTCGTCTCCGTGACGTCTTCAATGACGAGGATGGCCCCCTCGGGGAGGGAAAGTTGGCCAGCGGCTGCCTCACAAAAGAGAACTGTGAGGTTTCCCCCCACGAGGGGGCCGGCAGCGACTCCTTGAGTGAGAGTTCGGAGCCCGGAGATGGGGGGGGGCTCATGACCGGAGAGGAGTCGGAGGAGCGCGTCGCGATCGCTCGAGTCGATTTGGCCCAAGCTCGTGCCGTTGGGGCCATGGATGGAGCAAAAGCCTTCCCGGTAGAGTCGATGGTGAATGACCGTGGCGTCGGAAAATCCGCAGATCCATTTGGGTCGTTGGTGGAATCCCGACCAATCGAGATCATCGATGAGACGCCCCAGCCCGTAGCCTCCCCGCGCGATGACAATGGCCCCGGCCGTCGGGTCATCGAGAGCCTGTTGGAGCTCCGTTCTTCGCTCTTCATCGCTTCCGGCTAAAAATCCGGATCTTCGTTGGGCCAGGTGCGGCGGGACCCGGACGACGAAGCGCTCCAAGTGAGCCAGCCCCCGCGCGAGCTGTCCTTCGTCGAACGGACCACTGGGGGCGACCACGAGGATCGGATCACCTGGAGAAATCGGGGGTGGAGGGGAGGTGGGGCGCATGCTTTGGTTCTTTCTGCCGCTGGGGTAGCGTCGGCGTCAACGACGATGGAAAAACCTAGCGCACTAGCGCGACTCACCGACGTCGCTCAACCGAGCCACTTGGCCTTCTTTTCGAAATGGATGGAGGGCGCGCGCCGACGGGCCCAGGAGATGTCCGAAAAGATCCTGGGAGCCGACTTCGAGGAGCGGGTTGCCTGGTTGAAAAGACGGTATGAAAGGATGGGCGGCGATCCGTTCGGGCTCGATCCGGAGGTGGCCAAATCGGTCGTCACGGCGCTGTCTTTTTTCCATCGGCTCTATTTTCGGACCGAGACGTTCGGGTTGGACAATATTCCCGAGGGAAGAGCGCTATTGGTGGCCAACCATTCGGGGCAAATTCCCATCGATGGTGCTATTTTGGGGACGTCGCTGTTTTTGGATATGAACCCTCCGCGCGTCGGCAGGGCAATGATTGAAAAATGGGCAGTGACTCTGCCTTTCGCCTCGACCTTTTTCAACAAGGTGGGACAGGTTGTTGGCGTGCCCGAAAACGCCAGGAGGCTCCTTGAAATGGAGGAGCTCCTCATTGTCTTCCCCGAAGGGGTTCGTGGGATTGCGAAGCCATTCAGCAAACGGTACCAGCTTCAGCCATTTGGGAACGGCTTTATGCGACTTGCTATAGAGACGAATGCTCCCATTGTTCCTGTGGCGGTCGTGGGAGCTGAAGAGCAATACGTGAACGTCGGCAATCTGGAGTGGGCTGCGCGCTCATTGGGGATGCCCGTGCTTCCGCTGGTGCCGCAGGTGCTCGTTCCTGGTGGGCAGTTGCCTCTACCAATGAAGTACAGGATTTATTTTGGAGAGCCGCTCCGATTTCGAGGAGATCCTCTGGACGAGGACAGCGTGATCGCCGACAAGGTCTGGCTTGTGAAGCAATCGATCCAAGATATGCTCAACCGAGCCCTCGCCAACCGAAAACACCTCTTCTTTTGAGCCAGCAGGGGCACCGCGTGCAGAGAAGGAGCGTGATCATTACGGGGATGGGTGGCAGATTGGGAAAGCGTCTGCTGCGCCGCCTGCATAGAAACCGCCCGGTCATCGGTATTGGACGGCGTGCGGCTCGTGATCTGCCGGTCGACGTGGAGCACCACCACGTCGAGCCGGTTCGCAGCCACGCCAGACAGGTGTTCCGTCGTCCGGACATTGGAGCAATCGTGCACTTGGGTGTGACGCACGATCCACGCTCCAACGAAGTTCAGCGCCATCAGGAAAACCTTCTCAATTTCCAGCGTGTTCTTGCCTACGCGGAGCAATTCAACATTCCCAAAGTCGTTCTCCTCTCCAGCGCCAATGCCTATGGGCCCAGACCAGAGAACCCCCAATTTTTGACCGAGGACTCTCCTCTGTTGGCGAGTGGACCATTCACCGAAATGCGGTCTTTGGTAGAGCTCGACATGTTCGCTCAATCCTTCTTTTGGCGCTGCCCTCAAATGGAGCTGGTCATCTTACGTCCGGCTCACGTCCTCGGCACGGTGCGCAACGCTCCGAGCAACTACCTCCGGCTCGCCGTGGTCCCCACTTTGATGGGTTTCGATCCCATGGTGCAGGCCGTTCACCAGGACGATGTTGTCTCCGCCATCGAGCTGGCGTTAAATCCAGGGATTCGAGGCATTTTCAATATTGGTGGGCCGCCTCCTACCCCCCTTTCCCGTGCGATTGCCATCCTTGGCAGGCGGCGGATTGCCATCCCGCACATGTTGGCGAAGGGTGGGGTTTCCGGGCTATTTCGGGCAAAGGTGACAGATTTTCCGGCACCAGAACTCGACTTCATTCGTTTCGTCTGCATGGTCGATGACAGTCGTGCCCGCCGTCTACTCGGCTACCAGCCGGCCCACGATCTCCGGGAAACGTTGAGTTCTGTCGATCAGGAGCGCTGGGTATGATTCGACCCTATGCCTTGGCTGCCACTGTTGCCGTCGGCTTCGTGTGTGCCCTGTCTTGTGGTGGGGGGACCACGAAAAACCTGCCACCACCGGAGTACGAGACCGCCCCTCTGCCCGATTGGGAACCAGAAAAGCCGGGCCCGAGCGCATTCGATCAGGCCCTTCTCGAAGGCGAACCTGTTTCCGATCCGCCCGACAGCGCCAGTTCAGAAGGAGCCGAGCCCGGGGCAGGAGAGGCTGCCGGTGAGGCCGAATCACAGCAAAATGCGGCAACCGGAGCGGCTGGAGCCGCGGGGTGGACCGAGCCCTAGGTCCATGCCAACGTTCCGGCCCTTTTGCAGCCGACCCTGTGTGGTCTATGATCAAAAAAGTCCTATCGTGAGTTCCGCCAGTCCCAAGCAGGGGAAGAAGGTTTCCCCTGAATTCAGTCTTTCGGAGGAGTTCGATGCTCGAGTCGAGAAGAGCCGCACCGTTGCCCTCGCGGCGGCCAAGGCTGGGCTGTCGAAAAAGTGTCTCGACGTCGAAATCATCGATGTCGTGGGCAAGGTCGACTATGCCGACTTTCTCGTTCTCATGACCGGTAGCAGCGATCGTCACGTGGCAGCAATCGCGCGGCACATCGAGGAAGAGCTGGGTCGGCAGGGAGAAGCTCCCCTGGCGGTCGAGGGCATGCAGAAAGCCGATTGGATATTGCTCGACTTCTTCGATGTTGTGGTGCACGTGTTCGCCGAAAGCACGCGTGACCTCTACGATCTCTCCGGGTTGTGGATTGACGCATCCCGAGTCCCCGTTCCAGAGCGGCCCCCCGAAGAAACGCGCCCTTCCGAGGTACCCCCAGGCTGGTGATCGCTTCATTGATGGCGTCCTTCACGGCGTCACGAGACGCTGTGAGGGGAAGAAACCATGGCGGGAAAAACCGCGTGGGAGGAGGCCTGTTGCGAGGCGCGGTGAGGCGAGAACCCCTGGTTGGAGGGTCCTCGTGAAGCTCTGGGTTGTGGCTGCCGGAAAGATCAAGGAACGGGCGCTGAGGGAGGTTGCTGACGAATACGTGAGCCGAGTTCGTCGCTATGTCCGTCTCGAGGAGGTCGAGGTGCGTGATCCGCGAGGCCTGGAACGCGCAATCCCGGCCGGTGCGCTCCTGGTGACTTTGGAAGTCCAGGGGAGGGCGCTGTCAAGTGAGCAATTCGCCCAGCGCCTGGAGAGGTGGGGAAGCCTCGGAAAGGGTGATGTGTGCTTTCTCATTGGAGGGGCGGAAGGGATCCCGCGAAGTTGCAGTCAAAAGGCTGACGTGCAGCTGAGTCTTTCCTCGATGACGCTCCCGCATCGTCTCGCGCGTGTGCTCCTGTTCGAGCAGATCTATCGAGGGTTGAGCATTCTCCGCGGCGAGCCCTACGCCCGGGAAGGATAAGGCTTGCGCCGCGGCGAGCCCTACCCCTTCGAGCAGATCTATCGAGGGTTGAGCGTTCTTCGTGGCGAGCCCTACGCCCGGAAGGAAAGGGCTCTAAACCCCGTGAGAGAGGCGTGATCCGTGAGAAAGGATCAAGCCGCGGCGCTTGGCTGGCGGCCAAAGAGCCGAGCGATACCGATGCTCACGAGATAGAGCAAAATGAGCGGGCCGGCGAGGAGGAGCTGGCTGATGATGTCGGGAGGCGTGATGACCGCTGCCAGCACGAATGCGATCACCACAAAATACCTGAAGAATTTGATGAGATGGGTATGATTGATGACGCCTGCGACGGAAAGAAAAAAGATGATCACGGGGATTTCGAAAACGGCCCCGAAAGCGAGCAAAGCTCTCAGAACGAACTCCAAGTACTGATCGATCATCATCGTGTTTTGCACGGTGATCGAAGAGGCCTTTTCTTGAATTCCCAGCTTGATAAAAAAGCGAAAGGCGAGGGGAAAGACGATGCGCGCGCCGAACGAGGCGC
>CAYTRQ010000426.1:0-4892 GCA_964440025.1 uncultured Polyangiaceae bacterium | reverse complement strand
GAGAGAAAAGTGGTCTCCCTACCGACCACTTTTATGTGGTCGCAGCACTAGAACGTCCGCAGATCAGCAGCCCCCGAAGGTGGTGGTGTGACGCGCTCGAGAAGCTTGCGCACCCACCACCCGACTGGTTCAGAAGCAGCGATAGCCCTCGCCTCCGGAAATGATCCCATCTCGCTGTCGCTGAACGGCTTCAGTTGTCGTTTTGCAGCATCTGTTGGCGCATTAAGGCATGAGCCGACGCTGGCGATGAGGCGGGGTAGGTGAGCGCTGGGCCTTTCGAGGCGATGAGGAGCGTTCCGAGCAGATGTCGCTGAACGCCTTCAGTTGTCGTTCTGCAGCATCTGTCTGCAGCATCTGTTGGCGTATTGAGGCATGAGCCGGTGGGCTTGTCGGTGGGCAACACAACGTGCTCGCTTTGCAACAACGAACGGGTGTGCCGGGGCGCGCTATGGAGAGGACCTGGAAGACGGGGGCGTCGGTCGTTACAGGGGCGCGGCGTCCTTTTCGTAGAGGTGGCAACGGACGAAACGGGTGTCGGAAGCCTCCTTGGTTTTGAGTGGGATGGGCGGAGGATTGTCGACGAAACAACGATCCATCGCCTCCGGGCAGCGCGGGGCAAACGGACATCCCGGGGGGGGATCGACCAAGGTTGGTTGTCCGCTCGCTGCGGGCAGTTCGCGAAAGATGCTGCCCTGTGGACTGGGAACCGCCTCGAGCAAGAGCCGTGTGTAAGGATGCAGAGGCTGTTCGATGAGCGCCTCGCTAGGTCCTCCCTCCACGAGGTGTCCTGCGTACATCACCATGATGCGGTCGGCGATGTAGCGAGCACTGGCGATATCGTGGGTCACATACAAATATCCGATCCCTTGCCGCACTTTCAGTTCATCCATCAGGTTCAAAATGCCCATGCGGATTGAAACATCGAGCATACTGATCGGTTCATCCGCCAAAATGATGTCTGGATTGACTGCGAGAGCGCGGGCGATGGCGACCCGTTGACGCTGACCACCGGACATTTGATGGGGATGTTTCGGAGCGAAGTCTTCGGGAGGGTGGAGACCTACATTCGAAAGCAGCTGGAGGACTTGGTCGCGAGTCGCTCTGGATTTGCTGGTGACCCGGTGGCGGCGCAGGGGGCGCGCGAGATGGTATTCCACTGTATGGACAGGGTTGAGCGAGCCAAACGGATCTTGGAAGATCATTTGTACTTGGTTCCGGTACTCGAGTGATGCGGCGCGAGGCTCTTCGGCCAAGATGTCTCGGCCATGAAATGAGATAGAGCCAGAGGTGGGCTTTTCGAGGCGGGCAAGGATTTTGAGGACCGTGCTCTTGCCGCTGCCGGATTCGCCGACAAGAGCGATGATTTCCCCGCGATAGAGCTCGAAGCAGACCTCGTTGAGGGCGCGCAACTGGTGCCGGCGCCACCCGGAGCCCACCGGAAAGAGCTTCTTTAACCCGTGAACGGAAAGAATGGGCCGACCGAAGCGCTTCGAACGGGGTGCAGCTGCGGGTGTATGCCGATCCGTCATCGATCTTTCT
Source organism: uncultured Polyangiaceae bacterium (assembly GCA_964440025.1). Taxonomy (GTDB): domain Bacteria; phylum Myxococcota_A; class Polyangia; order Polyangiales; family Polyangiaceae; genus NIC37A-2. The sequence goes on along the minus strand of CAYTRQ010000426.1, from coordinate 3,353 downwards.
TTCTCTCCTTCGATCCGTCTCCCGACTGTGTCATCGATCTGGCGCCACGCTCATGGTTTTCTCCTTCTTGCATCGAGGTCGCAGGTGGCTTTTGTGTCTCCTCATTGCGGGGGTCGCGCTCGGCAATGTGCGGGGGGGCTGCCGTGCTTTCCAGTGCCTGCGGGCTCGTTTCTGCTCTGCTGGGAAAGATTTCTGGCTCTGTGACGCGATTGTTGTCCGCCGCTGAATCGTCCGCCGCTTGGTCGTCCGCCGCTTGGTCGTCCGCCGCTTGGTTGCTCGCCGCTGAGGACAAGCTTTCGGGGGCGCTGCTGGGCTCGGGGGACCGCTGGACCTGTGATGGAATGGGAGGCTGCTGAGCGGCGGCCGTCGCCCGTAGGCACGCGGCGAGATGCCGAGGGGCCAGAGGGAGAAGCGGAGGAAGCTCCTCTCGGCAAGCGTCGATCACCTCGGGACACCGCGGGTGAAAGCGACATCCGGCAGGGGGATGAAGCATATTGGGGGGCGCGCCGGAAATACCGATCATCCGGTGGCGGGGGCCCTTCATCTCGGGAAAGGAGTTCATCAGACCGCGGGTATAGGGGTGCCGTGGTTGGTGAAACAAGGTCTTGGCCGGAGCCACTTCGCAGAGCCGGCCAGCGTAGACAATGCCCACTGTATCGCAGAACTCGAGCATGAGGCTCAGATCATGTGAGATAAAAAGGATGGAAAATCCCAGGCGTTCCTTGAGCTCGGCAATTTGCTGGAGGATCTCTTTCTGGACAACGACATCGAGTGCTGTCGTCGGTTCATCCATGAATAACATGGGAGGCCGCAAGGCCAGGGCGATGGCGATGACCACACGCTGCCTCATTCCTCCGGAAAGCTGATGAGGATAGCTCTTGATTCTGGAGCTCTCGATGCCGACCAGTCGGAGCATTTCATGGGCACGTTCGAGGGCGTCGGTGGGGGACGTTTTTTCGTGAGCGACGATGACGTCTCGAATCTGTTCACCCACGGTGAGGACTGGATTGAGGGCATTCATCGCACTTTGGAACACCACGGCGACTTTTCTCCAGCGGAAATCCCGGAGCTGCCGTTCGGACATGGAGAGAACGTCTTGTCCGGAAAAGACCACGCGTCCGCTTCGAATGATGGCAGGAGGAGGGAGCAGCCGGAGCGCCGCCATGGCAGCCGTCGACTTGCCGCTGCCACTTTCGCCGGCAAGGCCGAAGACTTCGCCGTGGCCGATCCGGATCGAAACGTCGTCGACGGCACGTATGCTTCCGTTTTCGGTGACGTATTCGACACAGAGCTGTTCGATGGACAGGAGAGGCTCTTGCGCCACTGCGACCGTCGTCACGGCCTGGGAGCCGTGGGTTGAGTTCATGAAGGCTGCTCCTCGGAAGCCCGGGGAGCTCGGAGGACTGGTGTTGCCAACTCCGGCTTTATTCCCGCACCGGAAAGAGCCTTGAGGAAGGCTCCTTCCGCCCGCAATCGGGGGTTGGTCATTTCATCGATCGCAAAGTTGACCATGACCAGGGAAAACCCTACCAGGGCCACGCAGATGCCGGTGGGCAAAATGGTCCACCAGGACTCGGTCAGGAGAGCTTGGTTATTCGAGGCCCAAAACAGATTGGTTCCCCAGGTGACTTGCGAAACGTCGCCGAGTCCCAAGAACTCCAAGCCGACTTGGGCACCAATGGCGTACACCGTGGCACCGATGAATCCGGAGACGATCAGGCTGGTCATGTTGGGCAGTAGTTCAAAAAACATGATGCGCAATGGATGCTCTCCGCCGACGATCGCCGCGAGAACGAAGTCCTTGCGGCGCAGAGAAAGAGTTTGCGCGCGAATGATCCGAGCATTCCAGGCCCATCCAGTAATGATCAGGACGAAAGCAATGCTCATTGGGCCAGCTTCCAGATAGGCGGCAAGGACGACGGCTAGCGGGAGCCCGGGCATAATGAGGAAAACATTGGTGATCAGTGAAAGGACATCGTCCACCCACCCGCCGAAAAACCCAGCTGCGATCCCGATCGTGGCACCAATGACGGTGACGGTGATGCCAACGGCAAAACCAATGAGCAGCGAGAGTCGTGCTCCCACGACGGTCTGTGCGAAAACGTCCTGTCCTTGTCGCGTCGTGCCGAACCAATAGGTGGAGGAGGGGGGCAGGAGAGGATCCGCCAAAAAGGCCGAGGCGTCGCGCACGAAAAATGGTCCGACACCAGCCATCAGGAAGAAGAAGTAAAGAAGGACCAGGCCCCCGACGGCCTTGCGGCTCTTGAGCAACTGGGTGGGCAAGCTCATCGACGAGTCCTTGGGTCGAGAAACACATAGGCGACGTCGACGAGCCAATTCGCTCCCAGCACCGCCACGGTGATCGCAAGAAAGAGCCCTTGCATGAGTGGATAGTCCTGACTCTTGACCGCCTGATAGAGCAAATACCCTTGTCCAGGGTAGGAGAAAACGATTTCGGTGAGCAGGGAGCCCGACAGCACGAATCCGAGGGCCATGCCGAATCCGGTGACATTGGGCAGGATGGCATTGCGTGCCGCGTAGTGCATCATCACGCGCCAAGGAGACAGGCCCTTGGCCTGGGCCATGGTGATGTAATCTTCCGACAGCACCCCAATCATTGTATTTCTCATTCCCAGCACCCACCCGCCGACGGAAGCCAAGACGATTGCGGTGGCCGGGAGGACGGCGTGGTGCAAGACGCTGCCGATGAACTCCAGGGAAAAGCCGACCTGCAAATGGTCGGCGTAGGCGTGGCGTACGGGGAACCAACCCTGCAGAAAGCCCAAGCAGAAGAGCAGGAGCATGGCCAGCCAGAAATAGGGAAACGCGCCCAAGAAGATGAGCAGGGGAGGCAGCAGGGAATCGAGGAATCCACCTCTCCGCCACGCGACGATCATGCCCAGCAGCGTTCCCAGGGTGAAGCTGACGATGACACTGAGTCCGGCCAAGAGAAGCGTCCAAAGGAGGGCTTCGCCGATGACGTGAGTGACCCGAGCCGGAAAATGAGAGACGGAGACGCCCAAGTCGCCATGAAGCAGGCTCCCTAGGTAGTCGCCGTATTGAACAATGAGAGGATCGTCAGTGTAGCCAAAGGCTTTCTTCATCGCCTCGAGAGCTGTTGCGTCGAGGCGTCCTTGAAATCTTTGCTGCAGTGCGCTGGCTGGGTCACCGGGTGCCAGGCGGGGAATCAGGAAATTGAGGGTCAGGGACACCCAAGCCGCCAGAAGGTAGAAGCCGAGACGTCGCAGGAGGAAACGCATTAGTTGCTCCCTGGATGGTCGACAGAGTTCTGGGGACGTGGTTTGAGTCGGACCAAGGCAAGAAGATTGCCGGGGGTTTTATAGGGAGCGAGG
>CAYTRQ010000425.1:0-4906 GCA_964440025.1 uncultured Polyangiaceae bacterium | reverse complement strand
CCGTGATCCCTCCCTCGATCGGCTCGTGTGTGCGCTCCCCCCGGCACACAACGCTGCCATCGGTACGATTGGAATGACCGTCACGAATGGCGAGGAGATCATTCTGCTTCCGAATCAAGACGGAGCCGAAGCGCTCAAGGCCATAGCGAATCATCGCCCGACGGCGGTGATTGCCTTCCCCTCCACCTACGTCGACATCCTGTGCCGTAAGCCCAAGAAGGAGCTCCTATCGTCGGTCATGATGTGGGTCAACCTGGGAGATGTCGCCCACGAAGCCCACATACGTCGGCTGGTCCAATTCGGCAGCCATGGCCCGGACCGCAGGATCCCGGGCTCCCAGTTCGCAGATGGCCTGGGTTCTTCAGAGATGGGGTCCATGTTGTTCCGTGCCGTGCATACAGCTCGCACCCAAACGTTCAATCGTTGCGTTGGCAAACCGCAACCCTGGATCCAGGCCGCCATCTTGGACGATAGGGGCCGGGAGCTAGCGGACAACGAACCCGGGATGTTGGGAGTCCGTGGTCCGGGGATCTCTCCTGGATGGTGGAATGATAGCAAGCGGACGTACAAGTCGCGCCTCGCGGGCTACTTCCTCACCGGCGACATGGCCTACCGAGACAGCTTGGGTCGATACTACCATCTGGATCGAACGACAGACACGGTCGTCGGTGATGATGGCGAGCCCATATACACACTGCTGTACGAGGAGTTCATCACCACCAACATCGAAGGCCTGCTCGATTTCACCCTAATTGCCATTCGTGAAGGTTCCCGAGCTCGCCTATTCGGATATGCGATCGTCGAATCACGAAAATGGGCAGATGCCGCCTCGTTGAAGGCATGGATCAACGCCAAGCTAGCTGATCTGCGAATGCAGCAGTTGAACCAAGTGGAGGTTCTGGAACGGGACGAGCTTCCTATCGGAATGACCGGGAAGGTCCTCAAGGCTCGAATGCGGCAACGGAAGCGTGGCGTGCAAGGCATGGAGCCATTGGCTGGGACCTACCGGTCTTCGGGGCAAAGCGCACAAGGGGCTGAAAGAAATGAACAATGATCTCGTGAACGAAAAGAAACTGAAAGCTGTCATCGTGCACATCAACGGGCTGGAACGGACCACACCTCTGGCGGGTGGCTATCTCAAAGCCTATGCAATGAGCCACGAGGACATCGCGAACAACTGGGACATCGAGCTATACAGCGAGTTCGTGGAAAAGCTGCCGGCGTCGAAACTGATCGCCGACACGGTGGATCTCGAACCCGACCTAGTCGGATTCAGCGTCTACACGTGGAACGGCGGCCTCGTGCAGCGGGTGTTGCCCACCCTCCGAGCCCTGCTTCCGAATGCCTGCTTCGTCATGGGCGGAGCTGAAGTCATCAACCACGCTGCGCAGTACGTCCGCCCCGAATGGGAGGACGTACTGGTCTGCAATGGAGAAGGGGAAAAGACCTTCCTTGATTTGCTTCGTGTGCTGCAGAGCGGCTCGCGGGAATTCGAGAGTGTTGGGGGAGTTTCCTACTACCTGCGGCGGGAGTTGAAGACCACCACGCCCCACCCGCGAATCAAATCCTTGGACGAGATCCCGTCGCCATATCTCAACGGATATTTTGACCGGGGCAACTATTCCGTCGCGCTCTTCGAGACGAACCGGGGATGCCCCTATCGCTGCGAGTTCTGCTTTTGGGGAGGCGCGGTGGGTCAGAAACTCCACCGCATGGGGAAAGACCGCATCCATGCAGAAATCGAGCGCATGGGAGAACTCAAGGTGCGCGCAGTGTACCTGTGTGATGCCAACTTTGGCATCTTCCCGCAGGATCCCGACATTACCAGAACGTTCATGGATACGAAAAAGACGTTCGGATACCCGAGATTCATTCGCTACAGCGCCGCGAAGAACAACCCAGATCGCTCCGCGGAGGTGGCTGAAATTCTCGCAGAGGGAGGCATTCAATCCGCGCAACCTCTCTCGCTGCAGAGTCTGAACGAGCACACCCTGAAACTAGCCAAGAGGGAGAATATTCCGCTCGAGACTTACTTCCGTCTCCAGAGTCGCATGAACCAAGCGGGCATTGCTTCATTTGTCGAGTTGATCTGGCCCATGCCAGGGGAAACCCTGGAGACGTTCAAGAAAGGACTCGCCTCACTAGGCAAGATGGGGGTCCAGGCGGTGTCCGTCTACCAGCTCTCCTTGCTCAACAACTGTGGATACACGGACAAGCAGGAGGAGCTCGGTATCGCGACTCTCCGATGCGGTGATCCCAACGGAACGAGCATGGCCGTGATTCAGACCAAGGAGGCTTCATACGGCGATTGGATCGAAGGGTTGGTCTACACCAGCGCATTCCAAATGCTCTACGGTTGCAGAGGCCTGTACCACACCCTGGCCATAGTCGAGGGACTGGGTATCACAACCATGGTCGAAGTCCTCGAGCGCTGGTCAAAGTGGATGGATGGCTTGCCGAATTCGGAATTGTTCCGGATCTGGAACATGCTCCGAACCAAGGTGGACGAGATCTATTCCACCCTGTCATGGCCCGGAAATATCGTTGATGCCGTGTTGAATGAGCGCGCCGAGTTCGACGCCGCGCTGAATGACTTCATCGATGCAAACCAGGACATTTTTGGTGGACAGCATCGGGATGTCATCCAAGCGGCCTATGAATTCGACAGGCTCACACGGCCGTATGTTTACCAGAACACACCGATGGATCCCGAGCCCAATCTGGCGCAGCTCCGCATACTGGAGAGCCGGAAAAAGGGCTGGATGGTCGAATGCCCCTTTGACATACCACGCGTTGCATCACACATGCGTGCGGGGGGTGCCGGCGACATCAAACCGGAGAGCGTCGTGTTCGAAATCGATCATGGACGCCCCAAGGTCTTCAAAATGCGAAACCGCACTCAGAAGGAATACTGGGACGAGTGTCGGATGTTTGCGATTGAGATCGGCAACCAATACCCGACCTGGAAGCGGGAAGATGCGCCGGGCGCATCCGACGAACCAAAGCTTGCTACCCGCTCCCCGAGCGGCAGCAACCCCCAAAAGACTGGTGGTTCTTCATGGCGAAAGTCAGGCTAATTAATCTGAGCAGCCTTCCCATCGTTGGAAACAGGCCGGTGTACCCCGTTGGTATTGCATCCATCGCAAACGCGGTGCGCGCAGAGGGGCATGAGGTGGAAATCATCGACTTCGTGGAACATCCGGAGTGGGTCAATGATCGGACCTGGCTGCAGTCCCCCTGCGACATTGTCGGCTTTGGGATAAGAGACATCGACCCCGTCGACATGGCGCGATTCGCCTTTATCGAGTCCTTCGACTCCTACGTTGCGGAGGTGAAGAGCACGGTCGCCCGAGCAGGCTATCGGCCGCTTTTCATAGGAGGAGGGGCAGCGTTCACCCTGCTTCCTTCGGAATTTGGTAAGAGGTTTTCGCTCGACCACGTTGTCACCGGTCAAGGGGAACAGGTCGTCATCGACCTGTGCAATCGGCCGTCCCTTCCAATACTGTCGAGCTCCAACGTCTTGTCGGCTGCAGATGCCGGTTGGCGAGAGAGACCGATGCTCCATCCTCCCTCTCTGGTGAAAGCCTATGCCGATGCCGGACTGTCCCAGATCGGTGTGGAATCCCGTCGCCGTAAGTGCGTCAAGAAGTGTCAGTATTGCCCTTATGCGTTCATCAACGAAGGGGTGCTGGGAGACTTCAAAAGCATGGCTGTTCTCAGACAGACCATCGCGGATCTGTACTCCCTCGGCATTCGGCACGTCTTTTTTACGGATGCCATCTTCAATAGCGACCTCGCAGAAGCCAAGAGCATCTGCCAAATGTTGATTGACCTACAATACACGGACTTGAAGTGGTCAGGGTATTTCGTTCCCTCGTCCTTCGACTCGGAGTTTGCGTCTCTGCTCGGCCCGAGCGGTGTTAGCTCCGTCCTCTTCTCCCCAGACTCCTTCGATCCACGCATGCTGAAGGCGACGGGTAAGCTCTTCAACATGTCTCATGTCGTGCGGGCAAAAAAGTTGTGTGACGAATACGGACTCCCCTCGTCATGGATGCTCCTGTTCGGCTCGGCCCATGAGGACCGCGAGACGATCCGCAAATCAGCCGAGTTCGCCAACGCGAATTTCGAGGGTCATCAAGTGGCCATCAGCGTCGGAATACGATTGTTGCCGGGCTCTCCCCTGGTAAGACAACTAGCACTGCCGCAAGAGAAACTGTGGCTACCAACATTCTATCCTGTCGATCCGAGGGTGTTCGACTGGATCTTCAACGACTTCGATGAGCGGTTCTTGGACGATGGGAGGCGGCTGCGTCTACTGGCGACGAAGAGCTCTCTCAAGAGGCTATCCAAACAGCCGATAGAGAACCCAATCGATGCTGAACTCGACTACATGCTTGTCCAGAACCGCCAGGCTGCATTGGCCGAAGCGGTCGTCCACTAGGGACACAGTCACCATCACCAAAATCCCAAACCAAGGAGTATGCAATGCGAATCGAACACCTCGGCCCCGAAGATCTCATTGGCTATAGCATCGTGACCAAGAACAAGGACGAAGAGTCTCCCGAAACAGCGAAAATAGGGCCTCTGTGGGATACGTTTTTCAAAGAGATCTACAAGCAGGAACTGAATGGAGACAGGGTATTCGGTGTCTATTCCGACTACGAGTCTGACCAAGAGGGCAGCTATCGCTTGACTGCCGCAGTGGAGAAAGGAAGCAATACTTCCAGCAGGGATGACATCAGGGAAGTGCGGTTGGAAGGAGGGCGTTATGCAGTGTTTTCTGGTCGACAGCGCGCCGAGGGAAACCCCGTTTTGGACTTGTGGAAGGAGGCTTGGGCCTATTTCGGCGAGAAAGGAAGCAACCATGAGCGACGCTTCACCACCGATGTCGAGATGTTTCATTCTG
>CAYTRQ010000424.1:0-4944 GCA_964440025.1 uncultured Polyangiaceae bacterium | reverse complement strand
CGCAAGCGCATCGAAGCGTGCACCGATGTCGAGACGCTTCGCAGTTGGTTGCGCCGTGCTGTCACCGTCTCCTCGAGCGGAGAGCTGTTCGAATGAGAAGCTTCCCTCGCATGCCCGATACCGGCATGTGGAGGCTTGCTCATGCCCCACGATCTCCTCACCGGACTCAATCGAGTCCGGGACCCTCGACCGCGCACAGTTCCATGCCCGACGATCGGAAGACGGAAGCTGGCGGTGGCGGGCGAGCGCCGGCCGCTCCAGACAGCGCGTTCTTGCTCGATATTCCAATCAGCTGCCGTGCCGCGCCAAGAACCACTGATTGCCGACCCGTAGCGTTCGGAGCGCAATGACGATCGGCTCGAAGTCGTGCTCTACCGTGCCTCGCGGCATACGGCCATTCCGATGCTCGACCGACAGTTGTTTCACCGAACGCGTCGCAGCGAATCTGCTGGATCGAGACTTCGTCGCTAGCAGACCCAACGAGGTGTGGGTACGGATCGAAAGGCTACGTCGCCAGACTCGAGCGCCTTGGCTTCTCGCAAGCTGCATAATCAGACCGTCCGGTTTTCGGGGGGAAGCCCATCTGCGCTTGCAAAGCTGGACGAACGAGACCGCGAGCGGGTCATCGCTGCCGCACGCGCCCGTCGCCGGTTCAAGAAGATTCCTTGGGAAGAGTTCGAAAAGGCTAAGGGAATCACTCGCGTTGGAGGGGGCGACGCGATCGCAGATACCGAGGCGCTTTATGACGACTGCTGACGTTGTCCTGGATGCCAACGTCATCGTCGGATACTTGGACCCGGCGATTCCCAGCACACGAGAGCGCACGAGTTGCCGAAATCCCTGCGCGCCAACGAAAGCGAGCTCGTCTTGCTCGACTTCATCGCCAAACTTGTGTACCTCCAGCGCGCGGAACTCATCGGCCAAGTGGCGACGTTCGATCGCAGGCTAGCCGACACGCCCAACTTCCTATCAACAGCTATGGTCCCATAGATTTCTGCCTCGCGGCGCTTTCCAAAGGCTGTGGCGCAGCACGCGCAATAGCCGAAGAGCTTGCGAGACTCTCGATTGATGCGCAGAGCGGGTGCGCGCTCCCAGATCTCCAAAAGCGAATGCTCCCGCAAACTGCCTCCGCCGTAGGGGCGGGTGGGCAAGGATGGACACCCCTTGACCGTTCCGTCCGCTTCGATCCCGACGACAGACCGGCCCGCACTGCAGCCGGTGTAGTGACGCCCGACTCCACTGCCCCGGAGTGCATGCTCGTGCGGCCCGAAGTATCCGACGTTGTTGCCGGGATAGAGGAGGATCCCTGCGGCGCTGAGACGCTCTTTGGCTCGGGCCAGCGCTGGGACGACGCGCAAGAGGTCGTGGGGCTGGAGGAGGAGTTCGGGGCGGTCAGCCGCATTCCCCATAGGCACGGTGAGCGCGACTTGCCACGCACGGGCCGCCTGCTCGATCACCAACTCGGACAGGAGCTCGATCTCGTCGATGGCACGACGGTGAATCTGCGAGTTGATCCCGACGTAGATGTCGGCTGCACGAAGATGGTCGAGTGCTTGGAGGGCTTGCTCGAACCCCCGCTTGACGCCACGCACGGCGTCATGAGTCTTGCCCAAGCCGTCGATGGACACGCTGGCACTGCTGAGACCGGCCTCGGCGGCTGTGCGCGCCAGGGTCGCGTCGAGTCCGACGCCCCCGGTCGCGATGGCCACCTTCACCCCGCGACGAGAGAGAGCTGCGACGACATCAAAAAAGCCAGGATGGAGGAATGCCTCGCCACCGATCAGCGATACCTCGATCACCCCCAGATCGGCCAGCTCTCCGGCCACCCGCAAACACTCATCGGTCGTGAGCTCCTCCGGCCGGGGCGCTCCTGCCCGGGACCCGCAATGCCGACAGCGGGACGTGCAGGCCAGAGTGAGCTCCCACACGGCGAAGCGCGGCCGGAAATGGCGATCCAAGTCCCGCGGAGCGGCAAGAGGGACGCCCTGCCCACTGGGTGCTCGGGGAGCCAAAGGGAGATGGCGGCGGTCAGCAGACTGCCCCGAACGCGTCTCCGCCGGCCCCTGGGTGACGAGATGGGTTCCAGAAGAAGCGTCGGCCCTCATGGTGAGAGTTCGCTGCAACCAGGATGCCACCCGGGCATCGGCCCGACGGCCAGGAGTCGATCTCCCTCCGCCGACCCTTCGTCGCGGCCGAGTGAGAGCCGCGAAAGGTAGCTCGCGAAGCAATGGAGGTGAAGTCTGGGATGCCCGGACTGGACACCCCAGGAACCAATCAGCCAACACGCGATGGATGTCGCGCGGCTCGGTGCCGACTTCGAGCCCTGCCGCAGAACCGTCAGGCCGCTCCTGCTTCATCAGCAAAACAGCGCGAGCCATGAACTGAGCAATCTGCTCGATCAATCGTTTACTCCCGAGCATCGTTCGTCTCACGGCCGGCGCTGCAAGCGGATTCCTCGCGATGCTCACGACGGTCGTGATCTTCCTCGCCTTGGGTGTCGTTGAACCAGAGGACAAGGGCGAAGCCAGCCGGTTGCCTGTATCTTCGCCGGTGCCACACGCAGCCGGGAGAGCGCACGACCAAGGGCCCGGAACACGCGAAACGCTACGAAAGGCGGCGGTCGTCCAGAAGACCGCGTTCCAGCTCCGCACCGATGTACTCTTTCACACCCGGCCCCCCGTCAAGTCGTAGTATCGTCACCCGGCTGTACGGTTCGATCACAATGGAATGTCGTATAAACGGACAGCACAGGCTGTCGTGTGTTACAAAGTAGGAAAGGGCCTCAGCCATGTCGCTGCCGATATCGGGAAAGGTCAGCTCATAGCCCACATCGATCTCGCGAATTTCCTTCGCCGCCCCGAACAGCTCGTTCGAGATCGCCATGAGGCGCTCGCGATCGTTGTGTGTCAGTGCCGTCACATCGCACGCGAGAGGGCGAGCCGTTTCCTTCGAATCGGCTATGCTCTCGGTACCGCTCGTATTATGTGTCTTGCTCATACTGGGAACGTAAACGGTGGAGCATAATCCACGGTCAAGCGAATCAAGGAGCAAGGAGAGAAAAATGCTTGTAGGAGAGCTTGCCCGCCGAACGGGTTGCTCGAAGGATACGATCCGCTTCTACGAAAAGAAAGGATTGATACGCATAGGCCCGTCCGAGCGACGAAAGAACAACTACAAGGAGTACTCACGCGAGGTCCTGGAGAGACTGCTCGTTATCAAGGAGATAACCCAATACGGCTTTACGCTTCGCGAGACAGCGGATGTTCTTGAGCTTATCGATCACAATCGGGCGTCGTGCGCACGAGGCAGAGATCGAATGGTTGCGAAAATCGAAGCGATAGATCAAAAGATAGCTGAGCTGCAGCGGACCAGAGCGCTACTTTCGGAGGCGAGCCGTCGGTACGCGAGAAGCCCAGGAGGCGAACCCGGCGACCATCGGTCTGGTTGCTCGCCGCCGAGCAGAGTGTCGTTTGTAGGTAGATGCAAACCGACCCAGACGCCTTCGCAGCCGGCGAGGAACTCACGTAGGTGGCTAGGGAGAACAGGGTAGCCATGCTCGTTCCAGCCGCGCGCCTCGAACAACAGTAGAAACGTCTCTTATCACCCAACGGTGTGGAGAGGTACGTTCCAAAAAAACGGTTGAAACCCAGTCCCTGGAACGTCAGGGCAGTGACAAGTTGGGGAGGTTGAACTCGCCGCCTGCTACGATAACGGCGGTTCCGCCCACCTCGATGAGTGGAGTCTCGCGTTCGTCGGTTTCCGCCCGGCGGACAAGGATTCTCGAGGGACGTTGAACAAAGTCCCCTTGGCGAATCGACAAGGTGGCGTTCCGGGGCAGTTGTCCTTGTGCGACCAGGTATTCGAACAACGGCGCGGCGGCTGAGCCAGTTGCTGGGTCCTCTGGGATGCCGTGGGCTGGCGCGAAGACCCTCAGGTGGGCCTCGGCCTCCTCAACGGAGAACACGTCGATTGTGTCGACGGGCATCCCCGCCAGTGCGGCGAAGTTCGGGCGCAGGTTGGCGAGTTCCTGATAGTTCGCGACCTGCACAACCCCATGAAGCATCCCGTTGTCGTACACCGTTGGAACACCGATGGATTCTCTGAGTCCAAGGGCAGCTATCAGTTCCCGCGTGTGACTTTGCTCGACGGGGCCGGGAGATGGTCGGCGGAACCAGCCGCAACGGAGACCAAGATCCGTGGGGGGCTCAAAGACGACGGGAACCAGACCTACGCCCAGTTCTAGGGTGACGGCGGAGACTCCGGAGCTCTGGGCGAGGACGACGGCCGTTCCCAAAGTGGGATGACCCGCGAAGGGAATCTCTTGCCTTGGTGTGAAGATACGCACGCGTGCGCTTCCTCCACGTGTGGGTGGGGAAACGAAGGTGGTTTCTGAGAGGTTCAGCTCGCGCGCCAGCGCCTGCATGGTCTCAACGTCTAGGTTTCCCGCTTCGGAGAATACGGCGAGAGGATTCCCATTGAGGGCGCTCTCCGTAAACACGTCGATCACTTGGTAGCGCAGTGTTGCCATCCTCCGACTCTACTGCGGGTCTTCGGCCAGGTCACCACGCCGTCCTGAAATCGCAGCTCGGTGAACCGTGACGCTCTGCCTGCGCGAGATGCTGACGAGCAACCTGAACAAGCTCGAACAACTCGGGCAGCAATCTGCAAGAAAAAGGACGGAGAAAAACTGACGTTCATCGGTGGTGAGCTGCCCGACGGAGCTGCTTCGGTGCTTTTGCAATCTGAAACATCCGCCTTCGAAGGGAGCGTCTTGGACGTGCTTCGCTCTGAGCAAGGCGAGCTCACCGCCTTGGAGATGTACCACGCCCTAGCGGACGGTAGTGATGCTCCACACGAACTCTTGAAAGAAACTCATGAAGACCAGGCCAGTTCCCGTCTACAAAAGGCGCTTCGTCGCCCGCCCCTTGCGGGGCGAGGGCGGTC
>CAYTRQ010000423.1:0-4961 GCA_964440025.1 uncultured Polyangiaceae bacterium | reverse complement strand
GTGCCTACGAAGCGAGTGATGGAACGCGTAAGCTACTGATCGAGCTGGCTCGTGGTGCCAAGGTGGAGTGCGTCTTGATCCCCATGACACCGATGGAAGGGGATCTTGATGTTGCCACGAGCGACGAGGACGAAGAAGTCGATGTTCCGAAAAAGCGTGTGACGCTTTGTATTTCGACCCAGTTTGGTTGTGCCATGGGTTGTGGGTTTTGTGCGAGCGGTCAATCCGGACTTTTTCGAGGGTTGGGGGCGGCTGAAGTCGTTTTCCAAGTTCTTATTGCAAGGAGATACCTTCGAGCCGATGAAGAACTGCGTAACCTTGTGTTTATGGGCATGGGTGAGCCTCTCCATCACTATGAGGAGACGGCTCGGGCGCTCACATTGCTCACCCATCGTGAGGGGCGTAATATGAGCCCCCGACGGATCACGGTTTCGACCGTGGGACTGGTTCCTGGCATCCGAAAACTCGGGGAAGACTTTTCGGGTAGAATTGGGCTAGCCGTTTCGCTCCACGCGCCAACCGACGAGGTCAGGGACAAAATCATGCCCGTCAATCGCCGCTATCCCGTGAGAGAGCTGATCCGCGCTTTGAAGGACTATCCTCTGCCTGCACGACGCCGCATGACCATCGAGTATACGCTTATGGGAGGGATTAACGACAGCGTTCAACAGGCGGATTCTTTAGCTGAACTTCTTCGGGAGCTCCGCGTTAAAATCAACCTCATTCCCATGAATCCGATTGAAGCGTCGGACTTGCGCGCTCCTGAGCCGGAGAGGGTGATCGCTTTCCGCGAGCGCCTGGTCTCGCGCGGCTATAGCTGTTTTGTTCGCACTCGCCGGGGTGACGACGTTTCGGCTGCCTGCGGTCAGCTAGCCCTCCAGGCCGTGAGTCCTCAGCGCTTGGTGCGGAGATGAACGATCTCAAAGCCGAGGCTCGTGCTTGGGCGGAAGACGATCCCGATGAAGTGACGCGCTCAGAGATACTGTCCGCCATTCGACAAAGCGATGAGAAGGCGCTTCGGGCAGCGTTCGAACATCCGCTGAAGTTTGGTACGGCCGGTCTTCGTGGTCCCGTAGGTCCCGGTGCCGCTCGAATGAACCTGTTGCTTGCGGCTCGGTTCGGCTGGGGGCTGGGAGATGTGCTGAGGCGCAGGGATCTCGTCGAGCGAGGCGTTGTTGTCGGCTATGATGCCCGACGCGACAGCAAACGGTTTGCCCAGTGTATCGCAGACGTGCTTGCCGGCATTGGAGCTCGCGTGTGGCACGGTCGTCAGGCTTTTCCCACGCCCCACGTTTCCTATTAAGTACTTCACTTGAACGCGGGGGCCGGGGTGGTGGTAACCGCGAGCCACAATCCGCGCGAGGACAACGGGATCAAGGTCTATGATGACGAGGGAGTTCAAATTGTTGCGCCCTGGGACACGGAGATCGCAGGCGCTCTTGGAAGGGCTCCCCGTTACGTGCAGATGGCTCGGCATCCGTCCGCAGTGCGAATGCTTCCGGAAAGTGCGCTTGCTGCCTACTTCGAGCAACTCTCTGCTCAAGTGACATGGGGCTCTGAGCCATCGATGCGAGTGGCCTACACACCGCTCCACGGTGTCGGATTCGAGTTTGTCTCCCGGGCATTCGAGGGGACTCCGGTGGCTCTCCATCCCGTACGCGAGCAGAGTGCTCCTGACGGGACATTTCCCACCGTCCGGTTCCCAAACCCCGAAGAGCCCGGCGTGCTCGATCTCCTCGTTGCGAAGGCACGAAGTGCGGATTGTGAGATCGCACTGGCCAACGATCCGGATGCCGATCGCCTGGCGGTGGCGTTGCCTTTCGACGGAACATGGGAAATGCTGAGTGGAGATGATGTGGGGCTGCTTTTGGCCGACGCTATCGTCAGCGAGCATTCCAAGGCGTCGACTTCATGCGTCTCCTGCGTGTCGAGCATCGTGTCCTCGCCCGGCCTCGAGGCCTTGGTCGAGCGGCACGGAGCTCGGGTGCTCCGAACTCTGACCGGCTTCAAATGGCTGTGCCGTGCGGCTCTCTCGGATCCTGCTTGTGTCTTTGGTTACGAGGAAGCTCTCGGTTACTTCTTCCGGGGGAGAAAAGACAATCCAGCGCCGCTTGATAAGGACGGTATTGCTGGTGCTTTACATCTCTGCGCCCTCCTTCACCGCGAGGGAACGGGCCGGGCACTTCTCGACAGGCTGGAACGTATCTATCGCCGCATGGGGCTTTGGGTTTCTGTTGGGGTAAGCGTTCGATTTCCTGACCGTTTTGCGGAGCAAGGAGCGAGGGATGCAATGACCGTGCTCCGCAACGAGCCCCCGAGACAGCTCCAAGGGGCAATCATCACCGACTATTTGCAGGGTGCAGAAAAGCGTCCTTTTTATCTCGGCGCGCAAGATCTCTTGTGTTTTGATGTCGAGGGGGACATGCGTGTCCTCGTGCGTCCAAGCGGTACAGAGCCCAAGCTAAAACTCTACCTTCATCTCCGGCGTGTCCTCGAGCCCTCGGACGACTTCGTGCAGACCCGGGCGTCGCTCATCCAAAGTGCCCGGGATTGGGGCAAGAGGCTCAGCGCGACTCTCCTGGATTCCATCTCATAGATCCCTCGAGAGTTTTTTGCCAACGAGCTCATTCGTCGCTATTGAATGGGACGACTTGGACGTTTTCTGCTTTCACCGCCGTTTCCACTTCCGTTCCGATGGTTTCGTGGGTTCCAACCACGGTGATCAGGAGGTTCTGATAGCTGAGGCGTCGGATGAGAGCTTCTTGGATCTGGTCCCGGGTGACTGCCTGAACGCGTGGAATGAGTTCTTCGTGGTAGCTCGGGGGAAGATCGAGGGTGACGGTGTCAAGCATTTGTGTCAGGCGCTTCTCTGCCGTATCGACCGTGAAAACGTGGCTATTCTTCAGGTAGCGCTTCGCCGCGGAGAGCTCTCGAGCGCTCACCCCGCGCTCGATGAAGTGCCGTAACATCTCGAGTTCGAGCTGGAGGCAAGCGCTGGCGTCGCTCGCCCCCGGAAACGTCCAAAGAGAAAATGGCAACCGTTGGCGATCGAGAGGAAGATTCGAATAGGCCCCGTAAGACCATCCCCGCTTTCCTCGTACTTCCTGACTCAACCGTGCAGAAAATGTTCCGCCGAAGATGATGTGGCCTACGAGGAGAGGGATATGGTCTTCGTCTCGAGGATGGGTGCCTAGGCACCCTATCAAGATTTGTGTTTGCGACCGATGTGGCTTGTCGACGAACTGAAGGATTCTTCCCTGCGGGCCTCGAGGTGCTTCGATGATGGAAGGCTCGGCGTTCCGGCTGGGAGGGAGTTTGTGGCTCACACGCTCGGCCCACTTGCTGAGCGCAGCTTCGTCAGCGGATCCGCCAAAGGCAAAAATCAACGCGGGGGCCGTGAAGAGCTTTTCGTATTGGGCCCGGATGTCGTCGAGGGTGATCTTCGAAAGACTCGATAGTGTAGGAAGGCGGCTGTAGGCATGCCCTTCGAAGAATTTGCGAGAGAAGAAACGCCTGACGAGGGTCGAGTCGTCATCCAGGGCGTCGACGAGCTGTGCCTGAAATTCGCTCTTGGTTCTTTCGAATTCGGCCTGCTCGAAGTGCGGGGCCGTGAGCACCTCGTCGAGAAAGTTCAAAAACCTCTCTGAGGCACGTGAGATCACCGTTCCGTGGAATGCGGCGACGTTGCGTCCAACCTGGACGCCCAGGCTGGCGCCGAGCGAGTCGAGGAGCTCGTCGCATTGGTCTGCAGTCCTTCCGTTTGCCGTCCTTCTGAGGAGTCCAAGCAGCAGTCGAGTGGTTCCCTCCTTTCCCGGAGGATCCTCGATGTTGCCTGTTTCCAGTGCGACGGAGACATGGAGAAGAGGCAGGGTGGGTTCCAGCGACAAGAGCACTTGCGGGGTCATGATTGCTCCCTGCGTACGGCGATGACGGTGCGAAATTCCGGCCTCAAGTAGCGGCGAGCGACCCTCAGGACGTCGCTTGGGGTGACACTGCGCATGCGCTCGAGGCGTGTGAAAGCTTCCGACGGATTTTCCAAGACGCATTCGAAAAAGCCAATGGTTCCCGCCTTGCCATCGGCCGACTCCATTCCCGAGGTGAGCTCGAGTTCCGAACGAGCCACGGCGCGTTGGATCTCCTGCACGGTGACCGGCTTTTCCAGCGTCTCGCCGATGATCGGATCTACGATTCTGAGGAGATCCTCCGCAGTGTGGTTTTCCCTTGCCGATGCAAAGACCTCGACCAAGCTCGGATCCCTATGGGGGCCGACGTGTCCACGAACCTCGGAAGCAACTTGCGAGTCTGAAATCAGAGCACGGAAAAGTCGGCTGGCGCGTCCGCCGGTCAAGATCTCGAGCAAAACGCACATGGGCACGTGGTCGCCGTCTGCGAGAGCAGGCCCTTTGTATCCGATACTGAGCTTTTCCGTTGCCGTTGGCTGGGCCAATTCTCCCCGGCGCTCAGCGGTTTGCGGAGGTTCGGGCTGGATATCTTCTACTGGAAGCGAGGAGGGAGGGATGGGGCCATAGGCTTGGCTCAACAAGCGGAGCGTTTTGGACTCACTGAGATCCCCAACCAGGATGACGCTCGCATTGTTCGGCGCGTAGTACGTTCGGTAAAACTGCTCGCAGTCGACCGTGGTAAACGAGCGAATGTCTTCCATCCAGCCGATGGTCGGCCAATGATACGGATGCTCTTGAAAAGCCGTTTTCCAGAGAAGTTCATCGGCTGCTCCGAGCACATCGTCTTCCACTCGAAAGCGACGCTCATTTTCCACCACTTCTTTCTCGCTGTCGACCTGAGGATCTCTCAGCACGAGTCGATTCATGCGTCGCGATTCGAGGTCGACAATCAGCGGTAGATGGGATTTAGGAAATGTCTCTTGGTACTGGGTAAAGTCGAGCCAGGTGGAGGCGTTGTTTTCTGCCCCGGCTTGCTCCATGAGCTCGTCGAACGCCTCG
>CAYTRQ010000422.1:0-5055 GCA_964440025.1 uncultured Polyangiaceae bacterium | reverse complement strand
ATTCGCACGGCTTTTCGGAGAAGAATACCGTAGCGGAGTCGAGCGGCAGCCCAAAAAAGGGCTTGGCGATCGCGTCGCTCGGCAGAGGGCGGACTGGGCATCGACATGAGATCCTCATGAAGCCTTTGATACAGTTGACCGACGCGCACACCCGCCATCGCCGACCAATGAGCATTCCCAGAACGCATCACCTCGGAGTACGCAGCTTGGGCATCGAGAATCAGTCGACACCGGTCTTCGAGGCGCTGAGTGAAATGATCCGGCCGCGTCTCGAAGCCCATTTCTTCTGCTCGCAATCGCCGAATTTCCCCCAGCGCAAAGAAAACCGAGGCGACCTCGAGCGGTGGCTGCCTCACTCGACTCAGCTCGTGGGTTTCGATGATCGTCCTCGCCTCGAGCACATATCGTTCGCTCTCTCGTAGGGCAGTCTCGTCTGCGGAGTGAGCCCACAAGGCCCCCAATGCCCGTGCACCAAGAATGGCCACCCGCTCAAGAGTCGTTCTTCCTTCGAGGGACACGCGATGGGCAACCGCGCTCGCCTCTTCATACCGTTCCAAGTAGACGAGGATACGCACCACGCGAACCCGTGCCGGCGCCCGGAGCGATGACTTCAAAGCCGCCGCATCGCGGTAGGATTCAAGAGCTTTGCTGTAGCTTGACTGCATATCCCATGATGTACCCAACCCCCAATGGGCCCGAGCCCGAACTTGCTCGCCCTTCGCGGCGAGGAGCACTTGATGATAATCACGACGCGCTAACTCATAGTCCCCATTTTCAAGACGTCGCTCGGCGCGAGCCAGAAGCTCGGTGACCGGGAGCGCTTCAAGGGGCGTCACAACCGTCGGCTCCACCTTGGTCCGTTCGACGACGGGCTCAGGCGAAGAAACGCTCGCTCGTCCGTGGTGCTTGGCACAGGCGGAGAGGAACCCGACGACGGCCAGCCTGAGCACGACTTGGCGCCCGATCAAAAGACGATGAACCTGTGACTTCACAGCTTTGTGACTTTGATCCCCAGGAAGGCCGAGAACCCGCCGCTCACTCCCCCTGACGCAGTTGCTCTACCGAAGAGCCCGATTCCACTCGCTGTCCCCCGGGTGAGCCTTTTCCTGAGGGACTCGAAGCAACCTGATCGGAAGCCTCGGGCGCCTGGGACGCATCGCTCTTGGCTGGATCTTTTTCCGAGGTTGCTTGAATGCAGACCCCATCAGCGCAAACAAAACCTGCCTCGCACTCGGATGTCCAGGAGCACTTGTCCCCGAGCACCTGAGTCCCGCTCCCCTGACGGGGCTCCAGACCAAACACCTCTCGGTTGAGCTCGTCCAATGCAGCCGTCATCCGCTTCACTTCGTCCTCTTGAAGCGCACTGCGCGCCGAGCCGGCCGAGACTTTCGCTAGTCCTAGCCAGTAACGAGCATGACTCCGATAACCGAGACGATAGTCCGTCATGCCACGCAAGTAGTAAAACCGCACCTTCTCCCCTGGTCCCAGAGCACTGAGATCGTGGTCGAGGTGGCGCCAGACACTCAATGCTCGCTCGTACTCGTTCTGCTCGTAGTACCCCTGCCCTCGCTGCAACATGTCAGCGTAGTTGCTGCAGCTCGCAACAACCAAACCGCCGGCAAAAACTGGCAACAAAAGGGCCACAAAAAGCGACGAACTCGAGACAACACGCAAGAGCGGCAACATGGCCCGGACCATGAATGCACGGTACCGCGGGGATTCTGGAAGGATCAACTGCGAAGGGGAACGAACGAGGAGCTCCGGTACATCAACCCGAAAGGGGCTCTCTTGACGGCACTGCCGCAGGCAACCGAGCTGCGGCGGAGTCTTTGGAGATCATGTGCTCGCGTTCTGGTTTGCGGTCCTCTGGTTCCACTCGACGATATCTGAGCCTGACCACAGGAAGGCCATGTTCAAGGGATTTGCGTTCCCGGGGAGAGCGAGCCCCGTAGGGATTGTCCCCAATGCGCGCTTGTCCCGAATAGGAAGAGAAATCCGGACACGCCCCCACCCGAGCTTCATATTCGTCGGCCCGCTCCATCACGTCGGTCTGAATGAACAGCTCTCCGCCGGGCACGATGATTCGTGAGAGTTCCGTCAGTAGCGACTCGGTCAGCACCAAACGCTTCGCATGCCGTTTCTTCCACCAAGGATCGGGAAAATGCACATACGCGATCGATATCGAGTTCGACTGCAGCCGTGGCAGAGCCGACTTGGCGTTTTCAGCAAACACACGGGCACGAGAAGAAAGACCTCTTTGGGCCAAACGCCGGTCGACAATGGTGGCCCACTTACGCCGGACCTCCAGGCCGATCATGCGCACCAGAGGCGCTGCCTCCAGTCGCTCGAAAAGAAACCATCCTCGACCAGGACCGATCTCCAGTTCAACGGGGAAGTGGGCCTCACCACCGTCTGTCCCGTTGTCTTCGGTGGCAAAGAGCTTCCGAGGGTCCAGTTCTTCGCCCTCGGGAAGCATCGGGGCATCAGCGTAGGGATCATCACGCATGAGAGGCAAGGATGTTCCACGAGCTCGCCCCGTTGTCGAGTGGCACCTCTTCCTACCTGACGCTGCGGACCCGGCGTGGTAAACGCCCGCCATGAAGCGACGGGTGCTGGGCAAAACAGGTCTCGAGGTGACCGAGCTCGGACTGGGCACTTGGGGCCTCTCCGGTGAAGCGTACGGCAACGTCGCTCAAGAAGAGGCGAAGCGCGTGATTCGCCGCGCGGCGCAGATGGGGATCACGCTGTTCGAGACCTCGAGCAGCTACGGGACCTCCTCCGAGAAACAAGGTGGCGCAATGGAGAGAGCTCTCGGAGAAGCCCTCGCGGAGCTGACCCATGACAACGGGATCGTCGTCGTCACCAAGCTGGGAACCGACCGAACAACCGATCCAACCTCGAAAAACTTTTCCCGAGACTACCTCCGCCAGGTTGGAAAGAAGTCGAGAGAACACCTCGGCAACCGAGTTGGTTTGATTGCCCTCCTCCACAACCCGTCGCGCCAGACCATCCAAAGAGAAGAAGCGACCTCAGCCCTCCAAGAACTCGCAGAGGAGGGCATTGTCACCAGTTGGGGAGTGAGTGCAGGCGACCAAGAGGTCGCTGAGGCGGCACTCGACGCGGGCGCGCCAATCCTCAGCGTGCCCTACAATATTTTCCACGTGGAGCCCTTGCGTGCTCTGCAAGACCGAATCCGTGAGGCTGGAGTCGGTCTTGTCGCTCATTCGATCCTCGCCTACGGCTTGCTCACGGGTCGCTGGACGCGGAGCAAGGTCTTTGGCGCACATGACCATCGCAAAGATCGATGGCCAGACGGCGGACTGGCCAAGCGCATTCAACAGCTCGAAGCGGTCAGGCCTCTCGTCAGCGGAGACATCCAAACGATGAGAGCTGCGGCGGTTCGCTTCGCTCTCCAAAATGAGCTCGTCAGCTGTGCCCTGCTTGGACCTCGTAACTCGACCCAACTGGATCAACTCGTGCGGGATGCAAGATGCGAGGGTCCCTATCTCACGGAAGCAAAACTTCACTCTCTCGAGAACCGCCTCGAGCAGCTGGGTGTCCGGTCAGCGAACGGTCAATAGCAGCAATAGGGCGGTTCGCCGGCCACAGTCGGCAGAGCGATTCAAAAGGCAACACCGATGGACCCCCTCCTCGAGCAGTTACTCTCCCTGGCCCGAGCCGCCGCGGTC
Organism: uncultured Polyangiaceae bacterium; assembly: GCA_964440025.1. GTDB lineage: Bacteria > Myxococcota_A > Polyangia > Polyangiales > Polyangiaceae > NIC37A-2. Next base: position 1,366 of record CAYTRQ010000422.1, on the reverse strand, counting down.
GAAATCATCGACGTTTATCGTCATCCCTTCGAAGTCGACTACAAGCGCCCCCGTGATCCCGTCACCGAAGCCGATCGGCGCGCCAACGAGCTTATCTGCAGCAGGTTGCAGACGTTGTTTCCTCACATCCCCGTGGTGGCCGAAGAGAGCCCCCAACGCGACTGGAACCACTATCGCCAAGCGGAGTGCGTATTTTTCGTCGACCCGCTCGACGGCACCAGGGAGTTCGTGGCGCGAAGCGATCAGTTCGTGGTGATGATCGGCCTACTCCAGGGCGACCGCCCCTCACACGGCGTCCTCTATTCACCGACGACCGGAACAGCATGGGTCGGTGCCGTAGGCAGAGGAGCAACACAAATTCTTCCCGACAAAAGCTCGTTCCCTTTGGTCATCGCCCCCCCCTCATCCCCTGACAAGGCTCGGGTGGCCGCCTCTCGAAGCCATCCGGATTCATTGCTAGAGCGATCGCTTCGCGCACTGGCACCCGCCGAGATCCTTCAAGTGCACAGCGCCGGACTCAAAGGAGCTGCCGTCGCAAGCGGCAGGGCAGACGTTTACCTTGCCCCGGAAAGTGCCGGATGCCGGTGGGATAGCTGTGCTCCAGACGCCATCATCACCGCCGCCGGAGGGCGCTATACGGATGCCCACGGTCAGGCCCTCGACTATCGGGCGGCAACACTGGAAAATGATGCCGGTATTGTTGCAGCGGCACCCGGGCTCCATGAGTGGATCGTGGACAAGCTCCACTCGGTGCGAGCCCGTCGCTGACCAAGCCTACGCTAGTTCGCATCCACAAATGGATGCGAACCAACAAGCAACAAAGCGTAGTGGAGCACAATCCAGGCAAAAAAGCGGAGTCGCCCGCCCTTGCCCCGAAAGGGGCGGGCGACGAAACGGCATTTGGAGACGCGAACTACGCTACAAGGCTCGGCCCCCAAGCCAATCAGGCCTTCAATCCCTCCGTGGGACCTTGCCACCGCACGACAGGTCGCGAAGCAGGGCGACTGAAGGGGAACGTGGGCCCAATCGAGAACGCGACCATGACCTGGCAGAGCGACAATCCACCGACCTCGCATTCAACGACCGCCCACTCGCGGGGGCTCCGAGCGACTCGACAGGTGCGGCGATGTAGGTTTTTCTCCTCCACAGCTCACGATCGTCAGCTCGAAACGCCGATTCGTTGACACTTTCAGCACGACCAGCCTACCGTTCAGCTCCGCCGTCTTGTGATTCGGCGTTCACCGTTGGGAGGAAAACAGATGTTTCGTGCCTCGCGCGCCAGTTACGCGCTCATTCGCTCATTACTCGTGGGAACCGCAACCGTCACCGCCACTGTTGCCATCTCCCCGGTCGTCATCGGTTGCAA
>CAYTRQ010000421.1:0-5057 GCA_964440025.1 uncultured Polyangiaceae bacterium | reverse complement strand
CACCAGCTCTCCCTTCGACGGGGGCCGGGCCTCCGACGGGACTGGCCAACTATCGCTCGGTGATGGCGGAGGTGTCTCGCCCATGACGCCCGGACGCTAGCGGGCAAGCGAACAAAAACAACCGGGCGTGACGCAAAGAAATCGTTCGTGAATTCGCCTGCACGGCGAGCTCTCCGAAGGACGGCCTCGTGGAGATCCCGCTTGGATCCCTCAGCAGCGAGTTTCCACAGCGAGCACTCAATCGGCCAGAGGCATCCCGTGATCCGGCTTCGGCCCACGGCCAAGCACCCAGTCATAGACCTCAAGGCTATGTTCCGCTTTTTTGCCCCACGTAAAATGCCGGCGGACCCGCTGCCGCGCCGCCGTGCCGAGCCGAGCCACCAAGTCGCGGTCCCTTGTGAGCTGCCCCAATTGCTCCCGAAACCCCTCGATGATCTGCGAGCGCGATCCGATGGGAACACTCCGCCCACTGCTCTTGGTCACGAGCTCCTTGGGTCCACCGTAGGCCACGATCAAAGGCGCCAGTCCGAGGGCCATCGCTTCGAGCACCACACCGCCTCCGAACTCCCGAATGCTTGGAAAACCCAAAACACTGGCCCGCTTCAGCCGCGGCTGCACCGCCGCGTGATCAAGCCAGCCCGAAAACTCGACGCCGTGATCCATCCCCAGCTCGCGTGCCTTGCGCTCCAGCGCAGGTCGCTCCGGTCCGTCCCCGATAATGTCGAGAGTGACCTCACCCTGCCGAACCAAAGCGCTCGCCGCATCCAGCAACATGTCTGCCCCCTTGTAAGGAACGAGACGACCGACGAAGGCTACTCGAAGAGGCCCACTGGGTACCTGCACGGGCTCGTCGGACAGAAGCGCCGAAAAGCGCTGCGGGTCCACCGCATTTTCTGGCATGTAGATCAGTCGGTCGCCGGAAGTTCCTTCGAACTCCGCATAGGTTTCCGAGGAACCGCAAAGGATTGCACTAGCGTCTCGCCGCATGGCTCGCTGTCCTGGAAGCAGGCGGTAGGCTCCCCGAACATAGGAAAGCCATTCTTTCTCCGCACGCCGTTCTGCATCGAATTCACGAGGCCAGGGGACTCCCCCATTGAGCGGCCCAATGACATGGGGCACGGAAATCCTGCGTAGCTTGGTGGCCAGGAAACTCGGTGATGTTGGACTGAGGGGCGTCAAGCGGTGCACCAGATCGTACTGGCCTTCTTCGAGTTGTCTTTTGAACTGTCGCCAAACCAGGTGCTCGAAGTAAAGTTCACCGGGTATTTTCATGGCCGTCGCAGTCGTCCATCCTTTCCCCTTGCCACCACGCAGAAAGTTGCCCACTTGGTTGGCAGTCCTTGCTACGGATTCCGAATTGATCGCGGTGAACTCACGTCCCTCCTGCCAACCAAAGCGTAGAATGGCAGCTCGATTCCTGACCTGCGTCACAAGATGGGTTTCGGACACCTGTGAAAGGGCCAACGCATGGGGCCAACCCACTAAAGGTACGCTCACCCACTCTGGATTGGCTGCTTCGGCAATGAGAAGAACGCGGTGGGCCATGGCGATTCGGTGATAGTGGAATTCGGAACGATGACGGTCCGTCTGCCCTTACCTGCGTTTGTTCGCGAAATCCATCGATCGATGAAGAGAAGCCCAGTCGAATTCAACTCCAAGCCTTCAGAAACCGAGCCTCCTCGGACCGAGCCCCCTCGGACTGAGCCCCCTCGGACCGAGCGTCAGGGAGATTCGTCGAGTGAGGGACAATGCTCTCCGGGCGGATTTTCTTGGAAGCCATTCCAAGTTGTGACAGGGCGTTCAAGACGCCAATCCAAGCGTATTCTGCGCTCGATCTCCTCAACCGCGACAAAAGATTCAAGCCTATCGCCCGTCCTCGCCCCTGCGCAGCGGAGGACATGAAGAGCCACCCAAAAGTGAACGACCTGAAGAAACAGCACCAAGAGCTCGTCCGCGAAATACGGTCTCATGACTATCGCTACTATGTGCTCGATGATCCCATCATTTCCGACCAGGACTACGACGCTCTCTACCTTCGGCTCAAAGAGCTGGAAAACCAACATCCCGAACTCGTCACGCCCGACTCCCCCACTCAGCGGGTCGGGGGCACACGAACCGATCTCAAAACGGTTCGTCATGTGCCCCCGATGATGTCACTCGACAACACCTATTCCGAGGCCGATCTGACCGAATTCGACCGTCGCGTCCGCCAGGGCCTCCGAGACGACGCCGTCATCTCCTATTGCATCGAACCAAAGCTCGACGGCGCCAGCGTGGAAATCATCTACGAAGATGGCCGTCTCGTCTCCGGATCGACTCGAGGCGACGGAAAGTGGGGAGAGGAGATCACAGCCAATATCCGTACTGTTCGCAACCTACCGCTCACCATCGACTATCATGGGTCGTTGACGCTCCGAGCCGAAGTCGTCATCTATCGATCCGATCTCGGCGTCATCAACGAACAGCGCGCCGCGCGAGGCGAGGCCCCTTTCGCCAACCCCCGCAATGCCGCGAGTGGAAGCCTGCGCATGCTCGAGCCGGCAATTGTCGCCGAACGCCGGCTTCGAGCTGTGATCTGGCAGGCCTTGGAGCAAGATTTCGCCCCCAGTCACTCGGCCGCTTTGGACCGCTGCGCCGAACTCGGCTTGCCCACCCACGGTCGTCACAAGGTTTGTCAATCACTTTCCGAAGTCCATGAAGCCATCGTGAGAATCGAAGGACAACGTGCAAACTTTCCCTACGAAATCGACGGCGCCGTACTCAAGGTGGACAGTTACGCGCAACAGGACGTCCTGGGCAGCACAGCGAAGTTTCCCCGCTGGGCCATCGCTTACAAATTCGGCGCGGAACAGGCCAAGACCAGGCTCCTCGAGATCTCCGTGCAGGTAGGCAGAACCGGCGCTTTGACCCCCGTCGCCCACTTGGAGCCAGTCGCCCTGGCAGGTACAACGGTAGCGCGGGCTTCTCTCCACAATCAGGACCACATCGATCGACTCGACGTAAGAATCGGCGACTGCGTGGTCGTGGAAAAGGCTGGCGAGATCATTCCTCAGGTCGTCTCGGTCGAGCGGAGCAAGAGGCCGAAAGACGCCCCCGCTTTTCGGCTGCCGGAGCACTGTCCCAGTTGTGGTGAGCCAGCGGTCCGGCTGGAAGGCGAGGCGGCAACGCGCTGCATCAATGCAAGCTGCCCCGCTCAGGTAGAGGGGGCGATTCTGTACTTCAGTCGGCGCTTCGCCATGGATATCGACCACCTCGGGGAAAGTCTCGTCCATGAGCTCACCGAAAGAGGACTGGTCCAAAGCGTTGCCGACCTGTACGAGCTGTCGACGGAACAACTCCTGGAGCTTCCGCGCATCGGCAAAAAGAGCGCCCACAATATCATTTCAGCCATCGAAGCGTCGAAGCAGAAGCCTTTCAGCGCCCTTTTGACAGGGCTCGGCATCGAATTGATCGGTCAGGTTGCCGCGGCACAACTTGCTCGAGCCATCCACAGCCTCGGGGAGCTGGTCGAACTCAGTTCGGAAGACGCTCAAGCCCGCGCCGAAGAAATTCCAGGCTTTGGCCCCAAAATGCTCGATTCTCTGACTCGCTATCTAGAAAACGAACAGAATCGCCACCTGCTCCGCCGCCTCCACAGATTGGGTGTCTCTACGCCGGAACCCAAGGAAGAATCTGCAGAGAGCGGTATCCTTCAGGGTCAATCCTTTTGCGTCACGGGCGTGTTGAGCCGAAAACGCGACGATGTGCATCAGGATATCCGAGCCCATGGAGGTGTGGTTCACGATAAGGTCAAGAAGGGAACCGACTTTCTCGTCTGCGGAGACAAAGTCGGGCAGAGCAAGCTCACCTCAGCGAAGAAAAACGGGACTCAGGTGATGACGGAGCAGGATCTGGAGTCCTTGATGAACCGCAGCCCCACTTCATGACGTTCTTTCTTTGGGCCAAAAGATCCCAGTTTGGCAAAAATGGCGAGCTCTCGAGAACAACCCGATCGTAGTTTTCGAGGCGCCAGTGTCGCGGCAGGCGTCGCCGCAGTCGCTGTCCTGGCATGGGTCGTTCTTCTTGGCACCCAGGTGCGCAGCCCACCCGATCTGTGTCCGGCGGATTTCCAGCAGTTGGGGCCTCGCTGCTGCGCGCCGGGGCAAGCCTTCTCCGGGGAACATTGCGTCGGTGCTCCTACCCTCTGCCCAGGAGCCACCAGCAGGCGTGCCGAGCCTGTGCATGGTTGCGTCATGCCCCCCGCAAAGGTGCGGATCGAGGGCGGCACCCTCACCCTGGGACCCACCGATTGGGACAGCTCCGACATCAAACGCCGTCGAACTCTCACTGTCAGCTCATTTCTCATCGATAGCGTCGAAGTCACCGTCAACCGCTATCAGAAATGCGTTCAGGCAGGGCTGTGTTCCAAGCAAGAGGTCGTCCAGGAACCAGGGTTGCCGCTCACGGGTCTCTCAGCAGCCGAATCCGAAGCCTTTTGCGCCTACGCCGGTGGCCGCCTTCCCACGGAGTCCGAGTGGATGTTTGCGGCCATGGGACCTCAAGGACGCCGCTTTCCATGGGGATCCCATGGTTTAGTTTGCCGTCGAGCTGTGTTTGGGCTCGTCGACGGCCCCTGTGCAGAAGACGGATCCTCCCCCGAGCTAGCAGGGATGCGCCCAGAAGGAGCGACCCCCGAAGGAGTTTTCGATCTGGCAGGAAACGTTGCCGAATGGACGCGTGACGAAGACGGGTCACTTTGGATCAAAGGCGGTTCCTTTCGGTCCAAGCGCGCTGGGGAACTCAAGAACATCAGCCGCGGCTTACCGGAAAAAGGCGATGATGTCGGATTGAGGTGTGTCTACCCTCTCGGAAAGCAGCGCTAGAGCGGCGACCGGTTTAACCGGTCGCCTGGACCCAAGGGGAACGAGAGGCTCGATTTCGTGCAGCAGGCGGAAGCAGAGCGGGCGAGAAACGCCCCCTCGCAAGAGGGTCGGGGCGTTTCTCAGGAGCTCTTTGTGGCAAACTGATCGACGCTCTAGTGCTGCGACCACATAAAAGTGGTCGGTAGGGAGACCACT